>CAZDML010000006.1:0-16786 GCA_964506645.1 uncultured Elusimicrobia bacterium | reverse complement strand
TCATCTCTTTCGGGACTTCTACGTGTACGCGCACAAAAAGATCGCCATGACCTCGGCCGTTCAAGCGCGGCATGCCGCGTTCACGCAGACGAAAAAGTACGCCGTTCTGGGTTCCCGGCGGAATTTTCATCGTGATAGCCTCTTCCATCGTTGGCACCTGAATTTCAGCGCCCAGAGCCGCCTGAGGAATTGAAATTTTTTGATCAAGATAGAGGTCGTTGTCTTCACGGCTAAAGCGCTTGTCCGCGCTCACATGGATACCAACGAACAAATCGCCCGATGGCGTTCCGCGCGTTCCGGCGTTGCCTGCACCAGATATGCGCAAGGACGTGCCTTCGTGCACCCCTTCGGGAATTTTAATCGTGATAGAGGAACTGTTCTGGGATACACCGAGCCCACGACAGGTATTACATGGGGAAGGGATGACCTGGCCAAGTCCTTTACACGTGGGACAGGTCGTGGCCATGACAAAAAAGCCTCGCTGTGATTGAACCTGGCCCCGTCCCTGACAGGTTTTACAGGTGGTGGCCTGAGTCCCGGGTTTGGCACCCGAGCCGCTGCAGGTATCGCATTTCTCTTTTCGGCGGACTTCGACCGTCTTTTGCGTACCCGTAAAAGCTTCTTTGAGTGTGATCTGAATCTCAACGGCAATATCTTCCCCGCGTGAGGACCCACGACGCCGTCCGCCGCCGAAAGCTTCGGCCCCTCCTCCGAACATGCTTCCAAGAATGTCTCCAAGATCGACTTCCCCGGTCTGGAATCCTTCAAAGCCTGACGGCCAACCGCCTGCACCACCCGGAGCGCCAGCCCCGCCGTTCACACCGGCATGGCCAAAACGGTCGTAGGCCGCCCGCTTCTGAGGGTCGGACAACACCTCGTAGGCTTCGTTGATGGACTTAAAGCTCGCTTCGGCTTCTTTATTCCCCGGATTTTTGTCCGGGTGATATTTAAAAGCCTGACGGCGATACGCGGCTTTAATTTCATCCGCGTTCGCCGTCTTGGTGACTCCGAGCAAGTCGTAATAGTCTTTCGGATCGGCCACAGGCATCCTTATTATTTCTTGCCTTCGTCGACGACTTCCGCTTCAACTGCACCGGCGTTGCCTTTGCTGCCGGCGGCCGCGCCCGCGGTCTCGCCTTGCCCTTGTGCGGACTGGGCTTTGCTGGCGGCTTCTTTATAAATCAGCTCGGCCAGTTTATGAGAACTCTGCATCAGGGCGTCCTTGGCTTTACGCAGAGCGTCTACGTTATCCGACTTGAGCGCTTCTTTGGCTTCGGAGAGCGCGCGATCGATCGCAAGACGTTCATCGCCCGAGACCTTATCGCCGTGATCTTTGAGCGACTTTTCGGTCGCATAGACCAGTCCATCGAGTTCGTTTTTGGCTTCGATCTGTTCGCGGCGCTTCTTGTCATCGTCAGCAAACTGCTCCGCCTGTTTCACAAATTTCTCGACTTCATCTTTCGAGAGTTTGGTCGGCGAGGAAATACGGATCGACTGCTCTTTGTTTGTGCCGAGATCCTTCGCGGTCACGTGCAGGATACCGTTAGCGTCCAGGTCGAACGTGACTTCGACTTGCGGCGTTCCGCGCGGTGCCGGTGGAATACCATCCAGAATGAATTTTCCCAGCGACACATTGTCTTTCGCCAGAGGGCGTTCCCCTTGAAGTACATGGACTTCCACAGACGGCTGGTTGTCCGCCGCCGTTGAGAAGACCTGCGACTTCTTCACGGGAATCGTCGTATTGCGGTCGATGAGGGGTGTTCGCACACCACCCAACGTTTCCAGACCGAGCGTGAGAGGCGTCACGTCCAAGAGGAGGACGTCTTTGACCTCTCCGGTCAAAACAGCCGCTTGAACGGCGGCACCAAGCGCCACACATTCCATCGGATCAATGCCGCGTTCGACTTTCTTTCCGACATAGTCTTCCACGAACTTTTGCACGATCGGCATACGGGTCGGGCCACCCACCAAGATGATCTTGGTAATGTCCGACACTGACGCCCAGCCATGCTTCGGATTGTTTTTTGCATCCGAGAGCGCACGGTCTACCGGGCCTTTGCAGCGCTCAATGATGGGCTGCACAATGGCTTCCAGTTTCGCGCGAGTTAACTTCTGCGTTAAGTGTTTCGGGCCCGAGGCATCGGCCGTAATAAACGGCAGATTGATTTCGGTTTCGAGAGTTGTGGAGAGCTCAATCTTCGCCTTTTCCACGGCTTCTTTGAAACGGGTCATGGCCAGCTTGTCTTTGCTGAGATCAATCCCGCTTTCTTTGCGGAATTCCGACGTCAGGAATTCGATCAAGGCGTTGTCCATGTCGGTACCGCCGAGCTGGGTATCCCCAGAAGTCGCGACCACTTCAAACGTCGCGTTCCCACCCGCGCTAGACATGTCCATGAGCGTGACATCGAGCGTACCACCCCCCAAGTCGAACACCATGATCTTCTGGTTTTGGCCGGACTTGTCCAATCCGTACGCCAGACAGGCCGCTGTCGGTTCGTTCACGAGACGAACGACTTCAAGACCGGCGATAGCTCCGGCATCTTTGGTCGCTTGGCGCTGGTTGTCGTCAAAGTAGGCTGGGACGGTAATCACGGCTTTCTCCACTTTGTCGCCTAAATAGGCTTCCGCATCTTTCTTCACCTTTTGGAGGATGAAAGCGGAGAGCTGCTGCGGCGTATATTCTTTTCCTTGCACCTTATAGGTGTAGGTCTGACCCATTTTGCGTTTGAACGCGTAGAGCGTGCTCTCCGGGTTCGAAACGGCCTGACGGCGCGCCGGTTCTCCCACAAGCAGTTGGCCGTCTTTCGTAATCGCTACGTAAGAAGGAAATGCCTTCCCGCCGAGCGTCGTTCCTTCTGCCGAGGGAATGATGGAGGGTTTTCCGCCTTCCATAACCGCCGCAGCTGAGTTGGATGTTCCTAAGTCGATTCCGATGATTTTTGACATAACGTCCTCCTATAAATGAATTTACGCTTTGTTTTCTTCGGGCGCAGTCTTGGCGACACCCACACGGACACGGGCAGCACGCAGGACGCGATCCCCAAATTTGTAGCCCTTCTGAATTTCCCCCAACACCTGCCCGACCTGAGCTTCGTCCACAAGTTCCTGGTCGACGGCTTCGGCTTCCATGGGGTTGAGCGGCTTTCCTATCGTTTCCATCGTTTGAATGCCTTCGGCTTTCAAAAACGAGTGAAAATTCTTCTGTAAAAACTCAAGCCCCTGAATGACGTGCGACATGTCTTTGGCACTGCGCGCCTGGAGCATGGCCTGCTCGAACACGTCCACGAAAGAGATCACGGTCATAAGAACGTCCTGTTTTCCCCACTGCCGGGCATCGCTTTTCTCCCGTTCCACGCGCTTACGGTAATTCTCGAACTCGGCTTTTAAACGAAGCAGCTGATCGTAATACTCGGCCGATTTCTTCTGCGCATCCACGAGCGACTGCTGCAAAATGGCAAGCTCAGAAATCTTTTCGTCTACTTCGGGTGGAACCGTTGGCTGTTGTTCACTCATGGATCGTTTTCCGGGATAAAATTTGGTTCACAATTTTGGCAACCCCTTCGACGAGACCAATCATTCGCCCGTATTCCATATGACGGGGACCGAGAATTCCCAGCACTCCCATCGTTTCATCCCCTATCTTGTAGGTAGAAGAAACAAGCGAAATGCCACGAAGTTCCGGGATTTTAATTTCGGCTCCGATATTGACTTTCAGCCCACCCTTGGTCATCGTTTTTTCCATGATATCGATGAGGAGATTCTTTTGTTCCACCACACGTAGCAGACTGCCGAGCTCCTGGTAGTCGTGCAGCTCCGGAAAAGAAAGAATGTTTTCTTTCCCGTCCACATAGAGCTCACTCTCGGACTTGCGCAGGTCAAAGGCTTCTCGGGCCAATTCCTTGGCCAGCGAATACATTTCAAGCTCTTCCTGTTCAGCTTCCTCTATATGATCGAGGATCTTCGTACGCACATCGGCCATCGGGAGCCCGATGAGCCGCTCGTTCAAAATGGAAGAAATCGCATTTAAACGCTCTTTGCTGATC
Organism: uncultured Elusimicrobia bacterium; assembly: GCA_964506645.1. Lineage (GTDB taxonomy): Bacteria > Elusimicrobiota > Elusimicrobia > 2-01-FULL-59-12 > 2-01-FULL-59-12 > CAZDML01. The sequence goes on along the minus strand of CAZDML010000006.1, from coordinate 12,743 downwards.
GGTCGCGGAAAATCAACAATGCGGTGACGGATGAGACCCGTCTGCGACACCACCACGACCAAAATCTGAGTTCCCCCCAAGGGAATCAGCTGGAGATGCCGCAAGAGACCGCGGTCCTGGCGAGGCGAAAGTACCATGCCGGTATACTTCGACAAAGAGGAAAGCATATGCGAAGTCGAGATCATTAAATCTTCGATCTCTTTGGTTCGAGCCTCGTATTCCTTGCGAATTTTTTCTTCTTCCGCCGCCGCCATGGTTTGGATATCAAGCAGCGAGTCCACGTAGAAACGATAGCCCTTGTCCGTAGGAATCCGGCCGGCGCTGGTGTGTGGCTGGGTAAGATACCCTTCCTTTTCCAATTCGACCAACAGATTACGAACAGTAGCCGAGGACATGCCAAAGTTGTACTTGTCGACAATGACCTGCGACCCTACGGGCTTAGCCGAGCGGACGTACTGATAGATCACCGCTTGGAGCAGCTTTCGTTTTCGATTTTCGTGTGTTGTGGGATGTAAGGTCCGCATAAAATTCTGTTAGCACTCGAAATACTGGAGTGCTAATACTATACACCAATCGTCCGAGAGTGTCAAGCAATGCCAGCCAAAAAACATTGACATTATTTTTGTGCTTACAATTAGATCTGTTTTTGACTGCTAGTTTTGGATGTTTGGAGGAAGAAGAAGAGGTTTTGAGCTAGGCGGAGGCCGCCATGGCCTTTGTTGAATTCTGCTGATTCCAATCGAAGTGGACCGCTTTCCAGGCATTACGCAGAGCGTCAAATACAGCTTCCTCCGTCTGCTGTTCTATGCGCGCCACGGCCGCAGCATGAAAAAGTGCATGCATTACTTGGTTATGCAATGGGGAGAGACGCTGTGTCACTTCCTCGAGCGTCAGCGAAATCCAGCCTTGCGCCTCATCATAAATGCGCGGTGTATGCTGCCGAGCAAGAGATTCCAGCGCACCGTTTTTTGTTGTCCTCTTTAACCTATTTTCAATAGCGCGCGAGAGCTCCCTGGCCTGTTTTTTATCCAAACGCACAAGAGCGCCCTCATTTTTTTGGGATTTCTGACGGCTATTGACTGCTTTCCGAAACACGAGTTCGTACGCCAAAAGCGACTGAGTCACAATCACCCGCATCAACCCATCATAGATCCCGATCTCTTCTTCAACAGCAACGACCGTTTCAATAAAGGTCCGTAATGCTTGCACATCCTTGCTGCGTTCTTGAATGGCTTCCCCCCAACGTTCTTTCGCGGCAGGCGGCATGTCTGAAAGGGTTCTCTCCAAAGCACCCGCACTCCTGAAGGTCGCCTGGTGTATCTGGCCATACCATGAATTTGATTTCATCGCTGAAGCAGAATCCACGGGTAAAGACGCCGATCGAATTCCATATTTCTGAAAAAGAATGTTCTGTGCCTTTTTCAGCAGCCACTCCAAGTCCACTGGCTCGGAAGAACGCTGCATCTCTGAACGAATCGAGGTTGCCAAGAGATTGGAGAAACCCAGGAACTGATTTTCTTTTCGCCCCGCACCCTTGGTCGTCTCACGCACCCTTGTTTCACCAATAACCAAAATCTGCATAAGCGCATCCGGCTCTTGGACACTCGAGAGGAGCCCCGAAAAAAGAGTGAAAAAGTCGATGGCTTTCCCTCGGTTCGTCACCAAACCTTCAGGGAAAAATCCAGCGACGTCCTCCCAGCGTTTAGGAGGGGTCTGCTTCCCCGCGGGAGCATCCTGACCACGCACAGGCTGTAATTGTGGTTGTGGTTTTTCTTCTGCAGGCTTTGTAACGGGAGCAGCTGGGACGTGCACAGGACGCTGAGGCTGAGGTTGCGGTTGGGGCGCGCGCTCGACTGGCTGCGCATTGGCTCTTGGCTGTGGTCGAACGGGAGGCACATAAGCGTCTGTTTTTCTATAAAAATGGACCTCGAACGAGACAACTCTTACCGGATATTCCGCCCCTGCTTGCGGCATTTTCACAACGGTCTCTCGAGGTCCCACAATATCAAAACCAATGCCAGGGAAATTTCCCGCCATGCGCTTTAGGATTTGCTGCTCTGGGATGGAATACAAAAGGAGGGGCTCAGCGCCACGCACATTGCGTATCGCATCCGCAGCGCGTGCAAATGCTTCCTCAATACGCTGTTTGCGCTCAGCGCGAACACCGGCTGAATCCAATACCAAGGACAGGCCATGACTGCGCAGGGAGGTTCCCAGAGGGTTTTCCCCACGAAGAATCAACCCTGCCACTTGATTTAAATAACTGCCGGAATTTTCTGGGCCGCGCAAATACTCCGCCACACCCGCTGGAGCGTCCGGTTTCGCCGTCAAAGTAACCCAAAAGTCGCGCTTTTCTCCGCCCAAACCAATAATTTCCGTTGAAATCTCAATGGAATCTTTATGCGTCTTGAGAAACTGCATAAGTTGTGCACTCGACGCGCTTGCAATACCCCGGCGCAAGGCATCGTCGATGCGCGCCTTAAATAAATCTGACAGGGGATCTCCTGCCATCGCCGCGGCTTTGTCCGCGCCCTCTTCATCCGCTTCGACATTCCAGTGGTAGTGCTTGCGAATTCCAAAAGTGTACCCTTCCGACGTCGCAGCCATGTTCTGGGGTTCCCCGCCAGGACTTGCAAAATAATCGTAAACCCCCATCACCGCCGCCTCAGCAATGTCCTGGAACGCCCCACGCAAAGAAGCCTCGAGAGGTTGATTTACCGTGCGAAGAAACCAACGCCCCTGGAAATACACCCAAGGATGCGCTTGAATAAAGCGATTTTCCATCCGTTGAAAAACACCCTGGCGCTTGATGTGCGCAAAAAAGAACTCGCGCGCGAGGCCGCCGTTTCTGGCTTCCCGGATAGCCAGTTGAACGACCTCCTTAAAAAAGAGGTTCATTTCTTCAATTGGAGCCACGATATACCTTAAGAATCGTTTTAAATCCTCCATATCACCGTCTACTGCTAACTTTTTGATATAAGCCGCAAGATCGTCCGCTCCAGACGGGAGAACATCCGCCAGAACTCCTTTCCATAGGGTCCAATTTTCGATAGCAACTTCTGGAATATCGATTTGGCTAAAACGCGCCTGCATTTGCAGCCAATTGGGGCTCTCCGTCGCATGCTTATGGAGAGCGGCCACCCATCCCGTGGTGTGCATGGCGGAGGCCGCTTCTTGGGGGGTCGGTTTCGTTTGATTTCGCCGATACGCCCAGACATCCTTATACGTCACGGCCCTCATATTCGCAGCTGGAGGAAACTGTTCGTTCACTTTTATGGCAGCGGCTGCATTGGAAAGGGCTTGAATCTCTGCAGTGTCAAGAAAAGCCTGTGCGAGCCTCCGCTGCGGGGCATTCAACGAAAAGACGGTTCGCTCCACAGTCCCTTGGCGCTGACCCTCCGGGGCACGCCGTGGCGAATCAAACCATCCCAAATTAAATTGGTACTGTGCGCCAAATAATTCGTGTACTTTCCGGTCACTAACCTTGTGCCCCTGGCCCTGGAGATAAGCAACCAAGTTCACCCGCCCCTCTGTACCCTGATATGGCTCGGGATGGCGATCCAGTTCACGTTTGCCTGCCCAATAGAGGTCTGCCGCGCCCTGCGGCATACTAAATCCATGTTTATGAGTCATGGCTTGAAAGAGTAATTTGGCCGAAAAGGGAACAGACGATTTGAAATAGTTCCCGTCGAACCCAAGATAGCCGTGCAACGCCAGGAGATTTAAATACACCGTCAATTCATACACGTCCCAGGGGTCCCTGCATTTATCCCAAGAGAAAGGATGGAGCGTGACCTCCTGCTGGCCCCAGGGGTCCTGCACCTGAACAGATTGCACGAGAATCGGATGCCCGGACTCCAGGAGCTGCACCAACGCGTGATAATCCGCCACATACAAGGCATCCTCCCGGATCGGGGACAGAAGCCGCTCGGTCGGATGCCAATGAAGGAGCATTCCGTATTTTTCAGAGAAGTGATGGTAGAGATTGGCCGGATGCACGCCCTGCTCCCCGGCAAATTTCACGCATCCTGCATACCCCATATAGTCTTTACGGTGCTCACCCCTAGCGATCGCAGCCAAGGCCTGATCCAACTCACGATATTTTTCCACAGAAAACAGAGGAGCTAAGAGCGAAGAAACGCGACCCTGTTTCGTGGTATACGATTGAATCGCTGCCAGCACAGCTCGCGGCGAAAGTGTTTGTGACCGCGGATGAGACCAGACCATCCGCCCCAGGGCCACAGCCGCAAGGAGATCGTCCATGAGACGATAGGCTCCCTCGATGCCTTGATAGTCCGCTAAAAAGAACCGGTTCGGTGCTGTTGCATCGGATAAAAACCACAGCGCGTCTCCCCCAAGGGCCCGCGCCAGCGCCTCGTAAGAGGAAATGACAAGGCGATCCGTCACATCCCATACAAGGCCCGACTGCAATGCGGCAAGCTGGCGAAGAAGAGTGTCTTCTAAAGCAGGAAACTGATATCGATGCAGAGGATATGCTCCATCTCCGCGATACACTTCCCAACGAACACTCGCCTGGCTTAAGGCATAGCGCACAGGCGCAGAACGATCGGTCCGATGAATCGAGGTAATGTCCTTATCGATCCCTGTTACGATTCCGTAGACAAATCCATCCGGCGCTGTCTGGTCGGGCGCACGCAGCCATGCGCCCACAACCCGGGCCTCTGGACGCGAAGCCAGTAAAACCCAGGGATGAGAAATCCGGCTGCGCTCTGAAAATACAGATACGCGTGGTTTCACAACCTGAGCACCCTGATCCGGCGAGAGAAAGAGACGCGTCTCAACCAGCGGTTCTCCCCATGTGATAAGACGCCCGGGCCCTTTTGAACCGGAGATCCACACTTCCCAAGGAAATTGCGTCGAAGGCATATACCCCTTGTTATCAATGCCCTGAAGAAAGAGTCTTCCATTTTCAAAAGCGCGGACATTCCCTTCCACGACAGTTTCCCCATTCACCACAAGACGTACGGATGCCCCTGGAACCACAAAATCAGCCGCATGGACTATAGGATTCCAACCGGGAGCAAGGGAGGCCTCCACAGCGTCCTGCAAATTCTCAAGCGTTTCTACGGGCTCAAACGGTTGCCCATCGGCACGTAAAAATCGTTCCGGAGATTCTGCGTGAGAAACGATGAGCGTTACCGGGCGTGTCACCTTAACACCCGTGCTGATGTACGTATAGCGCCGAAGTATGGTAACCCGGGTATTGTGTTCTTGGTCATTGCGTGAAACGTCTTGAATTTCCCCAACCGGATCAAGCTCAACAGCGCTATCATCCGCAGATCCTTGCACAAAGTTTCGTGTCACTCGAGGTTTAGAGATCTTCCACGCAATGAAATCCCCAGGACGAAGATCCGCCACGGACCTTGGCAGCGAGCCCGAGGGATCGGCCATGGCCGCAGGCCGTACGGAGCCAGGCTGGTCCGCTTCGACATTCCAGTGGTAGTGCTTGCGAATTCCAAAAGTGTACCCTTCCGACGTCGCAGCCATGTTCTGGGGTTCCCCGCCAGGACTTGCAAAATAATCGTAAACCCCCATCACCGCCGCCTCAGCAATGTCCTGAAATGCCTCACGCAAGGAAGCCTCGAGACGTTGGTCTACTGAGCGAAGGATCCATCGCCCCTGGAAATACACCCAGGGATGCGCCTCAACAAACCGATTTTCCGCCAATGTAAAAACGGACCGGCTTTTGATGAGGTCAAAAAACGCCTCTCGGGCAACACCCCCGCGCTTGGCATCATGGATGCCACGTCGAACAACCTCTCCAAAAAAGAATTCCATTTCTTCGATCGGCGTTACCACACGACTCAAGAAGTGTTTTAGTTCCTCCATCTTGTCGTCATTGGCCAAGCGGTTGATAAAGGCCACAAGGTCGTCGGTTCCGGGCGGGAGGACATCCGCCAGCACTCCTTTCCACATCGCCCAACGTTTGAGAGCGTCATCCGGAATTTCAATTCGATCATAACTCCCCCGCATTTGCAGATATGCGGGATTCTCTATCGTATCCCGATGAAGAGCAGCCGCCCATCCCGCGGTATGCATCGCTGCCGGGCGATCCGCACCCTCCGCTTCTAACGCATGAACCGGGAGCGCCAACAACGTTTCTAGCGTCATCGCATCGGTGGCGATCACGAGCACTCGACCGTCTTCGATGCGAACCGCTGATCTCGCATCAGAGACAAGACGAATATCCTGGAGAGAAATGCCCTGTTCAAGAAGAGTGGCTATTGTTTCATTCAGCGTATCGCGAACCACACCCCGAACTTGCAGCTCAGGAAAGCGCGCGTCTTTGGAAAAAATTGCTTTTGCCAAGTCACCGGCCACACGCTTTAGCCGGCCTTTCTGAACGCCAGCAGGCCCTTCCTCTTCACCCATGGCCTCATTCACGTGCAATTCAAGGTCGACCGGTGGCGCCCCCGCGTCGGCGACAATCTTTGGCAAAGACACAGAAGAAGGGGCCTGAGGCACAGGGCCCAAGAGATCGTCGTTATCGTTATCAAAATCCTGATCTCGAGACACCCGTGTTTTTTTCTTCTTATTTTTCTTCTTGTCGTCATCGCGAGGCCCCGCATGGGCCGCGGCGATCTCTTCGGGATGAACGAGAGAAGGAGATTGCGTCGTCGCTTCGCTCCTCGCAATGACAACCGGCGCAAGCGCGTCCACTCGCGATCGCAGGATCGCCTGCACTTCGTCGGATCCGCCCACTTCTTCGACCCACTCTAAAGTTTGGCGAAGGTCGTCCCTGTCTTTTTCTTTGGTGGCGAGTGCGCCCATTTTTTTAATTAAAAGAGGAAGAAGCTCCGTCCTGTTTTCCGGGAACAGGTGGAACACGACCGTACCGACCTGACGCAGCGACCGAAGATCTTTCAGCTGGGGCAGATGCTTTCGAAGAAAGTCGGTGAGTCCAATCTGAATACGCGTTTGGTTGGAAACAAAGACATCCGGCTCCGACACCTCTGCAAATCGCTTCCTTAAAACCTGCAGGCGAAGACGAAGACGTACAAAGTCATCGAGAGTGTCTGCATAATTCACGGCATTATAAAGGCGGAAGAGACGGAATCGAAGATAGGCACGACGAGACTCCGGTTCTTGACGCTGACTCTCTGGCAAATCCGCCCAATAGCGCCGTCCGTCCTTCTCTGCAAGCGTTTCCAGATGCTCGCGAAGCGATTCCGCACGGCCTAGCGCGGCCACTTGCGCCTCCGCCCGATTCAAAATTTCCTTCGGCAATACGAGACGGCTGGTGACAAGCCATCCCCAATAAAACATAAAAGGTGGGGTCACCTCGTGAATTGGAATCCCCCGAAGCGCTGGAAAGTGTTCCAGAAGAAGTTCCGCCTGATGGCGTGACGCCTGTGTCACCCATGACATCAGCATGGAATCCCCGGAGAGCAGCTCGAGCGCAGCGTCACGGTCTTGCGGATTCGAAAGTGCAATCGCTTTTTCAAACACCGCGACATACCAGTCCTGCATCGCCTGTGAAAGCGTTCGAAAAACGTCAAAGCGATGCGGCGATAAATACGTCTCGGCTGTCAAAAGGGGTAACGCCTCGGCCGCGGCGGCGATCGCCTGATGAACCGCCTCGCGCCAAGGAAGGGTGTCTTCGGCAATCTGTGCTGGAGTCATGGGTTGGGCATCGCCCGAGGATGCCGCACGGCGCTCTTCCGGCATTTGGAAGAGGGACATGTAAACACGCTGTGCGGAGGCACGGAGATCGTCGTTATAGGCCTCCAAATTGGCCAACGCCATACGCATATAGACATCCCAAGGATCCCGCTGGATAGTTTCTTCATGAAAGAGCTCGCTGGACAGTGCACTCAAAAGATAAATCAAGGCCCGCTGGTGTTCTGGACTATTTCCAATGGCCCGAACCCCGCTGGCAAACTCCGTAAAGGTATAAGCCGGATAAGGCGATCTCCGTACCGCATCGAGTACGCCTTCCATTTCGAGAATGGCCCATGCAATATCCCGCTGGTCATCGCCTCGAGCCTTCTCCAGCGTCTTCGCGAGCGCGGTACTGGGACGCACAAGCGCTCGCGCATAGGCCACTTCTTCCCCGGGCTTACCCAGGAGCGGCGCACGTTCCCATAGCGTCTCCACATCCTTCCCCTGACGAGCCTTCGCAATGTCATAGGCTAAGTCAGATTCCTGCATCCACGCTTTCCAATGCGGCACTTCCACCACAGAGGCCGGAACGCTCTCTGGACGATCGGAATGAACCATCATTTTTAAAACAATCCAGCGTAAGACCGCGCCGCGGTCACCCAGCACACTATGAACATTAAATTGAGGATCGTGATAGGACTCCCAGTAAGGAACGAACTCCCCAAACACACGCTCATACATGGCGTCATTTTCGTCGGGATAGATGAGGTAGTTGGTATTCCCCATATCCCGGGCTTTGTAGCCTTCGATCGCCTGAGTCCGGTAGAGCGGGATACGATGATCCCTACCGACATCGACCGTACGCTCTATCCCCAGGATCCGGGCCGCATAAATCGTCTTTCCATCGCGGGAGACGTCCACCAAAAGCTGATAGCGACGCAAAACCTCCGCCGACACCCGCTTCATGCCGTGCACCACCTGCCACAGGGGAACGCCAGCATTGGAATCTCCAAAATGGAGAAGCACGGCGACATCCACACCCTCGGCGGCCGCCAACGGTCCGAGAATAGCCTCCGCCTCGCTCAGCCACTGCGCCTTCGTCAGCGAGCCGCGCTGGGCGCGAGAGACCCAGTCTTTTAAGGGAGCCCTTAAGAAATGGATGTACCACTTCGCGGGATCGGCCAGGGGACTGCGCTCTCCCATCCCCGCCAAAATCAGAAGCGGATCGTCTCCCAGGGGAGCGGCGGGAACAGACTGGGCCACAGGAGGTTCTAGCACTGGGACATTTCCAGAATAGTCACGCATGGCCTTCGCCAGCGCTTCCGCATCGGCTTGAGCAAGATTTACTCTCCAGCGCTGCTGGTACATTTGTTTTAAGGGCCCGGGCTTGGACATCACCGCTCCTGCGGCCTGCTGCGTAAGCAAGGCGCGAATTTGCTTCTCCTGACGGAGCGTGCTGGGAATGCCTTTTTGCTCAAGCCATGAAGATAAGTGCTGGATGTCTTCGGGGGTGGGTTCCATTTTCTTCCCCGCCACCGCCAGAATGGGCTGGGTCATATTCCACTGCCGGTGAGACTCCTTCCAAGCACCGGCGATTACATCCAGAGCCGTGGCACGATAGGAGCGCCCACTTGAAAAGAGTTCGATGGCCGCATGGATCATGGCGGCTAGCGCCTCCTGGTGAAGTGGGCGGAGGACTTTACGGACCTCGTCAAGCGTCAGCGTGATCCAGCCCTGCTCCCGGTGAAGGACAGCAGGGGTATGCCCTGCAACCATTTCGTCAAACGCTTGTGCTTTGGCCTCGCTTCGAATCGCGCTTTCGATCGATTTCGCCAAGCGCTTTTTTTCTTTGCTCGATAATCCGATAGCACGCCCTTTCTCTTTATGCGCCTTCACTCCAATCGCACGTCGATATTCTGTCTCTGTAATATCGCGGATCACGGGGAGTAAGGGCCCATAAGGCATTTCGCTGTAAATAGCAATGGTCTGTTCAATAAAGTGTCGTAACTCGCTGGGGCTCTTTAAACGACGGTTGATGGAATTCCCCCATCTTTCCCACTCTAACTTAGGAATGTTCACAACGGCCAGGGCCAGATCCTGATCGTCCCCATAGGTGGCCCGATGAAGCCGTCCATACCAGGTGTCCGCCATGACCGCGAGAACCTGAGGGTCGCGGGCGGCCCAAGCGCTGGGGATTCGAGCAAAACGAGAGGAAAGCCCATGGAAAAACCAACCGGCGCGGCTGGCGAAGGCTTCTTGGGCGAGTCGATGTTGAAGGGAAGAGACCTGAACAGAAGGAGAAACGGAGATCGCCCAAACGTCTACCGGAAAAGACGTGGACAGAAGATTCAGACACAGAAGGAGCGCCAGGAAAGCTCGTAAAAATCGCTTCATAGAGGAGGCAAAAGTATACGGGATTGACGTCGGTAGAACTATAGGAAGGAAGGGCAAAAAAATGGCCTAAAAGGCCTATATCGGATCTGGGAACTACACCCTGGAAAACTTCAGCACACCGCGCACCCAACCATCCCAGCCGCAGAGCGCGATGCGCGTATCGGGCTCGGATTCCCATTTACGGGCAGAGACTTCGAGAATCGCCGGGATATGAAGGCCGCTTTCTTCTAAAAACTCTCGGCTTCCTATTAAAATCGGGCGCGGACGGCTCTCATCGGGGAGCGTCACGAGTCCCCCCAACCCCCGACCTTCAAAATATTGGAACCCCGAAACAGACACTGGGAGAATCTGGTTCTGCTTCGCGATGCGGACCACTTCCTGTGCCATGGGATTCTCCGGCAACATGGCTTCTAACGACGCGATGGCAAACAGAAAATCCCGCTGCATCTGCGGGCTGTCGGGCAGAACGTGGTAGGCGTCGAAACGGTATTTCATGGAGGAGATGGTCATGGATGTATTTTACCTAAACCGCTCTTTTGCTGCGGCACTCAGCGCATCATCATGCCGATCTGCGGAGCTGAAGAGAAGAATCTGCGGCCGGCATGAAATGCCCTTTCGGAAGGAAGAAACTAAAAAGCGAGAGTAGCACGACGATCGAATTCACATGCGTACGCAGCCGGACCAGCCCCCTGGATACGATGCGCATGGCCAGGCGTATTCCCATACTTAATGAAAAAATAGAAAGTATAGCTGTGAGATTAAATAAAACACTGGCCGTACGGGTTCCATCGGTCAAAGCCATGGGCTTCAAAACCGCCACCGCAGGTTCGCGCGGATTAACGGGGATCACTTCCATGGGAACGTCCAGGGTCATGGCATGAGAATTCAGCGTGCGGTAGGGATCAATGACTATAGGGTGGCCTGAGTGATTATGTTCATTGGGAGAATAGATCAAAGATCCACCGACTCGGATTTCCCGAACATTGTGATCCGCAGAAACCACAACCACCTCTAGAACATGCAGGAACAGAGGAGGGATATGTCCATTTTTCTCATGGTGAATCGTCAAGACACGGCTAGCCGGGGTAATCACCACTTCGGGTTGTTGAATGGGTTCGCGAAGGGTCTTGAACGTTTCATCGAGCGGAACCCTGTGAAGCATGAAAGCAACAACCATTCCACAGGCTAGCGCTATCCACGTATCGTTGCGAGACCGCTTGAGCCACGTTTTCTCCCGTAAGATATGGCTGAACATATACAGACCCACCGCAGCCACTGCTGAGACGATAGCACTCAAAACCAGCTCCGGAAGTGTGAAGTACCCTATTTGAGTCAAAGTAGACGGACTTTGTGCCCACGCCGAATGGGGCAGCACCGCCAGAGTAAGAAGAAGTGCCGAGATTAAGAATGAACGCTGTGATGGGCGGGATTTCTCGGTTTCAGGTCGAGCGATCAGAGGTTTTTTGTCTTGCGTGCGATCGGCTTTGAAGGAATGGGCAAGGCCGGGCTTAAGGATTTTTTCGGCAAGTTCCTCAGCGCTCGTCCCTTTTGGAACGGAAAGATCGTAGACCGTCTTCGCACGAGCTTTTGTTCCCCAACGCTCTTGTCTGAGCTGTGCTAGGGAGTCTTCCGGTAAAAAGGTGCGTTTCTTTCCTCGAGCCGGCTCCCACCAAAGCGTGACCATCGTTCCCTGATAATCCGTGACAACGGTGACGCGCAGGGCCGTGGTTTGGGCCGCTACCGAAAGAGTATCCGCTAATTGCTCCACCGGCGTGCGCTCTGCAGCATCGAGGAAGCCGAGATACTCTCCAATTTGAAAAAGCAGGGAAATGATCTTTTGCGGCTTTGTAAACCAAGCCTCGAGCTCCTGGATGGGAATGTCTTGTAAGAGTGCAAGCCACTTATTGCGCTGATCCAGGCGAATTCCTGCCTTCCCTAAGGATGGCTTTAGTTTTTCGCCCATTCGTCTAATGAATTCATCGCGATAGGCATTGTCCTCAATCGTGGAATCGTTCGGGTTATCCAACCAGGCGCTATAGGCTGCACGTTCTGCTTCCGGTGTAGGAAAATGATAGTCGTTAAAGTGGAGGTTAAATCCCGCGCTATCGAGTCTCCTGGTGATTCGAGTTTTAAGACTGCTCCACTCGCCAGACACCATCGCATTCACTTGACCTTGAAGATACGCTTGAAAAGATGGGGGCCCCTGCTCTTCTTCTCGCTGGTCATCCCAATCCTCATCGTCATCAGGATCTTCGGGAATAACCATTGCTCTCCGAGGGGTTTTGATGAGATAAGGACTGATTGCATCATCAACACGAGGGAATGAATCCGCGATTTTTAATAAATTGACCAGATCTGATTCACTGTATTTTTTTGCAATGGCATTCGCTCGTGCTATCAAGTCTCCGTATCGTCTGCTCAATAGACTGGCGATCCATTGACGAAGATATCGGCTGGAAGATAAATCCGCGGGGCGGTAGGCTTGGGCTAAGTCAGCGAAGACCTTATGTTCATCAATGTGGATACCATCCTTCGTGAGATGGTGCGCAGCCGCATGAATCCCGTGACGTATTCTGTAAAGATCTGGAGATTCAAAAGCCATCCGTACGAGCTGCATCCGCTCCTCTTGTGAATCCGCTGGAATTCCCATGTGCTGGGCATAGGCTTGAATCAGTTCTGAAATCTTCTTCTGCAAGGCCTGAGCAAGCCATTGCTCAACCGGAGAC
>CAZDML010000005.1:6540-42681 GCA_964506645.1 uncultured Elusimicrobia bacterium | reverse complement strand
CCTCCGTCAGCCAGAAGCGCGCTGAGCCGTTCAAGCGCCAGCTCATCGGGAGGCACGGGAGGTAGCGGCGGCGGTCCTTGCTTGAGGCGTTCGCGCCGCTGCCAGGACCACCAGGCCACTCCCAATACCACAGCGATCACAACGAGCCACCACCAGGGGGACCAGGCCACAGGTCCCAAGACTCCTTTAATACCGCGAATATCCCCCTTATCCTGGGGGCCTGCAGGCACTTCTTCAATCGTTACGGTGAGTGACGATGTTTTCAGGGTATGGCGCTTCCCCGAAGAATCCCGATAGAAAATATCCAGAGGACTTAAGATCTGCGGACCCGTGGTGAAATTTTGAAGTTGGGCTTGGAAGCGGCCGGGAACCGGCTGCGTGCTGGCGTACACTTCAAAACTTCCCGCGGGGCTAGGGAAGGCGATCGGTTCCACCTGCCCGCCGGTACCAGGGTTCACCTCAATAGAAAGTGTCAGCACATCGCCGAGCCGCGCGGTGGACGGCTGAAGAGAGGCCGAGACCGATGGAAGATCAGCGGATTCGTTTGACACGGGATTGGAAGAATGCCATCAGGGGCTGGACAAACGAACGATCGGTGCCCAGCTCAATATGATCAATGCCATGACGTGAAAAAAGGGACTGCAGAGTTCTCTGGCGCGCGGTGGTCTCTTGCCCATACTGCTGGCGCGTTAGAATCGCAGAGGTGTCGATCGTCTGTTCACGTCCGGTTTCCGTATCGAGGAGCGAGACCAGACCCCCGGCGGGCAGCGTTTTTTCCCGCGGGTCGATGAGTTCCAGGGCGACGAGATCATGGCGCTTGTGGGTGGTCGCAAGCAAACGTTCATTCACTTGATAAAAGTCAGACAGGAGAAAAACGACCGCTTTTCGTTTCAGCACACGATTCAGGTAGCCCAGCGCTTCATCGAGATTCGTGGTGGTATGACGCGGTGTAAAGGAGAGGACGTCCCGGACCAGACGCAGGGTATGCATGCGCCCCTTTTGCGGACGAAGGTAATGCTCGACGCGATCGGTGAAAAGGCATAAGCCGACTTTGTCATTGTTGCGGATGGCGGAAAATCCCAGAACCGCCGCGACTTCCGCTGCCAGTTCCGATTTCCACTGCAGAGCCGTACCAAAACGGAGAGAAGCGCTCATGTCGACCATGAGCATGACCGTCATCTCACGTTCGGCGACAAATTTCTTGATATAGGGATGGTTCATGCGGGCGGTGACATTCCAGTCAATCGTACGTACGTCATCGCCCGGAACATACTCCCGCACTTCGGCAAATTCCATCCCAAGACCGCGGAAGACGCTGCCGTACTGGCCGGAAAAGATTTCGTTTACGAGACGGCGTGTCTTGATTTCAATCCGGCGGACTTTCTGAAGGAGTTCGCGTGTGAGCATAGAAGAATAGTGTTCCTGTGTTCCCGTGCCTCTGTTCTCCTGTTATTTCTGGAGCCCCGGCGCACTGGAGCACATCTTAGGGGACTTCGACCGCCATGAAGAGTTTCTGGACAATGTCGTCCGTCGTGGTATTTTCCGCTTCGGCTTCGTAAGTCAGGAGAATCCGGTGTCGAAGAACGTCGGCCCCCATACTTTTCACGTCTTCCGGCGTCACATACCCACGGCCCTGCAGGAACGCATAGGCTTTGGCCGCCTGAGTGAGGCTCAAGGTCGCACGCGGCGACCCGCCGTAGGCGATCAAGTTTTTTAGCGCTTCCAACTTAAACTTTTCCGGAGACCGCGTGGCGAAGACGAGGTCGAGAATATAATTTTTAACTTTTTCATCTACATAAATTTCCTGAACGATGCGGCGGGCCTCCAGAATTTCCTTCGGATGAATCACCGGTTTTACATCCAGAGATTGCCCCGTTGTCATGCGGTCGAGAATGAGGCGTTCCTCGTCGCGCGTGGGATAGGAAATTTTCAGCTTGAGCATAAAGCGGTCCACCTGCGCTTCCGGCAGGGGATAGGTTCCTTCTTGTTCGATGGGATTTTGTGTGGCCAGCACTAAAAAAGGCTCCGGCAGCTTGTAGGTTTGTTCCCCCAGAGTGACTTGATGTTCCTGCATTGCTTCCAGAAGCGCGCTTTGTACTTTGGAAGGGGCGCGATTGATTTCATCGGCCAACAGGAGATTTGTAAAAATGGGACCTTTTTTTACTGAGAATTGACCGTCCTTGGGGTTGTAAACCAGGGTTCCCAACAGATCGGCCGGGAGGAGGTCGGGGGTAAACTGAATGCGCTGAAAATGGGTTTCGATTGTTTTCGCAAGTGTTTTCACCGCCAGCGTTTTGGCCAGTCCTGGAACCCCTTCCAGGAGAACATGTCCATCCGCGAGCAGTCCGACCAGGAGTCGTTCCACCAGATAGTCCTGGCCCACAATGACTTTGCCAATTTCTTGCTTGAGTGCCTGAACAAAGACGCTGGCGCCTTTGACCTTTTCATGAATTTCACGAATACTTTGATCCATAGCGGACTCCTTCAGATGTGATGTGAGATACGAGGATTCTTACAAAAATATTTATAATAAAGATTGGAAAAATTTCAAGTCCCACCCCTCGACCTAACGATTGGAAAGGAGCGTTCCTCATGAGACCAATTCAAAAAATTGTTTATTTCACAATCTGTTTTGTATGTCTAGCAGTGCCGGCTCGGGCCGATGACCAAACCCTGACCTGGTACGGCCAAGCGGCGTTTAAGCTGACCTCCCGCGGCGGCAAAGTGTTATTGATCGATCCCTGGCTGACCAATCCGAAAGCGCCGAAAGAGATCCTTTTAAAACATGTGGAAGCGATCCTCGTGACGCATGGCCATTTTGACCATGTTGGAGAAGCGTTTGAGTTGTGCAAGAAGTACAACGCCCCGCTCATCACATCGATGGAGCTGGCCGACATTGCCCAAAAACATGGCGTGAAAAACGTTAGGCATATCTACCCTTCCGGAACTGTGAAAGTCGGCGAGTGGACGATTATGGGGGTCGAAGCCGTGCATGCGTCAAGCACGAAGGAGGGTGACCAGCAGGTGTATGCGGGCGCCCCCATGGGTTTTGTGATCCAGGAATTCGGATCGTTAACGATCTATCACGCCGGCGACACCGGAGTGTTTCAGAACATGTCACTCATCTCCGAGCTGTATCATCCCAATATTGATCTCCTGCCGATCGGGGGTGTCTATACCATGGGCCCGATGGAAGCGGCTCGCGCTGCCAAGCTACTGCAGGCCCGTGTTGTGGTGCCCATGCATTTTGGAACCTTCCCGGCCCTGGCGGGAACGCCCGAGCAACTCAAAAAAGAAATGGCAGCGATGGGCGCATTGGGGCAGGTTCGTGAGATGAAAATCGGAACGACGTACACGCTTAAAGATCTCGCCAAGTAAATGCAGAAACCCTGGAAAGGCTGGGGGCCGGTCTTTGTAGGGCTGATTTCGTTTCTTGTCTTTTTGCCTGCCGTCCGCTTCGGGTTCATCAATTGGGACGACCCGAAAAACTTCCTCGAAAATATGACATACCGGTCGTTGTCGTTCACCAGCCTGAAGACCTTCTTCACCTCGTACTATTTCGGATTTTATATGCCGCTCACCTGGGTCAGTTCCGCGGTGGACTACCGTCTCTATGGGTTAAACCCACAGGGGTTCCACTTCTCAAGCCTGCTGATCCATGCGGCCAGCAGCGTCTTGCTCGCCCTTTTGCTGCAGCGGTTTGTGCGTCAGCCTTGGGTCGTACTTACCGCCGCTCTTTTCTGGGCGATTCATCCGCTACGCGTGGAGCCGGTGCTGTGGCTGAGTGAGCGACGGGAGTTGCTATCTGGATTTTTCTTTCTGGCCGCACTTTTGGCCTATGCCCGTGAGCGCATCGGATGGACATGGGTTTTCTTTGTCTGCGGGATGTTTTGCAAAGCCTCGGCCGCAGCGCTGCCGGTGCTTTTGATTTTGTACGAATGGCCGAATGTTCGATGGAAGGAGAAAATTCCTTTTTTTGCCGTGTCGCTGGCACTCGGTTGGACAGCGTTTTGGGGACAACACCAGTTCGGGGCCACCGTACCGCTGGGAGTGTTCAGCACGGGGGACCGCCTGGTCTTATTTTTAAACAGTCTTTTTTTCTATGTCCAGAAGACGCTCTGCCCGCTCGGACTGAGTCCTTATTATGAAGTGATCCATCCGATTCGTTTCCTAGGGACTCCTTACCGGCTCTATGGGATCGGCGCCCTCTTGGTGTGGGCACTGGCCTGGGCGCAGCGCACCGAACGGCCCTGGGTTTGGAAGGGATGGGTGGCCTATGTGGTTCTCATCGCGCCTTTGTCGGGCCTTTTGCAAAGCGGCGAACAATTGGCCGCAGATCGGTACAGTTATCTCCCAGGAATTTTATTTTCTCTAGGGCTCGGCTATGGACTCGATCAGCTGCCCCCCGTTCGCGCGTATCGGTTCGGTGCGGTGGCGGTGTTGGTCTTGTTGCTCGGCGGGACCTTTCGTCAGATGAAAATCTGGTCAAGCTACCCGCGGTTTATTCAGGGAGTGTTACGGGTGGATCCAGATTCTGCTTTTGGGAACACCAACTGGGGTGCATTATTGGCCTCCCAAGGACAGGTGCGTGAGGCCGTTCCTTATTTCGAAAAGGCCCTGAAACGCAACCCGCACGATCTGAGTGCCGCTAAAAATCTAGAACGTGCGCGCCTCATACTTTATTCTTCTTGAGCGCATCGAGCGAATAAAACGTTCCGCGCCAGCGGATACCGCCTTCCCGCAGATTTAAGAGCATCGCCCGCCACATAATGTAAATCATGAACAGCGCTCCAATGGGCACCGTGAAAGCAATCCACTTCCGGTATCCCAAAAACCGCGTGGTATCGTAAAACAAAGCGAGCTCCACCGTCACGATGGCCATATTGAGCGCCCAGAGACGCCCTTGCGTTAATACGATCGCCAGAAACGGCCAGATATAAACAGCCACCACGGCGAAGGTAAAAAATACATTCAAGAGAATGGAATAATTCGCCCCTGAAAAAGCGTTTTTCATTAGACCATTCACCATTTCTCGAGTTGAGGCATACCATTCCACGGAGAGCATGTGCTGGCCGTAGAGAAGATCCTGCGCATAGCCAGCACGCTTCACCAGTTTGCCAAGCATCAGGTCGTCGTCCGGCCGCAGCGCAATGCGCGCATGCCCACCGACTGCGTCATACACCGAGCGCTTCATTAAATTGAACGCGCCGATGCCCACGAAACTGGAACTTTTGGGCTGGCTGACCTTCCACGGTTTGTAATAGGCCGAAAAAAACATCGTAAAGCAGGACGCAAAAAGCGTGAGCCAGAAGCCCTGCAAAGCAAGATCCGGAATGACGGCCACATGGTCGCGTTTCTTCTCCAGCGCATAAGCCATGGCGCGCTTAAGCGTGCTCGG
The DNA here is from genome assembly GCA_964506645.1 of uncultured Elusimicrobia bacterium. GTDB lineage: Bacteria > Elusimicrobiota > Elusimicrobia > 2-01-FULL-59-12 > 2-01-FULL-59-12 > CAZDML01. Next base: position 37,283 of record CAZDML010000005.1, on the reverse strand, counting down.
GTCCATGACCACATCCGCATCGGCAAAAAGAATCCATTCCCCGATGGCCTGCGATGCTCCATAAGCCAGTGCGTGATTTTTGCCGATCCAACCCTCTGGAAGCTGTTGAACGTCGAGCGGCCGTAACCGCGGATACCGTGCGGCCAGGTCTGCCAAAATCTTTCCTGTGCTGTCGGTGGACCGGTCGTTAACCACCAGGACTTCCAGTGGTTCGTAGTCCATACGCAACACAGACGCTAGAGCGGAGGCGATATTGCGTTCTTCGTTGCGTGCTGGGATGACAATCGATATTTTCGGCCACGGTGTTTGGGACGTCACAGGGAGACGGGCAAGAAAGGGGACGCGACGGTTGCCCCAGGCCATTTCCAGGGAACCGGCGGTGACCGCCAATAATGTCAGTGCAGCGAGAACCGTCAGGAAAATCATAGGTCGGTGTTATAATAGGTTAGATGGATCGCGTGAGCAAATTTTTGGTCTGTGCTGCAGGGGTCATGCTCGCAGGATGTGCCGCAACCACGGTGTCGGGTCCGGTCATTCCTACGGACTCTTCACAAACTCGTCTGGCTGCAGAACCCGCTGTTTCACCGGCTGTTTCCAATGCCATACCCGCTTCCTGGGTGTTGTATGTGCCATTGTCTGAAACGACGGCGGCTTCTAGCCTCCGGTTGTTTGACCGCTATCCGCAGTGGAAAATGGTTCTCGCCGTCTCCCCTCGCTTTCATAAGTTGATTCAGGATCCCCTGCTGAAAACAAAAATCGAAACTTTAGAGCAGCAGGGCCGTTTGGAGCTTGCGCTGCAACTGCCCAACGCGCCCGTACTTCCGCTCTTAGTCAATTCCGACAGTGCCCGCCTGACGATGTCCCCTGGCGTGAGTCTTCCGCAGCCTGCTTTCGCCTTTTCCGATGATGCTCTTCAGATTGTGGCCCAGAGCAAAGCCGACTTTATCAAGGTGTGGAATAAAGCCCCTAAAGGGCTGGTGCTTCCCTATGGGGCCTCCAGTCCGGAACTGCTGTCTCTCCTGCGCCGCATGGGGTTTGAATGGATAGTCGGTGCGCTCGGTCTTTCAACGACGGCCAATGCTGCCCGTGCCGGTTCCATAACCGTTTGGGATACCACCACCTCCACAATGTCCGCCCATGTGCGGGTGCTGGATGAGCGTTTTCCATCCCCCCTCAAAAGTACGGAGCAGCTCGCACAATGGGCTCAAGAACAGGCACGTGATCGAAACCCCTGGAACATCCCCTCCGGTGTATCGCAAGTGTGGCCAGAGCTGTCGCTGTCTGCGGCCGGAGGTGGCAAGACATGGCTGGAGGCTGACTGGAGCCGATGGATCGGAAACCCGCGCAGCAATACGGCCTGGACGTGGCTGCGAAAGACCCGCGAGATGCTGGAGCGGTATAAAAATTCCGGCCGGGCTTCCGTGGCTCGGCTCGATGCCGCATTCAATGAACTGTACGCGGCAGAAAATGCCAATTTCTTTTCCCGGCCGGAGACCGAATTTGAGTTTAAGGCGACTCTGTCCTCCATTTTCCGGCTGGTCGGTGAAAATCCACCGGAAGATTTGTTCGCTATAGACGACTCCGCGGTGGCATCGCAGGTGACGGTTGCCACATCGGCGATCACTTGGTCGGTCCTGTCCGATATGCAGAAGCAGCTGGTCATCACAGATCCTGTGGGGGATGCGCAGCCCGCGGATCTCGTGGGTATTCCGGATATTCAGGGCCTAACAGTGACCGTTTCGAGCGACACTTTAGACTTCATGATCACGTTATCTTCCAGTATCACGGTGCCGCTGGTGATGGATATCTATATGGATTTGAACGGCCAACCGGGTATTGGAACGACATCCTTTCTGCCTGGCCGAAGCTTTATGACACTGCCGCGGGATGCCTGGGAATACGCGCTCGTGCTTGCGGATACGCAAGCCGTGTTGTACCGGACACGAGGGGGAGGAACTTTTGACCGCCAGGCCGTGTTTCCTCTGGTGACGGGGACCCTGAGTTGGTTTGTGCGTATCCCGCGCGATACGCTTCGCGGGAATCCGCAGCGGTGGGGTTTCCAGGCGCTGGCGATGATGCGCGATCCGTCTTTAGGCGGCGATATGCCCCTGCCGCTGCAGGGCGTGAACGATGTGCTGGACCCTTCCGGTGTTTCGCAGCCTGATGTGTTAAAGGCTGCGGCCGCAGGACAGACCACGGCGCTTCCCTTCTTGCGCGCCGCGAAGTAAAACCTATTTAGGAGGATCGTATGAGACGATGGCTGATTGTTGTGACACTGGTGTTGGGATGGTGGGCGTATAAAGCGGACTGGCTGCATTCTGATTTTCGTTTAACATCGTACAGCGTGCCTTCGGGGGGTCCAAAAGCGGACGTGCACCCTGAAGTCCTCAACCTGCAATCGTCGTTTTCCAACGTCGCTGAACTGGTGAAACCAGCGGTGGTCAGCATTTCAACGGTGCATATCGAACAAGTGTCCAACGCAGGTCCGGAATTTTTCTTCGGTGATCCGCTCCAGGAGTTTTTTCAGAATTTTATGGGACAGGAGAATGACGAAAATCCCTACGGGCGTCCGCGCATGCGCCGTCCGAACGGGAAACCCCGCGAGTTTAAAACCGAAGGCGTGGGATCCGGAGTCATTATTGATCCGGACGGGCTTGTACTCACCAACGACCATGTCGTGCGTGAAGCTTCTGAAATTAAGGTCATCGTGATCGAAAAAGGGGCAGAAAAGAAAGAGTATATCGGTAAAGTGGTCGGCAAAGATCCGCGTACCGATTTGGCCGTGGTTCGTATTAAAGCCGGCCACAAACTCCCCTATGCTGCGCTCGGAGATTCGGAGCGTGTAAAAGTCGGTGATTGGGCGATTGCCATCGGCTCTCCTTTTGGACTGGCCCAGACCGTCACGGTGGGGGTGGTTTCCGCCAGCAACCAGACGTTGTCCATCGAAGGACATGAATATCGCAATTTACTGCAGACGGATGCGGCGATTAACCGCGGCAATTCGGGCGGACCGCTTTTGAACATTCGCGGGGAAGTGGTGGGCATCAACACGGCCATATACGCGCCGACCGGGGTATTCGCAGGCATTGGTTTTGCCGTGCCTGTAAATCAGGTGAAGGAAATTCTCGATGACCTGATTCACAAGGGCCATGTGATTCGCGGCTGGCTCGGTGTTGAATTAGCGCGGGAGATTTCACCCGCCATAGCGAAAAGTTTCGGTCTTCCGGATACCAAAGGGGCCCTGGTGACTGATGTGATGAAAGACTCGCCCGCAAGTAAAGCCGGTCTTAAGCGCGGCGATGTGGTCCGTCGTTTTGATGGGAAAGACGTCGAGTCTCCCGATAAACTGCAGGCCATGGTGGCTGTGACCGCTCCCAAAAAAGCGATCCCCATGGTCGTCATCCGTGAGAAAAAAGAAGTCACACTGACCGTGGTGTTGGGCGAACGCCCAGATTCTGCTGATGAGCGGCGCAAAGACAGTGCCAAATCCAGCGAGAAGGAAGAAAAGACGGCACGTCACGAATGGAAAGGGATTCAGGTGATGAAGCTGACCCCCGACTTGGGTCGACGCTTCCGCCAACCGGACGACGCATCCGGGGTTATCGTGGTGGATGTGGCCGATGACAGTCCGCTGGCAGAACTCGGGCTGGCGGTGGGTGATGTGATCCGTTCCGTCAATCAGCAGGCGACGCCTGACACGACATCATTTGAGAAAGCGACGTCTAAAGTAAATTTAAAAGACGGAGTTGTCCTGGATGTGCTGCGGCAAGGGCATCCGATGTATCTCAGTGTGACACTGGGGTAAGTTACGAGGCTTTCTTGAGGGCTTCTGGGCGGATGCGGAAGATCTGGCCTTTTTCATTTTGTTCGAGACCTTTGGGCAGCGTGAAGGTAAACGCTGAGCCCTCGCCCAGCTTGGAGCGTACGCCAATTTCGCCCATGTGCGCTTCCACAATGTACTTACAGTTTGATAGCCCCAGACCTGTTCCACCTTTTGTGCCGCTCACCTGCTCAAAACGCTTAAACATCTTGTCCATAAATTCTGCCGGAATCCCCGGGCCCGTATCGACCACTTGAATCTGAACCCGATCGGACAATTCCGCGGCTTTGATCGTGATGAAGCCGTTTTCCGGGGTGAATTTCACGGCATTGCTGATGAGATTAATGATCACGCGTTCAATGAGACTGGCATCAATATTAATCGCACTAAACGTGTCTGGAAGCTCAACCGTGAGCGTGATTTTCTTTTTAGCGGCTTCGGCGTGCATAATTTCCACCAAATTGGGTATGAGCTGGCGCAGATTCACTTCCGATAAATTGACCTGTAGTTTCCCCGCCGATATCTTTGCGGAGTCCAAGAGGTTGGAAATAATATAAAGCAACTTGGTCGTGGCATTTTCCATCACGCGCAGCATTTTTTTCTGTTGCTCGTTGACAGGCCCTGCCATCTCTTCAACCAACACCTGCAGATAGCCGCGTACAGCGGTGAGCGGGCTACGCAGGTCATGGGTAAGCGACTGAACAAAATCATCTTTGAGTTTCTGGAGTTCCTTTTCAGCGGTGATGTTGCGCAGGATGATCACCGACCATTCGTTACAGTCGGCCAGCTGCGGCGGATCGATGTGTGTCACCGCCAGGGTGTAGAAACGGCGAATGCCCTCCGTCGATAAATTGATTTCACGTACCGAGCGCGTCTCGTGCCCTTCCACGGCTTCCCGAAGACCAATGGCCAGGCGATCGTCTTTTACGAAACTCCACACAGGCCGGCCGGAGAGTGCTTCGCGACTGGTTTCGCCCAGATCCAGAATGTCGGTGGCTTTGGGGTTGATGATCTGCACTTGTCCCAGGTGGTCGGTCAGTAAAATCCCATCCTCACTGGAATAGATGATGCCTTCCGTTTTGGCTTTTTCCACAACGATTTCATCCACGCGCATTTCCCGGAAGCGCCGCATGTCTTCGATCATCTTGTTGAAGGCCACGCCTAAATCGTTTAGCTCATCATGCGTGCGTACTTCGGCAAAGGCGGTCAGGTCCCCTTGACTGATCCGTTGAATGGCTTGCATGAAAGCTTTAATGGGACGCGTCAGATGCTTGGCGAAAGCGATTGCGGCGATAAGGGTCAACACGGAGAAACTGCAATAGAGCGACAAGCCGATCCAGAAATGGGCAGGGTGAAGCCAGACAAAAAGACCGATCGTAATGGCAAGCGGAAAAGCAGAGAAAAAGACAATGAGCAGCGCTATTTTGGTTAATAGCGAGACTCTAAATGACTTTTTGATAAACATGGCCTGCTAAGTCTAGGGCGTAAACTTTGCCATTTCAACCCCTGTTTCCTTATTCAGTTTAATAGGCCATGGATCGCTTCTATCGATAGACAGCCCTGCCTAAGCAGGGCTTAATGCGTGGGAGGGGGCAATGCGTTTTTTGGGAGAATTTCGAGACCCTTTTTGATCCCCACGGAGATCCCTAGAAGGGCACAGGCCACGGCGATATCCGTGGGACCCAGAGGCCAGTCCCATCGGTAGGACAGATAAAATCCCAGAACGCCGCTGACTCCCCCGATAAGTGAAGAGAGCAGAAAAAAGGACCCCATCCGTTTGCAGAATCGGCGGGCGGCAAGTGGGGGAATGATAAGAAAGGCAAATGTCAGCATAGGTCCCACAATCATTACGCTGATCGTGAGGGCCAATCCAATCAAGCCGTAAAGAAAAATGTCCCATGCCGCCACATTTTTACCCATGACTTTGGCAGACTCCCGATCAAAGGAAACCAACAAAAACTGATTATTAAAGACAAGGAGTGCGGCCACCAAAAGCGCATAGCCCTGCAGAAGAAGCCACAAGTCCTCTCCGCGGATCGAAACAATTTCGCCGTGAAGCATATGCAGGATTTCAATTTCTCCCTGCGGGTTGGCCACTACGAAAAGCATCGCGGCTGCAAAAGTCAGCGCGTAGAGCGCGCCGATCCGGTGCTCGGTCGTGGCTTGGCCTCGTCGATCCAGGAAGGCCAGGATAACGAGCGTCAGCACCGTAAACAGGAGAGAACCCCCCAACGCCACGATCTGTTCTGAAGATTCAGCGCCATGCGACAAAATGCCCTGGGCCTGCAGAAAGAAAGCAAAGGAAATCCCTGCGGTGGAGACCTGCGGAAGCGCTACGCCCAAGAGTGTCATGCGGCGCAACAGGAAATAAATGCCGATGAGTGGACAGACGAGTCCCGCCGCCAGACTGCCCCATAACGCGTTTCGCAGCAAAAAATCGGCGCCAAACATGGACAAGAAAGGAGTCATGAGAGCACCCCCATGATGGACGCTAGATAATCAGGGCGTGTTAGATCCGAAGCCTGTAAGGTGACGACCGTTCCCTCTTTGACGAAAAGCGCCTGACGCACGCAGCTCTGCAGGGAATGCATGTGGTGGGAGACCATAAGAATGCTCAAGCCCTGCTCACGGTTTAATTGGGTGAGAAGTTCCAGAATTCCCTTCTCTGCGGCAGGGTCAATGCCTGCGGTTGGTTCATCGAGAATAAGAATGCGCGGGTCTACAGAAAGTGCCCGCGCGATGAGGACGCGCTGGCGCTGCCCGCTGGAGAGTTCCGCGAAAGGGGCCTCAGCAAAGCCCAACATCTCCACCTGCTTCAGCGCTGTTTTTGCCGCTTGCGTCACGGCGGCGTTTGGCCACCGGTACCAGGGGCGCGCGGCGATGATTCCCAGGCGGACCACCTCAAAGACCGTTAAGGGGAAAATCGCATCCAATTCATCGCGCTGCGGAACATACCCGATCCGCTGGTGCAGAGAGTCGTTGTGAGACACGGAACCTTCCAGGGGAGGGAGTAATTTCAGGATTCCTTTCAAGAGGGTGCTTTTCCCGGCGCCGTTGGGACCGATGACACCGATAAAATTTCCCGGTTGAATGTCCACCGTTACGCCGCGAACAATCGGAACGCGGTTATAGCCAAAGGATGCGTTGCGCAGAGTAATCATGGGAGATCTCCTCGTAGGGCACGTAGATTATGCTCTATAAACCCGATATACGTTTTGGAATCCGCGAATGCGCCGCCCATGGTGGCCACTTCGGCAATGCGGGCGCCGGTTTGGCTAGCCAACCATTGAGCAGTAGATTTCGGATATTGGGTTTCATGAATGAGAATCCGAACGTTTTCGCGTTTCATCGTTTGTGCGACTTCTTGCAAGTGCCGCGGAGATGGCGCGATGCCGGGTTTGGGTTCTACCGTTCCCGCCAACGCTAAGCCTAGAAAGTCGGCCAAGTACGCCATATCGGCATGCTGAGATATGGCCTTTTGTCCTTTCATCGCAGCGGCCCAACCATGCCATTCTCTTAATTTTTCTGTGAGCTGCTTCTTATAGGCCTCACTTTGGCGGGCATAAAAAGACGCATTCGGAGGATCGAGCCGGGAAAGTCCCCGTGCGATCGTCTCGACCATGAGCGCGCCCTGCCGTGGATCCATATTGTAGTGGGGGTTTCCGTGTGGATGCAGTTCGCCGTGTGCGCGTGAGAGATCGTGCGGTACATCCATGGGGATGATGTCTTCGCTGCAGTCGATATATCCTGGCCGGCCCGGTAAAATGCGGGGATTTTGTGCGACTTCGAGGAGCGCAGGAAGAAAAGTGTGCTCAACCTCCATTCCCAGAAGAACGACACCATCGGCCTGGTTCAAGAGCGGTAAAAAGCTGGGGCGTTGGGGAACAGCGTGAATATCCTCCGTTCCTTTGGCGAGGCTTTTCACCGAAACCCGGTCGCCGCCCACCTGAAGCGTGAGATCGGCTAGTTCGGGAGTGGTCGTAACGATACGGAGTACGGCCTGTGCGGAAACGGTTTGCAATAACAGAATGAAACCTAAAAATATTTTTTTCATGATTTTCTCCTTAGCGGTCTTTGAAGACATGGACATGTCTTCCGATCGAGCCGATCCATTGCAGGAAAACCTGGTCGTCCGCAGGCGAGCCGCTATTGGCTCTTTTCTGCGAGACCTGCAGGCGAATCCGCTGAAAATCAGAGGGATGGAATGTGACCATTGTTCCGATCGTACGTGTGACGAGCGCGGGGGTATTGATATTTTCCGCAAGATCCACAAACCCGCCGCCGCTCCAGCGTTGCGCAAACCGCCAATCGACGTAGGAATACCCAGCCCAGGCCCGTTTCCGTTCGATCGTTCCCGTTTGCCGCAATTCATCGTTGCGGAACACTTCCGTTCCCCACAAGAGTTTGCGGTATGTGTTTTTTTCGAGCGGCTCAAAACGGAACGTGATATCCACGCCGGTTAAAGAACGCGCGGAATGCAGGGAATCCTGCCGGACGCCATCGATGTAATACTGGCGGGGGGTCAGCGCCTGGCTAGCGCCCAAGTCGATTCCGAAATTATCCCCTAGCGGAACATAGGAGAATAAACGCCCAAGATAAGTGAAAGAGGCCCCAGGGCGTCCATTGGCATGTCCCGTGCCACCGGTTTCGTTCAAGCGGGTATTCTCGGATCCCATCTTGTTGTAGGCGCCCAGGGTTCCCTGAAGAAAGAAAGGTGTTTTAAACAAGTGAATGACTTCGACCCCATCCGCCCTGGCTTCCCCATCAAAGAAAGTTTCTAGGGATTCCGTCCGGTTCACGAAGGGGAGTTCATGGTCATGCCAATGCGGCAAGCGCCCGAAGTTAGCGAAGAACCTCCCGCCCCGGACCGTCATGTTATAAGGAAGGGCGGTGGTCATAAAGGCGGCCTCTTCCACTTCCACCTCATCTTTCGTCCCGTTAATGGACGCGTAGAGAGTGGCGAAAGGATCTACGGCGGCCATGAGGGAGAGCTCGGCCGAACGGAAGTCGAGATTGCCGCGATTGGCCGTGGTATTGCTTGCAGCAGCATCCAGGACGAGTCCCATCGCCGGGTTAAATGCGGAAGGATTATATCCAGGTTTGTTGGAACTGCCTGGATCCATGGGATTGGCCGTATTCACAGAATATGCGAAGGACGAGACGGTAACGCTTGAAATCAAAAGCAAGAAACTCAAAAGACGAGCACGAGCGAGCATAGAACCTCCAAAAGTAGTTAGAACGGAACAGAAAAAAACCACAAAGATCGTGGTTTTCAAGGACAGTAATACGTTTAGAGGGTTGGAGGGGATAGACCGTGGAAAGTGAAAGCAATGTCTGCCGCCAGAAAAAGAGCAGCAGGTGTATGGACGGATGTAACGGCAAAATCTGGAGCCTGGGATTGTGCCTCGGCGGCCCGTGTTGGTGTTTGATGGGCGACTTTACAGACGGTGCAGTGCGTGTCTGTTTTAAGGACATGCTGGTGCGTAGTTTCCAGAGCGGCGAAGCCCAAAAAAGCGACCAGCGTAATCAATCCAATGGAACGGCAGAACTGCTTCATGCCTTAGGAATACCATGATCCTTCCTGCCCAGTCAAGACGAGATATTTTATCTGGAATCTTAAAAGTTAAAAAACGATTCATACAAAATTATAGTTGAAAGTCTTTTTCATAAAAAATAATGATATCGACGTACGATATATTGTTTATGAGAATCAATTGATTTCTTATTGACATTTCATTTCAATTAGAGTAAGATCTCCGCGTGCCAATTTTCATCGATTGGTGCCTTGTGACCCGCGGCCTGTTCTTCTGCGCCCAGAGTTGCGTGCAACATCTGGCAAAGCGCCCCGTGGCGAGAACGATAGAATGAATATATCTACTAAGGAGATGCAAATGGATTTGTTAAAAAAAGCTGTGTTTTTAGGACTTTGTATGGTGGCATGCACCGGAGGGGCGCAGGCCAATGAACGACGGTTTACGTATAGCTATGAGAGCGCGGTATTGCCTCAGGGGCAGCGGGAATTGGAGTTTTGGACCACCTGGCGTACAGGACGAGCGGATTATTATTCGCGTTTTGATCATCGGGCGGAGTTCGAATTTGGCGTGACCGATCGGCTCATGACTTCGGTGTATCTGAATTGGGAAAAAATTACGATTCAAGATCCTACCGATCCACGGGCGACCGTGACATCGGGTTCTTTTAAAGGAATATCCTCAGAATGGAAATACAAGGTGCTGGATCCCGTTGCCAATCCCGTGGGACTGGCCCTCTATCAGGAATACACGGTGGATTCTGATGAATTTGAATGGGAATCCAAGCTCATTGTAGACAAGAAGGTGGGCAATACGCTTCTCGCTTACAATCTCACGCTTGAGCCTGAGTGGGAATTTAATCCAGGCCACACAGCGTATGAAGTCGGCTTTGAAAATACACTGGGCGTGACCCACTTTGTGACCCCTCGCTTTGCGGCAGGGCTTGAAGTGCGCAATCACAATGAGAAAACAAAGGACAGCACAGGTTTTGAGCATAGCGCGCTTTTCATCGGCCCTGTGCTAAGCTATGCGCGAGATACGTGGTGGATTGCGGCGACCTTTATGCGGCAGCTTCCAGCATTGAAAAAGTCACTAAGTAACCCGCAGGACAATCTCATATTGGATGAGCATGAAAAAACGAATATCCGCATTTTGGCGTCGATACGATTCTAGTTTTTGGTTCGTTGCCGTGTTCTTAGCTTTGGGCGCATGTGCAAGTCAGTTTCCCCAGCTAACGCCGTCGCAGTTTGAATGGGCCGCGCGGCGTTGGCCGGAAACGACTCCCGCACAGTTGGAAGCGTGGCGGTCCCTGTATGTGTTGAAGTGCTCTGGCTGTCATCTCGTGAAGGATCCTGGGGCCTACACGGCTGAACAATGGCCGAAAATTATGGAAAAGATGAGCGTGAAGGCAAAACTAAGTCAAGATCAGGAAGATGTTTTGATGCGTTACATTCTTACGGTGGTTGAAAATCCACCGACTCCCCCAGAGCCGTCTTCCATGAAACGATGAAACGCGTTCCCTTTTTTTTGTGTGCTTTCTTCTGGGCGGCCAGTGTATCTGCCAAGGAGTATCGAATTGAAAAAGACTACTCCATTATTGAATTTCGAATTCGGCATTTGGTGTCGATGACCGAAGGCCATTTCTCTGAATTCGATGGCGCATTGCATTACGACCCTTCGTCTCCAGAAAGTGCTGTCTTAAAGGTCTTGATTCGCACAAAAAGCATAGATACGCATAACAAACAAAGGGATAAACATCTTCGAAACAAGGATTTCTTTAATGTATCCCAATATCCAACAGCAACCTACGAGAGTCAACGTGTTACGACTCTAGGAAAAGATCATCTGAAGGTGGATGGTGTACTGACCCTGTTGGGAGTTTCCAGGCCCGTATCTTTAGATGTTCATGTGCGCGGAACAACGACGGATGACTACGGCCGTCACCGGGCGGGGTTCTCGGCCGAGACACACATCAGCCGCAAGGACTTTGGCATGACCTGGAATGAAACGTTGGATAGCGGGGGGCTATTGCTTGGAGACGAGGTAGAAATTGAAATCGAAATCGATGCGGTAGAACGATAAATCAACCTCCTCGCCCGATGAAATGCTGTAGGCGCGATGTAGTAAAATAGCTCCTCTATGTGGATTGTGACCGGCGGAGCAGGATTTATAGGCAGTGCCCTGGTATGGAAACTCAACCAGGAAGGCATCACCGATATTCTTATCGTTGACCGTCTGGGGTCCGACGAGAAATGGAAAAACCTTTGCAAACTGCGTTTTAACGATTATCTCGAAGCCGATGTCTTTATCGACGCGCTGGAATCCAACAAGGTCAGCAACATCAAAGGTATTGCCCACCTGGGTGCCTGCTCTTCCACCACCGAAACCGATGCGTCGTACCTGATCCGCAATAATTTTGAATACACCAAACGCCTTGCACTCTGGAGTGCACGCAAGGGCAAGCGCTTTGTCTATGCCTCCAGTGCCGCGACCTACGGCGACGGTCAATATGGCTATTCCACCGATGTCGGCACGACCCTCAAACTCCAGCCGCTCAACATGTACGGCTACTCCAAGCAACTGTTTGATTTGTGGGCGCTCCAGCGCGGGCTTTTAAAGAAGTGCGTGGGCGTGAAGTTTTTCAACGTCTACGGCCCGAACGAATATCACAAGGGCGATATGCGCTCGGTCGTGGCGAAAGCCTTTGAGCAGATTACCCAGGACGGGAAAGTCCGGTTGTTTAAGTCGTATCAGCCCGCCTATGCGCATGGCGAGCAAGAACGTGATTTCTTTTACGTGAAGGATGCCGTCGATGTGTTCTATACCTTCATGACCGATCGAAAATACAAAGGCCTCTACAATCTGGGGTCGGGAAAGGCGCGCACCTGGAAAGATCTCGCGCTGGCGCTCTTTGCGGCGGTGGGCAAAAGCCCAAAGATTGAATTTGCGGAGATGCCGGAACATCTACGGGCGAAATATCAGTATCATACGCAGGCCGATATGCGCTGGCGCAGCGGTATGAAAGGGATACAACCGTTTTACACCCTGGAAGAAGGCGTGCGCGACTACGTCCAAAACTATCTCATGAAGGCTGACCCCTATTTATGAAAACCAAACGTCGCATCGCGAGCATTCTCCGCGTGACCAAAGAAACGCAGATCGAAATGGTGCTCAACCTCGATGGGGCCGGGAAGGCCAACGTTCATACGACCATTCCGTTTATGGATCACATGCTCGAAGCCTTGGCCAAGCACGGGTACTTCGACCTCACGGTGAAAGCCAAGGGCGACACCCATATCGATGATCACCACCTGGTAGAAGATCTGGGGATTGCGCTCGGGATGGCGATTGCCGATGCGTTGGGCGATAAACGTGGGATTACGCGGTACGGAAATTTTTTACTGCCGATGGACGAGACGCTCAGTTACGTGGCGATCGACCTCTGCAATCGGCCGTATTTTGTCTGCAAAGTGAAATGGATGTCGCCGTACATCAAGGGTTTTGAAGTCGCTTTGATTGATCACTTCTTCGAGTCCGTGGCGGTGAACGCCCGGATGAACCTCCACATGGCCGTGAAATACGGCAAACTGCCTCACCATGTTGCGGAAAGCCTGTTCAAAGGCTTTGCCAAAGCCCTTTCGCAAGCGGTGTCTGTTGATTCACGCGTGAAAGGTGTTCCCTCCACCAAAGGAAAACTCTGATCTCGCCGTTTCCTGTACAGAGCTGCAACGTCTCCTCATCGTCGGAAAATTGACATTCCTGTCAAATTCATTACAATAACCTCCGCTTTTCCTCAGTCCATTTCAGGTCACCTTGTTGTCCTCGAGTATCGGCGGGAAAAAATCTAAAAAAATAGGGGTTTGTACAAATGACAGAGTATGTGTCAGGGGATTTTAATCCTGTGTCGAGTCAATTTCGTTGTGATTTATGCCAAGGGACGGGGGATGTGACGAACCGTTTGCAAAATATTTTAAAACCAGGACAAACCATTCCATGCCCCATTTGCAAGGGACGTGGGTTTATGCCTCATTCAGCAGCGTAGGCGGAGAGAGATTTAACGGCGGAAGCGCGAACCGCTGCCGCGCGGAATAAAGCGACGACGGCTACTAAAGCGTTCCATCATTGATTTTGGTTTGGGAGCTTCAGGGAAGTAATCGTAGGGAAAATCCGGGTGTTTGACGCGGGGAATCTTGCGTCCGATGAACCGCTCGATCGCCGCCACATAACGTTCCTCTTCGGGCGAGACCAGTGTGTAAGCGTCTCCCACTTCGAGATGACGCCCGGTACGTCCGATGCGGTGCACATAATCTTCCGTATGTTCCGGAACGTCGTAGTTGATGACGTGGCTGAGCTTTTTGACGTCAATGCCGCGCGCGGCGATATCGGTCGCTACGCAAATCTGATAACGGCCGGTTTTAAAACCTTGCAGGGCTGCATTGCGTTGGGCCTGAGTGCGGTCAGCATGCAGAGGAATCACCGAGAAATCGTTGGCCTGGAGAAAATGAGCAAGCCGGTCAGCCCCGCGCTTGGTTCGGCAGAAGATAAGCACCGAATGCATGGTGGTGTTGCGCAAAATGGCCAACAACAGATCGCTCTTTTGCCGCGGAGCTACCGGATACAGCATTTGCGTTACGGTATCGGCGGTACTGCCTTCCACTGCCATGCGAATTTGATGGGGATCTTTGAGCGCCAAGTGCGAGAGTCGCGAAATTTCATTGGGTAGCGTCGCCGAAAAGAGCATGGTCTGCCGTTCTTTGGGCAGAAAACGCAAAATGGCATGAATAGCGGGCGCAAACCCCATGTCGAGCATGCGATCGGCTTCATCGAGCACGAGCGTATGCACGAAGCTTAATGAAACAGTTCGTCGTTCAACGTGATCAAGCAGCCGCCCCGGAGTTGCAATAATCAGAGACGCCCCTTTGCGCAGGGCCTGCAGCTGCACATTAAAACTTTCACCGCCCACGAGTAAAGCGCTGCGAACCGTGGCAAAGCGAGTCACATCCCGAACCACGCTGGCCACCTGGGCCGCCAGTTCGCGCGTGGGGAGTAGCACCAAGGCGGTAACGCCCGGCTTCGGGTTTTCCAGCATGCGGTGTACCATCGGAAGGACAAAGGCCAGCGTCTTCCCCGTTCCGGTCTGAGCAGACACCAACATATCGCCTCCCTTGATAACGATAGGGATCGATTCTTTTTGAACGGGAGTCGGTTCGTGGAAATTCAGCGCTTCGAGGGCTTTGTGAAGTTCCGGCCGTAGGGGAAAATCTTTAAAAGACATGACGTATAGTACCAAATTGGCCGTGGTAGAATGACATTTATGGGTGTTCCCGCACAAGCCCGCCTGCTCGTTCGTTTTGCCAATACGGATACGTACCGTCCTGTGGACGCCCTGGCCCTTCTCGAGAAAGTGCGTTCCCTGGTCGCTCCGCTGGGTGGAAAAGCCATCAATCTTCGTGTGAGCCACTATGCCATCGAGTTCGATCTCTTTTGTGATCCTGAACAACCCACCGGCCCCTTCTTAAACAGCCTCGCTGGACTGGGCCGTATTTTGACATGCCGTCGTTTGGATCTTCCCTCGCCGTCGGCGTCAGCGGATCGTGTGGTTGAAGAGGCGCGAACTTTTTTTAATGAGGAACGATATTGGGAAGTGCATGAAGTGCTGGAAGGACTCTGGAAACAGTCTCACGATCAGGAAAAGCAATTGCTTCAGGGAATTATTTTAGCGTGCGCGGCGCTCGTGCATGCTCAGAAAAACGAGCCCGCTGTGATCTGGTCTCTACTGCAGGATGCGTCGCGGCGTCTGGACCAGCAGCCGGCACAGTATTACGGGTGGCCGGTCGCCTTATTTTTAAAAAATATTCACGACTCTCTGCAGGACCGAAAGCTTTATTTTTCGAAACTCTAACGTTTTGCCATTGACCCAATAGGTTTCCAAGTATAATAAGGACATCTCCCTATGCTTTGGACATCCGCTGTATCAAACGCTGCCACCCTACGCAATGCTCTCGACGAGGTCGTCACGACTTTGGACAAGGCTTTGCGCGGTCAACGCCCCGATCTCTGTCTCGTCTTTGCCTCTAACGCATTCCAGAAAGAATTTGAAACCCTGGCGCCAAAGTTGGAAAAGGCGCTGAAAGCGCGTGTCATCGTCGGGTGTTCCGGCGGAGGCATTATCGGTGACGGCCGCGAGTTCGAACAGGCGCCGGCGCTGAGCGTTACGGCCGCGATTTTGCCGGATGTCACGGTCACCCCTTTCCGACTTTCCGATAGTCTTCTCCCCGATCTCGATGTTAGCCCGCGGATGTGGCACGCCATGACGGGCATTCCGCCGTCCGAATCTACTCATTTCCTTTTGTTTGCGGATCCTTACTCCATCCGCACCGAAAATCTTTTGATGGGCATGGATTACGCCTATCCCAAATCCGTCAAAGTCGGTGGGCTGGCCAGCGGGGCGAATCAGCCGGGAGAAAACGCGCTCTTTATGAATTCGGTGTGTTATCGTTCGGGCGCTGTTGGATTGGCCTTGTCCGGCAATATCGCTCTGGATGCCCTCGTGGCACAGGGCTGCCGGCCGATCGGCAAGCCGTACCGCGTGACCAAGTGCGACCGCAACATTTTGATGGAACTCGACGGCCAGCCGCCGCTGCATATTCTGCGCGATCTCTTTACGACACTGGACGCACGGGATCAGCATCTTTTGCAGCATGCGCTTTTTCTTGGGTTGGTCATGGATCCGCTTAAGTCTCACTTTACACAGGGCGATTTTCTGATTCGTAATATTGTAGGGCTCGATACAGAAAAAGGAATTCTCGCTGTAGGCGCGCTGCTGCGCGAAGGACAGCAGGTCCAGTTTCATCTGCGGGACGCTCAGACATCGACCGATGACCTCGAGCAAGTGCTCTCCGCGTATCGCACCCGTACAGGTCACGACCAAGTTGCAGGGGTGATGCTCTTCTCCTGCCTGGGTCGCGGGGAATATCTGTACGGCCGGGCCAATCATGACACCGATCTTTTTGTAAAAAAGCTGGGTCAGATACCGATGGGAGGCTTTTTCTGTAATGGCGAAATCGGCCCCGTAGGCGGTACGACCTATTTGCACGGATACACCAGTTGTTTTGCGCTGTTTCGACCGTTGTATGTGACCACCCCTGCCTCGAGCGCCGCCTCCAAGTTGTTCCCGCATCAGCAGCCGCCCCGCTCTTAACTTATTTTCAACGAAGTGTTGATTTTTCGATAGAGGTGAGCTAAGCTCAAAGCAATCCGATGCAAAAAGATAATTTACGTGAAGCCAAAATTTTTTCGCTGGCCCAGGTGGTCGATCGCTGTATCGTCGTGATCGAGGAAACCGGCGGGCCGCGTTTGGTGCCGATTTGGATCGGCATTTTTGAAGGCGGTGCGATTGCTGCGGAGCTCACCGGGCAGGAACCGCCGCGTCCCATGACGCACGACCTCATGATTAATATTCTGAAAGGCTTTCATGTTGCCATGGACAAGGTCATCATTACAGACCTGCGAGAAAACACGTACTTTGCTGAAATTCATTTAAAGATGAATGGCACGAGTGTCACGATGGATTCCCGCCCCAGCGATGCTTTGGCGTTGGCGGTACGCACACATTGCCCGCTGTTTGTCTCCGAGGAAGTGTTTAAGAAGTGTCCGGAGCTATTGAAGCCGATTTCTGAAGATGAAGTGAAGTCCTTCAAAGAAGATTTGAAAAATATGAAGCCAGAGGATTTCTTTAAAGATCTCAAAAGCGAGAAACCCAAAAAGTCCGATGGCGGTGATGAGCCGCTCCCCGAAAAAGACTAGCCCCTCTTCTCTGCTGTCCCTCACAAGCGAATAAATCTAGACCTCCTGACTCTAAGAAGCGTCCTGCCGATATATTGGCAGGCTATTACGCTACAAGGAGGATGTTATGCAACAGTGTCAATGGAAGTCTGCACTCATGAGCTTGTTGGTGCTTGGAAACTTGGTGTTGCCGGTCTGTGCGCAAGATGCCGAAGTCGAGGCCGCGCGTATGGAACCCTTGGGAGGACGCCGGTCTTTTCATCAGGCCGCCGCGCTCCGGCGCACAGGGTTCGCCGGCACGCTGGAAAAAACACTCGGTCTTACCCCCGAGCAACGCGACAGCGTGCGCGGCCTCTTGGCTCAGCAGCATGAACGGATGGCGGCTCTTAAGCAGGAAACAGCGCCGAAGTATCAATCGGTGCGCGAAGAAACGGATGGAAAAATCCGTGCCCTGCTGAATCCGGAACAACAGAAGAAGTTCGATGTTTTGTTGGCCCAGCAAAATGCTCGCCGGGCCCAGTTCAAACGTGGCGGCAAAAAGGCCGAATAGGTGATACGTAAAGCAATGAAGGATCTCGCCTGCACGGCGAGATCCTTCGCTTTGCTTCAAAAGGAACCGGATAATTAGTCGATGCTGAGAAGAATGACGATAGACAGGAGAATGCCGAGGCCTGCCAGTACCCAGCGCATGGTTCGCACGGGGGATTGGCGATGACGCGTGTTGGCATCAAGGGAGAGCACTTCGAGGAACGGTGTTGAGCCTCCGCGGAACCACCCTTTTAATGTTACGGTGGGCTCCTGGGCTAATTTCGCGATGTCATTGACGGCAAATAATCGCGGCAGAATATCAAAGCGTCCAAGGACATCCAGGGGGAGTTCGCCGGTTGCGTCTTTAAAGCGCCAAAGCCCTTTGGCGGGATCGACTGCAATCAGCTGGCCTTCCAGCTGAATGGGAACGCCCAGCCAGGCTGTTTTTGGCGCAGTGTCCAGTTGTGCTGCAATGGTCGATGACTGCATCGCTTTCCAGGAGTAGAGAATCGCCAAGCGAACCAGCAGTCCCACACACCAGGCGCCAATCGCCCATCCCATGGCCGGACCGCCTTCAAACCCAAATTCACGGAACAGATTCAGGAACAACACAAAACACGTCAGCCCTAATGGGAGCCACCGGGCAGCAAATACCGGAAGCGATGAAGGATCTGATTTGATCGCCGGTTTTTGAACGGGAACCGGAATCGTTTTAACAGGAGTGACAGACTTTATGGGTGTTGGTGAAGCGGCTTGCATGGGTTTTGCCGAAGTGCTGGATTTTTCGAATGCCTTCGGTGCCATCGCTTCTTTGAAATGGGCCAACATCGATGCGCCGGATGCTTTAGGCGACGTAAGCATCGGTTTCAGAATTGGGGTCGACGGCTTCTTCTCCTTCGGAGCTGTTTTGACAATCGGTTTGGGTGTTTCTGCGGCCTTGGGGGCAGGTTTGGGAGTTTCCTCTTTTACGCATGGCTCCTTCGGTTGTGTAGCGGGCGTAATCACCGCTTCTGTTTTCGGTTTCTCAAACGCCGCAGGGGCGAAAGAGTCTTTCAGATGTTTAAAAAAGGAAGTGCCCTTTGCCAGCGCAGGTTTCGATGCTGGTTTGTTCGGTGCTTTCGCAGGAATTTTAGGTTCCTCTGGAACAGGCAATGGCTTTTCTTCTGCCACCGGTTTTTGTGGTTCGGGTAAGGAGTGCACGACCTCGGGTGCTGGGGCCGGTTCAGGCGCGGGCGCCGGCTTTATTTCTGGTAACGGTTGCGGAACGGGGTCGGCCACGGGGACCGGAGCCGTTTCAACAACAGGAGCAGGTTCTGGTTGGGGTTGTGGAGCCGGAGCGGGTTGTATGGGTTCCAGTTTTTTGACAAACCCATCGGGTTTGGCTGATTTTTTGAACGAAGTGGGAGACAGTGACTCCTTTAAGAGAGCGAAAAAGCTTTTTCCCTGAGCGGCACTCCGAGGTTCATCTTGCAAAAGCAAGCGCGTGATATCAGCGGCTGCCTCCTTCGGTTCGGGGGCGATCAGCGTGTCGTCGTAAATGACTTCTTCGATGACCGGTTCAGCAATCTTGACCGGTTCAACAGCGGGGGCGGGGATCTGAGCCGGCTTGACCGCAGCGACCGGGGGTTCCTCTTTAATAGGAACGGCAATCGGTTGTTCTTCTGCGATCGGTTCAGGTGCAGGGGCTGCTGCTTCTGGTTTTTCGACAATCGGCTCTTCTTTCTTTTTGGGCTTCAAGAAATCAAAGGACTTCACCAGCTTTTTCGCATTTTCGCGGGAAAAGGTCGGGCCGACAACGGGTTTTGTTTTGGGTTCCTGCGGAACGACCGGCGGAGGCTCAATCGATGCCGGCGCTTTGGGTTCTACCGGTGCGGTCGAGGCAGCGGCGCGATTTTCTTCTTCCATTTGACGCAGCATGTCTTCGATGGCCTTGGAATCTATTTTGAAAAGATCAGCCGCTAAATCGATTTTGGGCGGCACAGGTTCTTGCGGCGCTTGCGGAGCCGGGGCAGCAGCGGCTTTCGGTGCTGGCGGCTCGGCCTTGGGTTTCGGTGATTCGACCGGCGCTTTCTGCATGATTTTTGGTGTGTGGCCGTTCAAAGAGGTTTTTGACTTTTGGATCACGGGTGCGGGCGTCGGCATTGGCGTCGGAGGCGTGTTGCCGCCCAGGCGATCGGCTGTTTTATGGAACATCATGCCCAGCTTACGGAAGACGCTGGCCGGAAACGGTTCATCGATAGGCTGCGAAAAAGTCGGATAGGGGGCTGGAAGCGGCATCGGCGCGATCATCGTTTCGGGCGCTGGCGCTAGAGCGCGTTCCATGTCTTTCCACAATGCCAGCTCGGCGCGTTCGTCGAGCTTTTTGAGGGTCGTGGAGTTAATCCAAATCAGATGGCAGGATCCGCAGAACGTGAGTACGACCTGACGGCTCTGGCTGCGGCCTTGAAACAGCATTTGCAGACATTGTGGGCAGAAAAACCGGCTCGGCAGGTGCAGCCGTTCGGCTTCCTGGATGGCGGACTGCAAAGCCGGGGCATTTTCCGAATAATTGCACAGGAGCTGGGTATGGGCAAAAATCGTCTGGCAGCTGGGGCACTGGTACATGACCCCGCGTGGAAGTTTCACTTCCTTGAGCGATTGGCTCGGACACGCGGGACAGGTGAAATTGTGCGTGGCGATTTCAGCGATGTTAGAGTGTGGATTCATGGGTCTTAGGAACCTGGTACTTTCCTCCTCTTTTTTATCAGATGAATGTTAAAACAGTGTTACATTTTTGGGTCCAAAGGCCCCCTCTTATCGTGCTGTATTATCAAGCTGATTTTGTAGAATTGGCGTATGTCTGACGTATTTGATTTGACCATCATTGGCGCTGGCCCCTCCGGGCTCTATGCGACCTACTATTCGGGGTTTCGCGGAATGAAGGTGAAGCTGATCGATAGTTTGGAAGAGTTGGGCGGGCAAGTCACGGCGCTTTACCCCGAAAAATACATCTTCGATGTGGCCGGTTTTCCAAAAATTTACGGCAAAGATCTCGTGAAGAACCTGGTCGAACAGGCCCTTCAGTTTAAACCCACGGTATGCCTGGGCGAGCGCGTGGACGGTTTAAAAACACTCCCGGATAAAACCTACGAACTCACTACTCAGAAGGGCTCGCATGTCACGCGTGCCGTGCTGATTACCATCGGAGTGGGCGCTTTTAAGCCGAAACGGATTCCCGCGCCGGGAACAGAAGCCTTTGAAGGCAAGGGCCTGGCCTATTTTGTTCCAGACATTTCCCGCTACGATAAAAAACGTGTTGTGATTGTGGGCGGCGGCGACTCGGCGGTCGATTGGGTGTTGAATCTTTTGCCGCGTGCGGCCTCGGTGACGCTCGTGCATCGGCGCGACGGCTTCCGTGCTCATGAAGAAAGCGTGAATCAGATGAAGGCGTCCAAGGCCTCGCTCAAACTGTTCTATGAAGTGAAGTCCATCCAGGGAAAAAACCATATCGAATCGGTGGTGCTCGTCAATAACAAAACGCAGGCGGAAGAAACGATTCCTGTCGATGAAGTGCTCGCGTGTCTGGGGTTTGAGGCCAGCGTAGGGCCGATCGCACAATGGGGTCTTACCATGCAGTCCAACGATATCCTGGTATCGACTCGCATGGAAACTAATCTGCCCGGTATCTATGCGGCCGGCGATGTTGCCGCCTACCCCGGAAAAGTGAAACTCATTGCGTCCGGATTCGGCGAAGCAGCAACGGCCGTTAACAACGCCGCCGCCTATCTCAATCCCAAAGCCAGCGTATTCCCCGGCCATTCCAGCGGCCATTCCTAATTCTCTATGACCTTTCCTGAGCGCGTGTCGCACACGCTGCGCCAGGGGATTTCCCCGACGAAAAAACTCTTGGTCGCTGTTTCCGGCGGTCCTGATTCCATGGCCCTGGCCGATGCGTTACGCCAGAGTGCGTACTCTATTTGTATCGCCCATATTGATCATCAGTTGCGCGCGGGGTCGGCGCGCGATGCGCGTTTTGTGCAACAGACGGCTCGTCGTTGGGATTTACCCTGCGAGGTTCGCCGAGTCAACGTCGCGGCCTATGCTAAAAAGAAAAAGATCGGGATCGAAGAAGCGGCCCGCACACTGCGCTACGAAGCACTTATCACCATCGCCCGCAAACAACGCTGCACCGCCGTTGTAACAGCGCATACGGCCAATGATCAGGCTGAAACCGTGCTGATGAATGTCTTGCGCGGGGCGGGGTCAACGGGCCTTGCCGGTATTGCTCCCGTTCGGTCGCTGGCGCCTGGATTACTTTTGGTACGGCCCATGCTGGCCCTGTCTCGCCAGGATGTCATGACCTATCTACAAAGCCGGCGTTTAGCCTATCGGACCGACCCCACCAACAAAAATATCCGCATGACCCGGAACCGAATTCGCCACCAGGTGTTACCCCTATTGGAGCAGGGGTTTCCGGGGCTCAAAAATCGCCTGGGTCAACTGGCGGAAATTCTGCGAGAAGAAGAAGCGTTTTGGGCACAACGGGAGGCCGCAGAAAAGCCAGCAATTCGGCGTAAAACAGGCGGGGGATTCGTGGTTGATTTGAGACGGCTTTTAGGTTATCATAAGTCCCTTGGTCGACGGATTTTACGTCGATGGCTGGAGGGAGCGTCCTTCCAGGATACCGAGCGCCTTTACCAGCTGGCCCTGTCTTCCAATCAAACACATTCCCTTCATTTAACCGGGGGTTGGGTTGCCAGACGAAATGGACACACATTGACGGTCATCCCGTCGCAAGGATCAACGACATGAATAATCGAAATTGGCGTGGGTTGTTAACGTGGGGTGCCTTTTTTATCATCCTGCTTTTTATCTGGTCGTCTATGCGTTCGGTCACGACCGACCGCGAAATCAGTTATTCCGAATTTAAGCGTCGCTTGCGCGATGGCCAGGTCACAACCGTCAAAGTGCGCCCCGATCAGATTAACGGTGTTTCGTTGGGCGCCGATGGAAAGCGTGAAAGTTTTCACACCATTCCTTTAAACGACCCCAACCTTGTTCAGGATCTGGACACCTATAAGGTCCAGGATTATTCCGGCGAAGCCGAGCACGGGTCGTTGTGGGCGATTCTGATGAATTTTGGCCCCACGGTGTTCTTCATTTTCCTCTGGGTGTTCATGATGCGGCAGATGCAGGGCGGCGGTAAACAAGCGATGGCGTTTGGGCGCAGTAAGGCCAAACTGCAGACCACGAAAAAATCCAAAGTCACCTTTGCCGATGTGGCCGGCTGTGATGAAGCCAAGGAAGAGCTTCGCGAAATCATTGAATTCTTAAAAGACCCGGCGAAGTTTCAGCGCCTCGGCGGGAAAATTCCCAAAGGCGTGCTGCTGTACGGCGCGCCGGGCACCGGAAAGACACTTCTTGCGAAAGCCGTGGCGGGGGAAGCGGGGGTGCCGTTCTTCTCTTCGTCAGGCAGCGAGTTTGTGGAAATGTTCGTCGGTGTGGGCGCCAGCCGTGTGCGCGACCTCTTTGACCAGGGTCGCAAAAATGCGCCGTGTTTGCTCTTTGTCGATGAAATCGATGCCGTGGGCCGTCACCGCTTTGCCGGCATTGGCGGCGGACATGATGAACGCGAACAAACGTTGAATCAATTGCTCGTGGAAATGGACGGCTTTGACACAAAAGAAGGGGTCATTTTGATCGCCGCAACGAACCGTCCGGATGTGCTGGACCCGGCCCTGCTTCGCCCGGGCCGTTTCGATCGTCATGTGACAGTCCCGATGCCAGACCTGCGTGGCCGCGAAGAAATTCTGCGTGTGCATGCCAAAGCTGTGAAGCTTTCGCCGAACGTGGATTTCAGCGTCATTGCCCGCCGCACGCCGGGGTTTGTGGGTGCGGACTTGGCCAATCTCGTCAACGAAGCAGCGCTTTTGGCCGCACGCCGCAACAAAGAGGCCGTGGAACTTCCCGAACTGGAAGAAGCGATTGAGCGTGTGATCGCCGGACCGGAACGCAAGAACCGCATGATTTCGGAAAAAGAAAAGAAGATCGTGGCCTATCACGAATCAGGGCACGCGTTGGTGGCCAAACTCACGCCAGGTACCGACCCGGTTCATAAGATCTCCATCATCTCACGCGGTCAGGCGCTGGGGTATACCCTGCAGCTCCCGACGGAAGACCGTTACCTGACCAGCCGCGGTGAAATGCGCAACCGTCTCTGTGTGCTTCTCGGCGGCCGTGTGGCGGAAGAGTTGGTTTTCTCGGAAATTACGACGGGCGCTTGCGACGATTTACAGAAAGCAACCAATCTCGCCCAGAAAATGGTTTGCGAATTTGGAATGTCCGAAAAACTCGGACCGCTCACCTATCGCAAGAAAGAAGAAGAAGTTTTTATGGGACGCGATGTCGGCCGTGATCGCGGTTATTCTGAGCAGACGGCGCAAGTGATCGATGAAGAAGTGAAGCGTCTGGTGGTTGATTCGATGAATTATGTGCGCAAACTGCTCGCCGACAATCGTGCCAAGCTGGATAAATTGGCGGACAAGCTCATTGAAAAAGAAATCCTCGACAGTGAAGAAGTGGAGGCCCTGATCCGTGACAACGCACCAGGCGCCGTCGCCGCAAGCTAAGCTTAGCTTTCTTTCCAGGGGTCACGGTTGGATCATGGGGGTGCTCAATGCCACCCCCGATTCATTTTATGCCGGCGCGCGCACCATGGAGCCCGAGGCCGCGCTTCGGCAGGCCGAGCTCCTGCTCACCCAGGGCGCTGACCTGATTGATATTGGTGGTGAATCCACGCGACCGGGATCTCAGCCCGTTTCGCTCGATGAAGAACGCCGCCGCGTCCTGCCTGTGATTGAAGCGCTGCTCGCAAAGCATCCGCAGGCGGTGATCTCGGTCGATACGCAAAAAGCTGTTCTTGCGCGCGAGGCGCTCAAAGCCGGTGCAAGCCTGATTAATGATGTGTCTGCGCTGCGCAGCGACCCGGCGATGGCGGATGTGATTGCAGAAGCACAATGCCCCGTTGTTCTGATGCATATGCAGGGAACGCCAGAGACCATGCAGCAGGCACCGCGCTATGGCCGCATCATCGACGAAGTAAACGCTTTTTTTGAAGAACGCCTTCGGTTTGTGACGCGCCGCGGAATTCACGAACGCGCCGTGATTCTCGATCCCGGCATTGGTTTTGGAAAAACACTGACGCATAACTTGCTGCTTTTGCGTTATGTGAGTGTACTCAAAACGCTGAAGCGGCCGCTCCTCATTGGCGTTTCACGCAAGAGTTCGATCGGACAGCTTTTAGGGACACCGGAGAAGCCGCTTCCGGTCGAAGATCGATTGGAAGGATCCCTGGCTGCAGCCTTGTGGGCGTTATCGCAGGGGGCCAACGGTCTGAGGGTGCATGATGTGCAAGCGACAAAACGCGCTGTAGCGGTGTGGCAGGCGATTGAGAAAACACAATGAATGTGATTGATACTTTCTGGTGGAGTTATTTTGTTCCCGCGATCGACATCCTGTTGATCGCCTTTGTTTTCTATCGGCTCCTCATTTTGATTAAAGGCACTCACGCCGTGCAGGTGATCATGGGTTTGGCGGTGCTCATGGTGACCACGCTGATCGCGCGCGATTTTCTGCATCTGCAAGCGACGACCTGGCTTTTAGAAAATTTCTGGTCAGGCGCTGTCGTGATTCTGGCGGTTGTGTTCCAGCCGGAACTGCGTTCCGCGCTGGCGCAGCTTGGGAGCCATCCACTTGGGCGTATTCTCGTGTCCGACCGACTCGCTTTTCTGGAAGAGCTTATGGGCGCGGTGCAGGAGGCGGCCCAGCGCCAAATGGGAATTCTCGTTGTGCTGGAACAGGATGTGGGGCTTCGCAATTACGCTGAGACCGGCACGCTCATCAATGCAGATATCTCCAAAGAGTTGTTGTTATCGATTTTTCACTACCGCTCGCCCTTGCACGATGGAGCTGCGATTATCCGCAACGGCCGGCTGGAGGCGGCGGGGTGTTTGTTGCCCCTCTCCAACGATCCCAATATGGCCAAAATTCTGGGAACGCGTCACCGTGCGGCCGTTGGATTGTCGGAGTTTACCGATGCCTGGGTGATTGTTGTATCGGAAGAAACCGGAGTGATCTCTCTGGCGCGCGGCGGCGAGCTTGAGCGCGAGCTCGACATCGATACCTTGCGCCGTAAGCTGCTGGATCTCTATCGCGCGCGTGCGCGTAAAGAAGTCGAAGCGGCCGTATCGGGAACCACATTATGAAATTCGACGACTGGAAGAAAAACGGATCACTCAAGCTGATCGCACTGGCCATGGCGGTGTTGGTGTGGTTGTTTGTAAAGAAGCGAGGCATGTAATGGCTGAAAAGATCGCCCCCATTTTATTTGGAACGGACGGTGTTCGTGGGATTGCCGGTGCCTATCCGCTCCAGAAGAGCCTGCTGCGCAAACTCGGTGCGGCGGCCGCGGCTGTATATCGGCAGAATGTGCCCGGAAAGTCCCCAGTATTCCTGCTTGGACGCGACACGCGTGGCTCTGGCACCTGGATCGCCCAGGCCTTTGCTGAAGGCGCACGCACACAGCAAGTCTCCCTGCGTGAGACAGGCATTGTCTCAACACCGGCGATTGCGCGTCTGGTCCCGCACCGTAATGTCCTGGGTGGCGTGATGATTTCAGCGTCTCACAATCCGGCTAAATTTAATGGGGTTAAACTCTTTGGTCCCAACGGCCGCAAGTGCCCCGATTCCTGGGAACGCCAAATCGAACAGTGGATTCATACGAGCGGCTCCATCCAGGGGTCTTCGCTCCCGATGCAGGAAGACACATCTGCCGTAAAAGACTATCTCGCTTTTTTAAAATCAACGCTTCCCAAAGGACAAACATTTAAAGGCCTGACGCTGGTCGTTGATTGTGCGCACGGGTCGTTGTCCAAAATTGCGCCGGATTTTTTGAAACGCCTGGGCGCCAAAGTCATTGCAATCGGCGCGACCCCAAACGGCAAAAACATCAATGCCGGCTGGGGATCCCAGCATCCCGAAAAAATGCAGAAACTTGTCGTGAAGCACAAAGCCAACGCTGGGATTGCGTTTGACGGCGACGGCGATCGAGCTATTTTCTGCGACGAGAAAGGCCGTCTACTCGATGGCGATTATGTGTTGGCCTGTGTGGCGCGAAGTCTGCAGCAAGAAAAACGTTTAAGCAAAAACACCGTGGTCGTAACCGTCATGGCCAACCTCGGCCTGGTCAAAACACTCAAAAGCTGGGGTGTCAACGTCCTCACCACGCCGGTTGGCGATCGCTACGTGTCCGATCAGTTAGACGAATGTGGCGGCGTGATCGGCGGTGAACAATCGGGCCATATTATTTTCCACGACCATCTGCCCACAGGCGATGGACTTCTGACCGCGCTGCAGATGGTGTCTCTCCTACGCAAAAACAATCGTCCCTTCTCCTGGGCCTACTCCCTCTTTGAGAAGTACCCGCAGCTGCTCATGAATGTCGAAGTTAAAACCAAACGGCCGCTGGAAGAATGCCGCGACGTGCAGCATGCCATTCAAACGGCGCGCGACATGCTGGGAGACCAAGGCCGCGTGGTCGTCCGCTATTCCGGTACCGAGCCACTTCTGCGCATTATGATGGAAGGGCCCGATAAGCAGCAGCTGCAGAGCTTGGCCGATGAAATTGCAGAAAAGGCGCTCGCTGTTTTAGGAAAGGCGTAAATCTCATGGTCGAGCTGGGTGTGAACGTCGACCATATTGCCACCGTCCGTCAGCAGCGCCAGGGATTGTTTCCGGATCCCGTGGAAGCGGCGCTCCTGGCCGAGAGGCAGGGTGCCGATGGAATCGTGGCGCATTTGCGTGAAGACCGCCGCCACATTCAAGATCGCGATATTCGGGCACTTCGAAAAACTCTGAAAACACGCTTGTCTCTGGAAATGGCGGCCACGTCAGAGATGGAATCGATTGCGTTGGATGTACGGCCGCACCGTGTATGTCTTGTGCCGGAAAATCGCAAGGAACTAACTACGGAAGGCGGATTAAATGTGGTTGCGCATCGTGCCAAGCTCGAGAAGATGATCCGCCACTTATCAGACAAAAAAATTTTCGTTAGTCTGTTCATTGATGCCGACCTTAAGCAAGTGGCCTGTGCCGGTGCTTTAGGGGCAGATGCCGTAGAGTTTCACACGGGCTCCTATGCCGAAGCCGCAGCCGGCGCGGCCCGCCGTCAGGAGCTTTTAAGGCTCCGCAAGGGCGTTGAGAAGGCCCGGCAGTGTCAGCTGCATGTGCATGCCGGACACGGGCTCGATTACAACAATGTCGGTCCTGTCGCTCGGCTCCCGGGCATGGAAGAGTTAAATATTGGATACGCCATCGTCGCGCGCGCGCTGTTTGTTGGCTGGGGCGCTGCGGTGCGCAGCATGAAGGACCGGGTGAATTAATATGTGCGGAATCGTCGGCTATATCGGTAAGAAAAATGCATCGCAGGTGCTGGTCGAAGGACTGCGCCGGCTTGAATACCGCGGATACGATTCCGCGGGTGTTGCTGTTTTAAAAGATCAATCCATTCAACTACGCCGCGCCGCGGGCAAACTTTCCATTTTGCAAGACCTGCTCACACAAAAACCGGTCGCGGGGACGCTCGGTCTCGGCCATACGCGCTGGGCGACGCACGGCCGGCCTTCCGAAGAAAACGCTCACCCACACACCTGCTGCAACGACACGATCGTCGTTGTTCATAATGGCATCATTGAAAACTATGTGGAGCTTAAAAAACGCCTCACCGATGCCGGCCATACCTTTAAATCTCAGACGGACACGGAAGTCATCGCGCATCTGGTGGAAGAAGCCTACAAGGGCGATCTTCTCGCCGCAGTGCGCATGGCGCTGAAACAGGCGCATGGATCCTACGCGGTCGGCGTCCTGGCGTCCGATGACCCTAAACGCTTTATTGCCGCGCGGAAAGATTCGCCGCTGGTACTGGGTATTGGAGAGGGCGAAATGTTTTTGGCCTCCGACGTTCCCGCACTTCTTCCGCACACCCGTAAAGTCATTTTTCTGGAAGACGGTGACGTGGCCGATATTTATCAAGACCACATCGATATTATGAATCTCGATGGGCAGCCCGTGAAGCGCGAGATCAAAACGATATTGTGGGATGCTATTGCCGCAGAGAAGGCCGGCTTCAAACATTTCATGCTCAAAGAAATTTTTGAGCAGCCAGTGACTATTCGCGACACCTTCCGCAGTCGTATCTCGCTGGATGAGCCCAAAGTGGATTTGGATGACGTATTGCCCGCGACGCTGGCCACATCGATGCCGAAGATTTGTCTGGTCGGATGTGGGACCTCCTATCATGCCGCGCTCGTCGGCCGATTCTGGTTGGAAGAGCTTGCCGGGATCCCCTGCGACGTCGAAATTGCCAGCGAGTTCCGTTACCGCCGCTCTTCGAAAGATCCTGGAACGCTGATTGTGGCGATCTCGCAATCCGGTGAAACCGCGGATACCTTGGCGGCATTGCGCGACTGTAAAACCAAAGGCTTCCCGACTCTGGCAATCTGCAATGTGGTCGGCGCCACTGCGACGCGGGATGCCGCTCATACGCTCTATACACACTGCGGCCCCGAAATTGGTGTTGCCTCGACCAAAGCCTTCACGGGTCAGCTGACCGCGCTCTTTTTGCTCGCGCTCTATATTGCCCAGTGCCGCGGCACTTTACCGCGGGAAACCATGCAGACCCTGCTGCAGGCGCTCTCGCATCTGCCCAGCCTCATCACAGACCTTCTGGAGGGCGCCGGAGAAGTTGAGAAGGTGGCCAAAAAACTGTTTCGCCGTACCAATTTCCTCTATCTCGGTCGGCATTTGAACTACCCGATTGCGCTCGAAGGCGCACTCAAGCTGAAAGAAATTTCTTATATCCATGCCGAAGGCTATCCCGCCGGCGAAATGAAACACGGACCCATTGCACTCATCGATGAAAACCTCCCCGTGGTGTCGATTGCCACTGCGTCGATGATTCGCGAGAAGATGCTGTCTAATATGGAAGAAGTCAAAGCGCGCGGCGGGCAAGTCGTGGCGGTGGCTACGGCAGGAGATCAGGATGTTATCAAGAAGGCAGATTTTGTTTTAACCGTGCCGGCCGTACATGAAACGCTCTCGCCGCTGCTCACGATTATTCCGCTTCAACTCTTGTCCTATCATGTGGCTGTTCTGCGCGGATGCGATGTCGATCAACCGCGCAATCTTGCAAAAAGCGTTACGGTGGAGTAACCCTTCCATGGACGTCGGCGTCGATATCGTCGAGATTTCCCGTATCGCCAAGTCGGTGCGAAACCCACGGTTTCTTAAAAAAGTGTTTACGGCCCAGGAAATCCGTTATTGCCGTCAGCGCAAAAACGCCGCCCAGCATTTTGCTGTCCGGTTTGCGGCCAAGGAAGCGGTATGGAAAGCGATTGGGGAGCCCCGTTTAATGCATCGCGATATTCAAGTGCGCAATCGTCCTAACGGCAAACCCGACGTTGTACTGCCCCGTTCTTTTGCGTCGCTTGCGCGCCGCGTTGCCATTTCGCTTTCACACGGTCGCGACTATGCGGTTGCCATGGCCCTTTTTCAGCCGGATCATGCCGTCTCTCACAGGAGGGATAAGCGATGAATCGAAAAAAGAAACCGACAAACCATTCCACAGGACAACAGCTCAAAGCGTCTACGGTAGCACGCTGGATTCCACGGCGGTCGCGTGACACGCATAAGGGACTTCAAGGACATGCGCTGGTCATTGCGGGCAGTCGGTCGATGTCTGGAGCAGCCGTTCTCACGGCGTTGGGCGCGCTGCGCACCGGTGCTGGACTTGTCACAGTGGCAGTCCCAGTGTCGATTCAACCGATTGTGGCGGCGAGTGTTCCCGAAGCGTTGACTCTTCCTTTGCCGGAAACGTCGGAAGGGTCACTGAGCGAGCGTGCACTTGGGGAATTGGAAGAGTATGTCAGCGGCCGGGTGATCCATGCCGTGGCCGTGGGGCCAGGACTGTCTGTACATGCGCCGATCGCTCGTCTTGTTAAAAATATTTTGAAAAACTGGGACATCCCGCTTGTGCTGGATGCCGA
>CAZDML010000005.1:0-6530 GCA_964506645.1 uncultured Elusimicrobia bacterium | reverse complement strand
GCCGACGGTCTTAACAATGTTCAGATCTCCGACCTGCAGTGGTATCCCAAGCTCATCATTACGCCGCATCCCGCTGAACTGGGCCGGCTCATTGGCTTAGATCGGGAAATCATTAAGCGGGAACGGGTGCACGTGGCGAAAAATGTTGCGCATGATTATGGGGTGACCTGTGTTTTGAAGGGATATCACAGTATTGTGACCGACGGAAAAACTATCTTTATCAATCCGACCGGCAATCCGGCGATGGCGACCGGGGGCAGCGGTGATGTGCTGACCGGTGTCATCGCGGCGCTCTTGGCTCAGCGCGTTCCGTTGCTGAGTGCAGCTGCGGCGGGAGCGTACATTCATGGATTGGCTGGCGATCTGGCCTGTGTGAGCGACCGGGGACTTTTAGCAAGCGAAATTGCACATGCGGTGCCGCATGCACTGGCAAGACTGGGGGTACATTAATGGCTGTGATAGCAGGACTTATTTCGATTCTATTGGGCGTGATTGGACTGCGGTTATGGGTCGGCGATTTCTTCATTGTCGCTAAAGGGCTCTTGCCTGTCTCGTTGTTGTTTGCCGGATTCGTGGCTTTAATCGTTGGACTTTCCTCGAAGGCCGCGCCTTCTTCTGAGAAGAAGGGCCATGAAAA
The DNA here is from genome assembly GCA_964506645.1 of uncultured Elusimicrobia bacterium. Classification (GTDB taxonomy): domain Bacteria; phylum Elusimicrobiota; class Elusimicrobia; order 2-01-FULL-59-12; family 2-01-FULL-59-12; genus CAZDML01. Next base: position 5,893 of record CAZDML010000005.1, on the reverse strand, counting down.
AAGCTAAACGCCGAATCTCTTCTCTGGGAGAATTCGGCTGGCTTAAGAAACTCCTGCCGCAGTTGTATTGGCCTTCCTCGACCCGTTCTCAATTGTGTATTGGCCCTGGAGATGATGCCGGGGTGTTGCGTTTGCGTGCAAATAAGGTGCTCGTAGGGACGACCGACGCCATGGTGGAAGGCATCCATTTTAAACGCCAGTGGTTCCCTTGGGGCGACCTCGGGCACAAGGTCATGGCGATGAATCTGAGTGATTTGGCTGCGATGGGTGAGGTAAAGCCCCTGGCCGCGTTAATAACCCTGGGAATACCTGGGGATACGCCTGTGGACAATGTGGATAAGTTTCACCAGGGTCTGGATAACTTGGCTCGTCGGTGGAAAATTGGCCTCTGGGGGGGGGATACGGTCGGTTCGAAGCGCGATTGGTTCGTTTCCGTGACTGTTCTGGGGGAGGCCAACCCCAAACATTTGATTCGACGCAGCGGGGCCCGTGTGGACGACCTGTTAGTAACGACGGGTCCTTTAGGTCTTGCTGGGGCAGGTTTGGAAGTTCTGCAAAAAGGGAAGCGCTCCTGGGCATGGACCCGACCGCTGGTACAAGCGTTTTCTCGGCCCGAACCGAAATTTCAAGCGGGAGCAATTTTAGGGCGTCACCAACTGGCGACCAGTTTAATGGATAGTTCGGACGGCCTTGCCGCGTCCGTGCGCTTGCTGGCCGAAGCTTCCGGGGTCGGCATTCAAGTCGATATGAATCGCGTCCTAGGGACTCCGGCTTTGGCACGTTGGGCCGCCTATGTGGGGCGTTCGGTGGATACGTATCTTCTCTACGGTGGCGAAGAGTACGAACTCATTTTTACGGTATCCCCGCGGCAGTGGCCGGCTGTCCACCGCGCGTTACCGCAAGCGCGGGCGATCGGAACGGTCGTCCCTAGGGTGCGCGGCTGTACGGCGGTCCGTGGCCGTATCACAAAAAATCTACAAGGCTATGGGTATGCGCATTTTTCATAAACCGCAGGAAACACAAGCGTGGGCGCGACAGTTGGCCCGCACGCTGCAGCCTGGCGATGTGATTGCGCTTGTCGGCGGGCTGGGCGCGGGCAAGACGACCTTTGTGCAGGGGCTTGCGAAAGGGTGGGACTACCGCGGCGACGTCAGCAGTCCCACGTTTTCACTCGTCAATGAATATGTCTCGCGCCGTGGCCGGCTGCTGCACATGGATATGTACCGTTTAACGCTGGAGGAGTTGAAAGCGTTTCCGTTGGAAGATTATCTCGACCCGGAGAGCGTCTGTGTGATCGAATGGGCCGACCGCATTCACACGCGTTGGCCGAAAGGTGTATTGGAAGTGCGTCTCAAAGCCGCCGGAGAAACAACCCGGCAGATGCAGCTGCCGCGCTTGTCCGCGCGTTGGAAAGAGCGGCTGAAAGGTTTGACCGTCCACGTATGAAACGAATATTAGCGATCGAAACATCCAGCCCCGAATTGTCGTTGGCTGTGGGTGATACGCAGCGCGTGCTGCGGCATTACCGCAGTCCGCTGGAATGGCGCCATGCCGAGGCGCTCTTGGGTGCGATGCGGCAGTTGCTCAAGACCGTGGGATGGCCTGTGCAATCGCTTGAAGGAATTGTGGTCTCGACCGGACCGGGAAGTTTTACCGGTATCCGCATTGGCTTGGCTTCGGCCCGTGCACTTGGACAAACGCTTCGGATTCCAGTCGTTGGTGTTTCTTCGCTGGAAACGCTCGCATTTGAAACGGCCGGACCGGGCGGGGCGGTGTGCCCGATGATCGATGCCCTGCGCGGCGATGTGTTCACCGCACTCTTTGAACGGACAATGAGGGGAACGTTTCGCCGCCTCTGGAAAGATCAACGTCTCTCACGGGATACTGTGGACAGAAAATTAAAAGCAGAACGATGGAAGCACTGTCATTTTCGCATGATTGAAAACGAACACCCGGATGCCCGCGCCCTCCTGATGGCCGGTGCACCGCGCTTGAAGAAAGCCGGTTTGCAGTCCTATCGTCAGGTGCTGCCGACCTATCTGCGTGATGCCGCTGCGCAAGAGCGTCGCCGTGCGGCCGTATGACGCTGGTTCCGCTGAGCCCCGAGCGGCTGGATGCACTCGCAGCTCTTGAAGCACGCGCCGGCGATGTCCGGTGGTCTCGGGATCACTTTGCTTCCGAGCTGAAGCACACGTTTTCGTATTTCCGCGTGGCCCTGGAGAATGAACAACTCATTGGGTACGGCGGATTCTGGGCGGTGGCTGGGGAAGCACAGATCACCAATCTTGTGATTGCACCAGAAGAACGGCGCCGCGGGCGGGGCCAGGCCCTCCTGAAGGCACTGCTTCAAGCCGCAGCCGCTCAGCACTGCACACGGGCGACCTTAGAAGTACGGGAAAAAAATGAGGCGGCACAGAGACTGTATCGTAAAATGAATTTCAACATAGTCGGCAAGCGCCCGCAGGCATACGAAAACCCAAACGATGCGGCGCTATTGATGGAGCGAACGTTGTGAACAAATTACATGGTGTCATCGCGAGATTGCCGCGTCGGGTCATCTCGGCGACCCTCCTCGCAATGACATTCTTAGGCATTTCTTCTCTCGCACACGCCAATACCGACGCTTATATGCATTACATCGTTGGGCTGCAAGCCGAGCGCCGTGGCGATATTGCCACCGCTTTATCGGAGTACCAAAAAACAGTCGATCTGGATCCCGGGGCCGTGGAAGCGTTTCGCGATCTGGCACAGCTCAATCTGCGCACGGGACGAACCGACGCGGCATTGAGCGCGGCGGAAAAGGTGAAGGTGCTGGCACCACAGCAGTCATCGTCGTTTCTCTTTCTGGGAAACGTGCATGTTGTCCGCGGTGACCTGGACAAGGCTGTAGAAAATTATGAACAGGCGTTGAAACTCAATCCTCGTGATCTGCAGGCCCTGCAAAATCTGGGCCATTATTATGCATCGACGAACTCGCCCAAAGCTGTGGAGTATTATCAGAAATATTTGACTTACGATCCGCGCAACGCGGAAATCTATTTTCATCTCGGATTGTATTACCAGCGGAACAACAAGATCGACCAGGCGATGGACGCCTATAAAAAGTCTAAGGAACAGGACCCGCAGGAAATGGCGCCGCGAATGGCGCTGGCTGAAAATTATGAGCGCAGCGGCAGTACAGAGGCTGCGATTGCCGAGTATGAAACCGCGCTAAAGATCGATCCGCGTAACGCGCCCATATACCAGCGACTGGGTAAGCTCTATCAATTGCTGCATCAAAGCGATAAGGCGGCCTCGGCGTTTCAAAATGCGCGAGCGATTGAGCCCAAAGAGCCGAGCAATCCCTATTGGCTGGCGCGCATTGCCGAGGAAAAGCGTGATTGGAAAGCAGCTGCAGACTATGCTGGCGAGGCCTACACCGTGAGTCAGGATTCCCAATTTTTGACGCTCTGGGCGTACTATCTCTCTCTGGATAATCGTTCCAAAGAAGCCGTGATGGTGCTCGAGAAAGCACGCGTGGCACAACCTTCCAACACGAACGTGCTCTTGTTTTTGGGTATGGGGTATTTGGATACGCAAAAGCCAGAGAAGGCCGTTGCGGTGCTGGAAAAAGGCGTCGAACTAAGTACGGCGGATGCGCAGATGCAGTTTCAGCTGGGTGTGGCGTACGACAAGCTTGGGAAACAAGACGCGGCATTGCTGCAATTTAATAAGGTGCTGCAGCTCGATCCTCGCAATGCCGCCGCCATGAACTATATCGGTTACACCTATGCAGAACAGGGTGTGAAATTACCCGAGGCCGAGGCGCTGCTGCGCAAAGCCAACGCACTGGATCCGGACAGCGGGGCCTACATGGACAGCCTGGGCTGGGTATTGCATAAAGAAGGACAGTCTAACGAGGCGATTCCCTACTTAATCAAAGCATCAGAAAAAACGCCTGATGCACTGATCTTTGATCACCTGGGCGATGCCTATGCTGGCGCGCAGCAAACCGCAGCCGCCTTGTCTGCGTGGACCCGAGCCCGTGCGTTGTCTGTTAAAGACAAAACACTCGATGCAAAGATAGCCGATGCGGCGAGCCGGGTGATCGCCGGGTCTGGTCAGCGCAAGTTTTTAAAGTACATGCAAGGCAATGCGAGGCAGATTTTAAATGCTCGCGCGACGCTGCGCGCCTCCGGGCGCTGGCAAAAGCAATCCGTTAAAATGCTGGGGCGTATGGTCTTCGAAAGGCCCGACGCCGTCGATGTGTCGATCGATGGACCTTCCGGTGAAGTGCTTGCCACGGTTCGTATCAGCGCCGATCGTGTACGTATCGATCCCGCAGAAGCGGTGTCGGCCTGGGCGGGTTTTTCACTGGACGGTCTGACGGTGCTTCCGCGGTATTTCTCGGGGTCCTTGTTTGATGTGTTTGATTCCTCAAACGTCAAAACCGACTCCCAAAACGGACTTACGCATTATGCGGCGCCCGACCAGGAAATGTGGGTGGATTTTCATCGAGGGGTGTTGACCCGTTATACGCGAACCAATCTGCAGGGCGGCGTCGATGACGTTACCATTCTCGAGCAGTCCCTGGAAGACGGTTTGTGGATGCCGCGAAAAATGAAATTAAAAAACAAAGAATTGGGCTGGAAGGCCGAACTGAATTTCTTGGACTGGAAAGTAAATACCGTACAAGAGAAGACCCATTAAGCATGAACGTTAAAGCCTACTGCAAAGTTAATTTATTTCTGGAAATTACCGGCAAGCTGCCGAACGGCTATCATACGCTCGAAACCGTATTTCAGACCGTATCCCTGGGAGATACGCTGACCTTTCGTCCGGCAAAAGAGCTGACGATGACCTGTTCGGACCCAACGCTGCCGACCGATGAACGAAATTTAGTGATGCGTGCAGCCGTCCGATTACGGGAGGCCCTGCATGAAAGGCGCGGTGCGAGAATTCATTTAAAGAAGATCGTCCCGATGGGTGCGGGGTTGGGTGGAGGCTCTAGCGATGCGGCGGCGGTCCTTGTGTCCCTGCCGAAATTATGGAAACGGCGAGTCGCTCCTGAGGTGTTGTTGAAAGTTGCTGCCACCCTGGGCGCTGACGTTCCATTTTTCCTAAAAGGCGGGACGGCGATGGGAAGCGGCATCGGAGACCGACTGAAGGCATTGCCCAAGTTGCGTAAAACCTGGCTGATTCTTGTCTATCCTAATTTTGGTGTTGTCACCAAAGAAGCCTATGCCCGCGTCCGACTTCCGTTGACCGACCCCCAGGCAATACATAAAATTGTTCCACATTTGAAAAATGTGGATCCGGAAGCTTGGGTGCCTGATCTTTTTAATCGTTTTGAGTCTCTGGTGTTTCCTGCCTACCCTTTGTTGAATGTCCTTAAGGTCCAACTCAAAGACATGGGCGCAGTCGGGGCATTAATGTCCGGGTCCGGTTCAACGGTTTTTGGTGTAGTCGATTCCGAAGTGAAAGGCCGTAAGCTGTTGAACAAAATTCGTAAGACGTACCGACAATCCTGGTTGGTTCACACGCTCTAACAGTTTATTCCCGGATGGTGTAATGGTAGCACACGGCCCTTTGGAGGCCATAGTCTAGGTTCGAATCCTAGTCCGGGAGCTCTTCTTTACTCAGATGCAAAACAGGCCCGCACGCCTCCAATGACCATTGGAAGGCCTCTACGGGATGGAACCCGATACTGACTTCGTTCTTGACGCCGTCGTAGACGACCTCCTTGAGCAGAAGCCGGATATAGTCCCGTTGCTCCTTGGGGCTGATCTTCCCGAGGGCCTCCATGAAATTGCCCAGGCTGTGCTGAAAGATGTCGGCGTCCAGGTTCCGGGTTTCGAGCTGGATGATCTCGCTTTCCAGATTCAGCAGGCCGTTCTGAAGCTCCTTTCGCGTC
>CAZDML010000004.1:43991-45269 GCA_964506645.1 uncultured Elusimicrobia bacterium | reverse complement strand
AATGACATCTTCGCTTCGTTTTTCGGCGGCGGAGAGGAAAAAGTACTGCAAACCGATCCTATCGGGATCACGATCAAACCGCTGCCGGATCCGAAACCGGCAGGCTTTCTCGGCGCGGTGGGCCACTATGAAATCGCCGCAAGCTTAGATAAGCCCTCCACGACTGTCGGCCAGCCCATCACACTCACCGTGACCCTCAGCGGCGAAGGGAATATCAAATCGCTTCCGGATATTTCCCTGCCCCCCCTTACGAATGTTCGCGCATTTAACACAACGGCCGCAACCAACATCGAAAAGAAAGACTACCGTGTGCAGGGCTCCAAAGTATTTAAAACGATTCTTGTTCCGCAAACATCGGGAGAAATACGAATACCAACCATTTCGTTCGTGTACTTCAACCCGGCGTCCCAGTCCTATAAAATGGTGTCTTCTCAAGCCCTCAGTCTCCACGTAAAGCCCGCCCCCGAAGGTTCTGCGGCGCCATCCTTTGTCACCCCAGGGATTCCCTCGGCGGCTCCCAATGTTCAGGTGTTAGGAGAAGATATCCGCTATATCAAAACACCTGCGTCCCTCGCTTCGCAGGGGGTCCCACTGTATCGGAACAAGGGTCTCAGAGTTTTAAATGCACTCGCTTTTCTGGTGCTGATAATGAGCGGACTTTTTACACTTTATGAGTGGTTTTTTCTTTCCGACCCTGGTCAGTTGCGCTTCCGAGCGGCGGCGAAGAAAGCTCACAAGCAACTTGCCCAATCCACGAACTCGGGTACGCTAGGCGATGTACTGCGCGAGTACCTGGCCGCCAAACTCAACCTGCATGAAACAGGACTTTCTCTTCAGGAAACTGTGGCCGCGCTTCAAACGGCCCGGGTGCAGCCGAAACGTATCGAGGCCACGCGCGCACTCTGGGAGACGCTGGATTTATTTCAGTTCTCCCCGGGCCAGGTCACAACGGACGATCTGCAAAAAACGGCGCGGGAATTACGCGAATTGATCGAACATCTGGAAAAGGAGATTCGATGGAAGGAGTAATGTCTGGGGTCAGATCCTGCATGACCGCGATGATTGTTTGTTTGGTCCTCGCTTGCGGCCACGCACAACCAAACCCCTCAGCCTTCGAACAAGGCAACGCTGCTTACGCACAGGGGCAATTCGCTCAGGCCTGCATGTGTTTCGAAAAGGGAAAGTCGCAGGGTATTGAGCTAAGCAACGATGTCCGGGAACGTTTCGCTTACTGCAAGCTCTATCAGGTAGCTCAACAACTGAATGCCCTTCATGTGC
>CAZDML010000004.1:0-43981 GCA_964506645.1 uncultured Elusimicrobia bacterium | reverse complement strand
GCCTTTCGCTTAAATTCGAGTCAGGGCGATGTCATCTTCAATCTTCATTTCGCACTGACCAAAGCCGGAGATCCGCTTTTACCCAACGGTGCGCTGGCGCGGCTTCTCTGGCGGCTCTTTTTTAGTCTTTCCTTTAACACCCTGACGATTTTAGCCAGCCTCTTCTTTATCGGACTCTGCGCGGGGGGAACGTTGCGGATGCTGGGCCGGTATCAGCCGGGCGCGGAACTCACCCTGGGAATTGTCGTCCTCTGGCTCGTCCTCACGGCATGGCTAGGATTCCGGGTGAACTTGGCTACGAAACGCGAAGCCGTTGTCATTATTCCCACCGCCGAAGTCCGCAGTGGTCCCACCATGAGCTACACGGCTAACTTCACCATTCCCGAAGGGCGCCGCGTGCTGGTCCTCGACGAACAGGAACCCATCCAAGGATGGTTGGAAATCGGCATCCCTTCCGAAGGCTTGAAAGGCTGGGTTCCTGACAGCTCTGTAGAGTTGATATAGCGAAAGATCACGCCTAAAAATAGATTCGTTTTTAATAGGCCATTTATATTTCTGGGCCTCCCTACCCAATAAATTCATTACTCAAAATGTGCCTTGTTTAACGTTGAATTCCCGCTAAACTTAACGCGTGTTAAGATATTACCGAGAACCTTGCGACCAGGAGGCTGTTTCTCACTGGCTTTTTCGACATTTTTTATTTCCATTCCTCTTGTTATTGGCTTTCTCGCTTCGTCCCCCTCCCCTACAGGCAGCCAATCCGGCTGTCCTTTTCATCTCCAATAACTATTTCACCGGGAGTTTTGAACTGATCCGCGCCTGGCATGCGGCGGGATTTGAAGTGGATTACACCAATACCTATAGCGAAGTGACCGCAGCGCGGCTCTCCAAATACAACGTCATTATTATTACGGAACTTCCCTATCCCAACAGTCCCTTGCTGCCGGGGTATCTGGCGGCGGTCAATGACTTTATGAGCAAAGGCGGCGGCGGGCGGGTCGATCACCTGGGACCTGACAACCGATAGCGGTGACAAAGCAGCGTCAGGACTTTATCTGTATCAGGTGACGGATCCGCAGGGCAATAAAGCACGAGGCAAATTCGTCATTATTAAATGAAACACCTCCTTCTTATCGCTGGGTTACTCGTTGTCGTACCGCCTCTTTATGCGACATGGGATCCGTCCGTTTTGGGCGTCCCTTGGGCGAACGACTTTAACACCATCGCCGCACATGAAATCAATATCAAGTCTCCCCCCTACAACGCCGCCGGCGACGGAATCACGGATGATGCCGCCGCACTGCGCGCGGCGATCCATAAAGCCTGGAGCGACGGAGGAGGGACCGTCTATCTCCCTGCGGGAGATTACAAAATCGTGACGCCTTCGGGTGCGCCCATTGAGCTCTTCCCGAGAGTCCTTCTTCGAGGAGACAGTGCGCAGACCTCACGCGTTCGGTTCTACAATCCGACTCCCCTCCAAGAAGACAACAACTCCATGCATTGGTCCGGCCTCTCCCTCCGCGACAGCAGCGTCATCGGCCTGACGGATCTAGGGCTCTTCTCAATGACAAATTCCACGCAACCCGTGGCGACGCTCTGGAGCTGGGGCTCCAATCCGCACAGCAAAATTTTCCTCAACAATCTGGATATTCATCTGAGCAATGGACGAAGTGTTTGGATCGGTAATGCCGACCTGCTGCTCGTGCAAAACTCCACGATGGATTCGACGTCGACCGTTTTTGGCCCCATCTATATCATCGACAATACGAACGTGTCATTCTTGAACAACACCGTGACGTACAACTTCGGACGTGTTCAAATGCAGCTGAACCAAAATGCATTGATCCAAGGAAACACGTTCACACGCGACTCTCTCGGCAAATACGCCGGCTCAACGGCCGATGGACACCCGGAACTTGAAGCCATAGAAAGCGGCGGGATAGAGCTCAGTTTTGGCTCTCAAATTCAACTCCTCGATAACACATTCCGGTCCATCCATACACCCAAGGAACAAGGAGGCGACGGCGAAGCGATTATGACCCAGCATTCCAATATCCAGGATTTTACCGATCAAGGAACGATTTCAGCCGTCACGGCTACGAGCTTAAGCGATTCCAGCGCTCTGTGGGGCCCCGACACCTCCACGCGCTTGGCGGCTTATACTGGACATGTGGTCATCATTACCTCCGGCCGGGCCATGGGAAGCTGGCGATATATTTCCAACCTAAATACCTCCAATAAAACAATAACGGTGGATCGTCCTTGGGATAGTATTCCTGAGGTTGGAAGCTTGTTTGTTATTCGCCGTTGGGATGCCAAAGACATTACCCTTCGCGGCAATACGCTGATCGATAACCCCATCGGCATTACGATTTATAGCGGAGGCGTGAACTGCACGATTGACCGTAATACGCTCTACGATTCTCGTTCTATTCAAGTGCGCGTTGGAGACAATGTGCGAGATGGCCTCTCCACTTGGATCAGCCCCGAATCACGGCGGGCTCACGATGTGGCCCTTCAAATACGCGTCACAAACAATACTCTCTGGAACACGCAGGGCATCCGACTGACCTCGGTTCAAAATGACGTCGAAGCCTTCGCTCCCAATGATTATCGCGGCATGGGAATTTATGACATGCACGTGGCCAGCAATACGCTGCATCTGTTTCCCACCGAGCCCGATCGAAAATACATTGGCTACCCCCACTTTAATGATCAGGATGCGTTTTATCCGTGCTATCAATTTGGTCCGGCTCTCAACCAAGACCCTGTTACGACCACCATTCAAAAGTTGTACTTTTGGAACAATACCCAAGATGTGTCGATCCCCTACGATGCGCACAGTCAGCGGGACTCCACGCGTGTTTGCATAACGGCCACAGCACCTCCGTCCGAGAGTTCGGCACAGCTTGCATCTACACCTAACCCGCGCATTTATCCCAACCCCTGGCGGAGTGACCGCCACGCCGGACTTCCACTGACCATTGATCAAATTACCGCGGGCTGCACCCTAAAGATTTTCACTGTATCCGGACATCATGTCCGAACGCTAACGACTTCTAACACCTCTGCACAGTGGGATATGACCAATGAAAAAGGAGACAAAGTCGCCTCAGGTCTCTACCTATATGTAGTCACTGACCCTTCCGGACACCAAAACCGTGGGAAATTCGTCATTATCAAATAATGCGACATCGCCGTGACGCCGGGACCCAGGAAACCCCTGGGCCCAAAAGACCTCCATTTTTGGCCTTGGGTTCTATTTACCTACTTTGGCTCTTCCGGTACACTCTTAAAGTCACAAGAAAGCGAATAACGACTTATTGGAGACTCGCATGAAACGTTTAACCGACTTTATTCAATGGATTTTTAATCGCGAGACGCTTGAGCCGGTCATGGTATCGACCTTCTCGAACACCCAGCGCCGCCGCATGGCCACGAAGTTTATGGCCGTGAGCTTAAGCGCGGCCATCGCGGGAACCTCGGTACCGGTGACGTCTCACGCGGCACCGATGGGAGCTTCTTTCTCGCTACCGCTCTCCAAATCGATTGGCTTCGTATCCGATGTCTACTCGGCGAAAACATTGACCACCGGGTTCACACCGGACGTCATCCTGATTCAGGATCTCCACGCCAACCGCTCGGTTCAGTTTGCGATCTCCAAAATTTTGAAAACGCTTAAAGGCATGAACCTGCTTCCCAACCGCATCGCGGTTGAAGGCCAGGAAGGTCCTGTTGATGTCTCGGCCATGCAGAAAATAGGCGACGCAAAATCCCGCACCCAGGCTGCCGATTATTTGATCCGCCAAGGTGAAATGCCGGGTGACTTTCATTATGTGGTCACCGAAGGCGAGGGCAGCCTCTACGGTATTGAGACGATGCCGCTCTATCAATCGGCTCTCGATTTCTTTGCCAAGTCGTATCAGGCCCGTATGGCACTGCGCGAAAACCTATCGATTCTCCGCGGGGCGCTTCAGCGCGTTAATAAGGAAACACCCATGGCTCGCACCAACGCTGCCGAGCTCGACAACGAAATTGCGGCCGTGGAACAACTTGCGAATCTCGATCTCACGCCAGAAGAATTTGGCCCAGCCGTAAAAAATGCCAGCGCGGCTCTGCTGCACCTGCAACAGGCGCTGCCAAAAGATGAGGCGAACACCCTGCTCATGCCGGTGTCCGCGGCGATTGACTACTACGTCGTTGCCCTCATGCGCGATAAAGAACTTTTTAAGAACAGCCTGAAGTTGCGCGCTCTTGATCACCAGACCACCACCGTCATGGTCGTGGGCGGCTTCCATACCGATGGAATTACCCAGCTTTTAAAACAGCAAGGCTTAAGCTATGCCGTGATTTCCCCCAACGTGCGCAAGCACTCCAAAATCGATGAGATGCTCTACATCAACCGCATGCTGGGCAAGCATTTGACACCGGAGCAGTTGTCCTCCGGTAAGGATTGGGCCGCAGCGGGTCTTACCCGTCCTTTTCATGCGGCAGGACAAGTAACGGCGAGTCTGGCCGCTGCTGCGGGATCTGTCCGCCGGCTGAGCGTACGCGCGATGCTAGCACTTGTACTCGCTGGCGCAGGGAGCATGGCTTTGGGACAAGACGCTCCCATGGGCTCTTCCCGTCCGCAGCTCCGCATGGCAGTAGAAGCACCTCGTGAGACTGCGGCTGTTTCAGCAAGCGTTCCTACCCAAGAAAAAGCAACTGTGGGTGGGGTAAGTATGGAAATGCCTCTCGCCCCCAAAAAAGCCGATTCCGCAGCTTCACAACCCAAAGGCACATTTTTTGATGAAGATATGCAAACTCCGAAGCAGCCGAGCAATCCGTGGACCACGATCGTCCGGGGTGTCTTAAGCCTTGGAGTTTTTGTGGGGGGGCTTGTTTGGAGCGATAAAGCAAAAACAGGAAAGAAAAAATGGATCCTGCGTACGCTCACGCTGGCCGCGACGCTCTTGCTTTTTCCCTCGGCCGCTTTTGCGGATGGCTTTGGCATCCCTGCGGTGGCCACAATGGACACGGGCCCGATGGCTTTGCTCCTTGCCGTCGGTGCTGCTGTAAGTTTTGTGGGTTGGACGACGTCTGTGGTACGGCGCATCCAGAAAATGGAATCTATGGCAAGCCAGATTCAATCGTATGTGGATCAGGGCATGGAACTTCCCGCGGAGCTCGCTCAAGCCGCCGAAAAACTCTTCGGTACAGCAGCCGATGCGCTGACAGCACCCTTCATGCGCGCACGCATTGAAGAAGAGCGTAAGAAAACCCTGGCGAAGGTGGCCTTTGGGTTCTCTGCATAAAAATCTGACCTGCCTACTTGCCTAAGGGCCGTAGCAGGATCACACTCAGCCCCCTGAAGCGTTCGTCCCGCCACCCTATTTTTATAGGAAGCGGGACAGTCCCACCCAGCGAAGCTGGCGGGACGCAAGGACGCTCTCAGGGGGCTGAGGCTTTTTATCGCCTGAATATGGAATAAATCCCTTCTTTTTGACTCTAAGAAGTTGAAAGGAAGGGTTTATTATGGTATATACAGATTATGAGTGGGATTTTGGGAAGGCGCTTACGAACGTTATCAAGCATGGGGTTTTGTTTGAGCTGGCCATCACGATTTTTGATGATCCGAACCATCGGATTGAAGATGATCCTCTCCATTCGTCACGATCTGAAACAAGATATGAGGAAGGTCTGCTGCTCGTGATCGTTACTTTGCGCAAGGATGACACCGTATGCCGAATTATCAGTGCTCGCAAAGCGAATCAGCGAGAAAGGAAACACTATGAAGCACAACGACGATAAAGATCTGGAAAGAGATTTTGATTTCTCCAAATCAAGACGTGCCACGCCGGAGGAAGTAGAAGCCGGCAGGAAAGCGATTGAGCGCAAATTGGGCGTTAAACGCCCTCCGCGTGGACGACCGCCTAAATTAGATGAGCACAAATACAAGCCGACGTTTATTCGGCTGCACCCAGCAGCGTTGGCTTGGGCAAAGGCCGAAGCGAAGCGCCGCGGTATTGGCTATCAGACGATCATTAACGAAACTCTCCTCAAGCACGCCGCTTAGTCGACCTGTCACCGACGATCCAAGTATAATGAGACCGCTATGAAGAAGGGCATTTTTATTACCTTTGAAGGGCCGGAAGGCAGTGGGAAATCCACGCATATCCGGCTTTTGGCGCCCTGGCTGGAAGCGCAGGGATTCTCCGTGGTCACGACCCGTGAACCCGGGGGGACCGAGCTCTCCCAACCCATTCGCCAGATCCTGCTCCAAACCAAGGTACCGCTGGATCCCAAGGCTGAACTTCTCCTGTTTGAAGCCGACCGCGCCCAGCATGTCTCGCTGATCCGCACGTATCTTAAGAAGGGAACCCTGGTGATCTGTGACCGTTACACCGACTCGACTCTGGCCTATCAGGGGTATGGGCGTGGACTGGATACGAAAATGATCTCCCACCTCAATAAAGTCGCTTCCGGTGGACTGGTTCCTCACTTAACTATTTTGCTCGATGTCGCTTCCGACAAAGGCTTGAAGCAAGCCAAGAAGGCCAAGAACGGCCACGACCGCATGGAATTGGCCGGCGCCACGTTCCATAACAATGTGCGAAAAGGTTTTTTGGCCCTAGCGAAAAAAGAACCGAGACGATTTCGAGTGATCCAGCAACAACCTGACATGAACAAAACACAGGCGCTCATTCGCGCTGCCATCGAAAAATTTCTTGCATGAGCTTTTCTTCCATTATCGGACAGTCCCTGGCCGTCGACCTCTGTCAGCGTTGGGTCACTAAAGAAACAACGCACCCGTTGCTGTTTTTTGGTCCGGAAGGGGTTGGCAAACGTACGCTGGCCATCGAAGTGGCAAAGGCACTCAACTGTTCGGCCGCCAAGAAGCCCTGCAACGCGGACGCGTGTTTAAGCTGCAAGAAGATCGCCGCAGGCAATCACCCGGATGTGCGCGTGATCAGCTTGTTCAGTCAGGCGGCCGAGCGCGGCGAACCGATCGAAAAGCAGCAGTCCCTGCGCATGGAAACGATCCAAAACGAACGGCGCCGTCTGCTACAGAGCGCCGGGGAAGGCCGATGGAAAGTCTCGATCTTGGATGACGCCGAGCGTCTCACCGCGGATGCCGCTAACGCGCTTCTCAAGATTCTGGAAGAGCCGCCCGAACATACCGCGCTCTTTTTACTCACGCCCTTTCGTGACCGGCTGTTCCAAACGATTTTGTCGCGCTGCCAACCCATTCGCTTTCGTCCTTTGAGCGATGAGGAGATGCAGAAATGCCTTGCGCAGCAAGGTGTTGCCGAGGAAGACCGGATCCGCTTGATCGAACTCGCGCTCGGATCGCCCGGCCGCGCGCTCCACCTGGGGAGAGCCGAACAAATTGAAGCGATTCGTGAAGCAGAAGACCTCTGGGAATCTCTCGCTCACAAGAAAGCAGGCGAAATTGTCTCTGGGCCCGAACGTCGAACCAAAGCCAACCGCCTCACACGGCCCGATGTGGAAGAGCGTCTAAGCCACCTGCTCGTTCCCGCCTGGCGGGCACTACACTCCGGCTACATGCCCGCGCAATCCTCTGTGCGACTCATTGAACAGGCACAGATCCAACTGCGACACAATGTGCAGCCCGGACTTGTGTACGACAATTTACTCCTCCAACTTGCTACACTTCGACGTCAACAATGACCCGATACTATCTCACAACACCCATTTACTACGTCAATGATGTGCCGCATATCGGGCACGCCTATACCACTGTGGCCGCGGACGTCCTGGCGCGCTGGCACCGCTTGATTGGGGACGAAGTCTTTTTCCTGACCGGAACCGATGAGCACGGAACCAAGATCGCCCAAGCCGCCGCCGCGCACAACAAAGATCCGCAGCTTTATACCGATGAAATCGCCGCACAATTTCAATCGGCCTGGAAATCTCTCAACATCACCAACGACATGTTTATCCGCACCACGATGCCGGAACATGCGCGTGCGGTACAAACCTTCCTCAAGACACTCTGGGACAAAGGGGCCATCTCCAAAGGCCGTTACCAGGGCAAATACTGTGTTCAGTGCGAACGTTTTTATACGGACGACGAACTCATCGGTGGGCTCTGCCCCGATCACCGCATCAAGCCGGAAGTACAAGAAGAAGACAATTACTTTTTCCGCCTCTCTCATTATAAAAACGACCTGCTTACGGCGATCACGGACGAAAGCCACCCCAACCATTTCAAAATTTTTCCGATCGAGCGCCGCAATGAAGTTATCGGCAAGCTCAAGCAAGACGTGAACGATATCAGCATCTCGCGGGCGACGCTGGCCTGGGGGATTCCGCTACCCTGGGACCGCTCCCAGACAACCTATGTCTGGGTCGATGCCCTCATCAATTACCTGACAGCGCTGGGTTATCCAGAAAACCAAAAGCGAATGGAAGAATGGTGGCCAGCCGATCTACATCTGATGGCGAAAGACATTTTGTGGTTCCATGCGGTCATCTGGCCGGCACTTCTGATGGCAGCCGGTATGAAACTGCCCAAAAAAGTTTTTACCCACGGCTTTTTTACC
This sequence comes from uncultured Elusimicrobia bacterium, assembly GCA_964506645.1. Lineage (GTDB taxonomy): Bacteria > Elusimicrobiota > Elusimicrobia > 2-01-FULL-59-12 > 2-01-FULL-59-12 > CAZDML01. The sequence goes on along the minus strand of CAZDML010000004.1, from coordinate 35,432 downwards.
GTCAACGGCCAGAAAATGTCCAAAAGCATGGGCAATGTGGTGCGCCCCGCCGAGTTAATTTCGGAATACGGTGTGGAAGGAACGCGCTATCTTCTGCTCTCGGCTTTCCCCTTTGGCGCGGACGGCGATTTCACCAAAGATTTAATGAAAACGGCCTACAACGCCGCTTTGGCCAACAACATGGGCAACCTGATTTCGCGCGCACTGACCATGGTGGAAAAATATTCCGAAGGAAAGATTCCAGTCTCACAAACCCGCCGCGAAATCATCACCGAAGTGGGCGCGATTCTCGTAAAGAATGTCCCAGCCCATCTCGAGAACCAGGCCTTTCATTTGGCGCTGGCTGAAATCTGGAAAGCAATCAGCGCTGTGAATGGATTTATCGAGCGGATGGCCCCGTGGAAGATGGCCAAAGAAAACCCGGCCGATATTCCAGATGTGCTCTATGGCGTCTTGGTATCCCTGAAAATGATTTTGTATTACCTCTGGCCGTTTATGCCGGAAACAACGCTAACCATCTGGCGTCAGCTGGGTCAAACCGATGATTTCACGACGAGCGCCCGAGCCTTCTTCGAAGACCCGACCCGTGTGGAGCTTGCCGCAGGACAGCTCACCCAGAAAGGCACCCCGCTTTTCCCCAGGAAATAACCGGTGTGGACCGACACTCACTGCCACGTTAACGACGAGAAGTTCGCTCACGACCGCGACGCCGCGCTGTCCCGTGCGCGTGACGCCGGAGTCACCACCCTCATCGAAATTGCCGAGTCGCCCGATATGTGGGATGCAGCGGTGGCCCTGGCCGAATCAACGCCGACCATTTACGCCGCACTGGGGATTCATCCGCACTATGCACATACGTACGGTCCGGCCGAGTGGACCGCGCTTTCCACCCAACTCAGGGAGTTGATGAAACATCCCAAGGTGGTTGCCGTGGGTGAATTCGGGCTCGATTACCACCGGATGCAGAACACGAAAGAGCAGCAGGACTATCTCTTTTGCCGTCAACTTGAGTTGGCGCGCGAAGCCGGAATGCCCATTGTGATTCATTGCCGTGATGCTCAGGAACATCCGCAAGCCGGTCCCGCACAGAAGGACATTCAAAAACGCCTGGCCGAATTTTTCCCCGAAACATCCGGTGCTCTGGATTGCCCGCGTCCAAACGGCGTGATCCACTGTTTTTCTGGAGGCTGGCCAGACGCGCAAACCTATCTCCTGCATGGATTTATGTTAGGCTTTGACGGTCCTGTCACGTACCCGTCGGCAAAACTCCTGCAGCAGGTGGTGCGTCAAATGCCTTTGGAACGTATCGTGCTGGAAACCGACTCCCCGTATCTACCGCCGCAGTCGCAGCGCGGTCAACGTAATGAACCGCATGCCATTGCGGTCATCGGCCGTGAAATTGCTGCTTTAAAAAATAAACCCTCTGAGGATGTTGCCCGGGTCACTAGCGCCAATGCACGAGCCCTCTTCCGACTCTCCTGAGCGGCGGCATTCGCCGCGTGATGTTCTTTCCTGGTTTGATATCCGCCGCCATCCGGTGGTGGTCTCGCTGGAAATTGCTTTCTTAATTCTTCTTTTAGGCGGAGGCATACGCCGTTGGAATACGCCTGTCATTGCCATCCAAGCGGACGGGAAAATTCAGACCTACCGTACCCACGTCAAAACGGTTGGAGACGCTCTGGCCGAACGGAACATTGTGCTCGGCAAAGACGATTTTTGTCTACCACCACCCGCCGATCTCCTGCAGCGTCACACCACGATTAAAGTCGTCCGCGTGACGCGCCAAATCGAAACTGAGACCCAGACCACCCCGCTGATTATCACGGAACAAACGCGTCTCACCGGCAACCTGCGCAAAGTACTCGTGCGTAAAGGCGTGGTTAAAGAAATCGTGCGGCGCGTGGAAAAGACACTGCACAACGGGACCGAAGCCTCCCGAAAAATCCTCAAAAGCAAAGTCATCAAACACCCGAGCTATACGCTCACGCTGCTCAAAAATAACAATCTGCCGGAAAAAGTCTATGACCTGAGTAAATGCAAAGTGCTGCACCTGCGCGCGACGGGCTATTACGTGGGTGAAAAGTATGTCCCCAGCGATACAACCTATCTGGGGTTTAAATTGCAACGGGGGTTGGTGGCCGTGGATCCCACGGTGATTCCGCTCGGGACGCGGCTGTATGTGAAGGGATATGGGTACGCGTATGCCGCTGATACCGGCAGCGCCATTAAAGGACTGCGCATTGATCTGGCCGTCAAAGACAAATACGAAGAAGCGAAGTTTAACCGCTACAACGTTCCCGTCTATATTCTGGAAAAATCAAAAACCTGGTAACACATCCAACTCAATCGCTAAGCTCCAAATTCCAAGATCCAAATAATAACCAAGCACATAAAAAGTAACCGCCCAAACTGTTTGTAGTTTGGTGTTTCGAGTTTATTTGGAACTTGGTGCTTGGTTATTGGAACTTAAGACTCTACGGAGGAGCCGGTGACCGGCTGGATTTCGACGCCTTTGCGGGAGAGAAATTCAATGGCATCGGTGAGCACTTTATCGTTTTCGGCTTCGAGCTCAAGAACGATTTCGCCGATGGTCGGCGTTACTTTCGCGCGGCGGATATTAAACACCACCGGGATTTTCTTGGCCATCTGATATATCAGAGGTTCTTTGATGAGGTTGGTCGGATAAATCAGTTCAAGTTGTTTCTTAACCACAATAACTCCTACCGAATGCCGCCTGCGATTGCAGGAATGATTGAAATTTCTGCGCCTTCGGCAACAGCCGTTTTAGCGCCGTCTTTAAAGCGAATATCTTCCCCATTAATGAACACATTAATGAAGCGGCGAATCTGACCGTTTTCATCGCAGATACGTTCTTTGATGCCCGGATATTGTTTTTCCAAATTGGCCAAGATTTCTTCGACATTCTTGCCGGTACAATCAACGACGGCCTGCTCTTTGGTGAGCTTTCTTAAAGGGGCTGGAATACGAACTTTAGCTGCCATAAATCCTCCGAAAAGTGTGTGGCGTTAGGCTCGAACGGCGGAAAGTTGATCGTAAATGTCTCGAAATTGCGCGATGGACGGGTCGATGACAACGGGCTTTGCGGCCACGCCCAGAACTGCCTCTTGCGTCTTGTAGCCATTCCCGGTGATAAACGCAACCACCGTCTCATTCGGTTGAATCTTACCAGACTGGGCCAGCTTTTTCAACGAACCGATCGTCACCCCTCCGGCGGTCTCTGTGAAGATGCCTTCGGTACGTGCGAGCAGTGAAATGCCTTCTACGATCTCGGGGTCGGTCACACTTTCAGCAAGCCCGCCCGTCTTATCAATGATCTTTTTGGCATAGAATCCATCGGCCGGATTCCCGATCGCTAGCGACTTAGCGATCGTATTGGGATGAATCGGTTTAATGATATCGGACTTGGCTTTCCAGGCCGTGACAACCGGGCTGCAGCCTTCCGCCTGAGCGCCTGTCATGCGAACGTTGTGGTTTTCGATGAGACCCAGGTCCATAAACTCATGGAGACCCTTATAAATCTTTGTGAGCAGCGACCCCGAGGCGATGGGCACCACACAGTGATCCGGCGCTTTCCAGCCGAGCTGTTCGGCCACTTCAAAACCGAGGGTCTTTGATCCTTCCGCATAGTAGGGTCGGATGTTCACGTTCACAAACGCCCACTTGAAGGCATCGGCGACTTCCGCGCAGAGGCGGTTCACCTGGTCGTAGTTGCCTTTCACGCCGACGATGGTCGGCTGGCAAATTCCAGCGCCTACGATCTTGCCCTGTTCAAGGTCGGCCGGGATAAAAACAAAGGTCTTCAGCTTGGCGACCGAGCCGAAGGCGGCGACGGCGCAGGCCAGGTTTCCGGTCGACGCGCAAGCGATAGTGTCGAACCCGAGCTCCCGGGTGCGGTTCAGTGCGGTGGCAACGACACGGTCTTTAAAAGAAAAGGTCGGGTTAACAGAATCGTTTTTGATGTAGAGCTTCTTTAAGCCCAGCTCTTCCCCCAGGTTTTTGGCATGCCAGAACGGGGTAAAGCCTTCCTGCAACGTGATCACGTCGCGGGATTCGACCGGGAGAAGATCCCAATAGCGCCAGAGGGTACGGGGACCGGCTTCGATACTCTGACGGCTCACCCGCTTCTTGATGCTGTCGTAGTTATAAACGACTTCCAGCGGACCGAAGCAGAATTCACAGACGTGAATCGCCTTGGCGGGGTACTGGTGTTCGCATTCTTTACACTGCAGTGCTTTGATTTTTGGATCGCTCATAAAAATAAAAAACCCCACGGAGAATAGCCCCTTGGGGTTACATTCCTCCTCTTATCGGCATCAGTAACCACCACAGCGGTTAAAGTGTCCAGGCGTTGGCACCTTTTTAAAGGTTGCCGTGGGATCCTCGGGCCCGTCCCTCCAGCGTTCGATGTGTCACTGAACGCTGGTCCCGCCTCCCCTGAAACACAGGTTTGCGGGACCCCCACTCTGGATAAGAGCAACTTATTGTCGAAAAGAACGAACAACTGTGGACAAATTATACCCCAGCCAGATTCGGTATTGCAACAGCAAAGTCCACCTGTTAGACTTGCCCATATGAAGCAAAAGACCCTATTCGTTGCTATTTTTAGCCTTACTCTGGGGGGTCCCGCCTCCCTTTGGAGCCGGGCCATGCCCAACACCGATGCACTCACGGCCTATACCGAAGGGGATTATAAAACCGCGCTGAAATTGCTGTCGCCCATGGCGGATCAGGGCAATTCCTTTGCCATGTTTACGATCGGGAAGATCTACGCCAACGGCCAAGGAGTTAAAAAAGACACCGAAAAGGCCGCCGAGTGGTACCGCAAGGCAGCAGACAAGGATTACGGGGTTGCTCAGCTCTATCTGGCTCAGATGTACAGTGAAGGGTTGGGGGTTCCCAAGGACCCGGCACAAGCTTTGTATTGGTATCAAAAGGCAGCCACCCAAGGGGAAGTCCAGGCCCAATATAAGGTAGGCACGATTTATGCGGATGGGGTCGGCCTTACGAAAGACCCAGCTCAAGCCGCTATGTGGTTTCAGAAAGCGGCAGAGAAAGGCGATGCCCGAGCGCATTACCGGCTCGGCCATAAAGAATGGACGCAGAAAGCCGCCGAAGCCGGGGAAGTAAGTGCTCAGTACGATTACGCACGCCAGTTTCACACCGGCGAAGGCCAGACCCAAGATCTCCAGCAAGCGATTGCGTGGTATGTCAAAGCAGCCGAGCAAGGCAATTCCAAAGCCCAGCTCGCTATTGCCACGATGCTCGCCAAAGGCGACGGCATTACACGCAATATTCCGCAAGCCATCACCTATTACCAGAAAGCGGCCGAACAGGGCGACGCGGATGCCCAGTATCATCTCGGACTTTTTTATGGCTCGGGAACGGGGGTTGGCAAGAACATGCCGCTGGCCTCGGACTGGCTGCGAAAAGCTGCCGAACAAGGCCATGCCGATGCGGCCTATCGTCTCGGCGCCATGCTGCAGAACGGGGACGGCATTCCCAAGGACGTCGCGCAGGCGGCGGTCTGGTACCGCAAAGCCGGCGAGAAAAATATTCATGAGGCGCAATACAATCTGGCCGCGCTCTACGCCACGGGCGATGGGGTGCCCAAAGATCCTGCGCAATCCGCTGAATGGTACCGCAAAGCCGCCGAAGGCGGCATCGCTGAAGCGCAATACAATTTGGCCATGATGTACGCTGAAGGCGAAGGCGTTCCGAAAGATTCCGCCCAAGCACAAGCGTGGTATCAGAAGGCCGCGGACAACGGCATCGCCGAAGCACAAGCCATCGTTGGGGTCGCCCTGGTCAACGATCCTAAGGCATCGAAGGATCCCAGCAAAGCCATTCCTTATTTACGCAAAGCCGCACAGAACGGCCAAGTCGACGCGCAGGTGTATCTGGGCGTCATGCTGCTCAACGGCCAGGGAATCCCCAAAGATCCAGCCGAAGCCTATCTTTGGTTGCAAAAAGCCGCAGACCAAGGCAGTGTCGATGCCTTTGCGCAGCTCGGCTTCATGTATGAAGCGGGTCTGGGTGTTTCCAAAAATTTAGCGAAGTCTGCACAGGGGTACCAGAAAGCCGCGGAGCAGGGCCATGTCGAATCGCAAGTTCGCATCGGGGCCATGTATTACCTGGGCCAGGGTGTTCCCAAAGATCCCGCACAAACGGCCGTGTGGTATCAGAAGGCCGCAGAACAAGGACATGCCGATGCACAGTACCGTTTGGGTGTGATGTATGAAAGCGGCGTGGGTGTGGCGGCCAACCCTGCGCAGGCCGCGACCTGGTACGCCAAAGCTGCGGCCGGCGGTGTGACGGCAGCACAACTCAATTTAGGCCAGCTGTATGTGAAAGGGGAAGGCGTCGCCAAGGACGAAAAGAAAGCGCTGCAGCTCATCAAACAAGCCGCCGCGGGTGGTGACGCCAAGGCGCTGGAACTTCTTGCCGGGTGCTACGAAAACGGCTGGCTCGGCGTTACCCCCAACGATCAAAAAGCCCGTCAATATCGCCAACAAGCCAAAAAGGCGAAAGGCTCTTAAATGCAAAATCCAATAACCAAATTCCAAGCTCCAAATAAACACAAAAAGATCCAACGATCAAACGTGGTTTTGAGCATTGGTTATTGGAGCTTGTTTGGAATGTGTTGCTTGGTGATTGGAACTTTAGGGTGTCGCACTGCCCCGCTAGCAAAACCTAAACCGTCCAATCCCTTTATGACCGATGACCCGAACAAAGCATGGGTGGCTCTCCAGCCTGTTCAGTGTTTAAGCAATCCGTGGGAAAAAGACTGGCTGAAGGCGCATAAAAATAAGGGAACCAAATATCCGATGCGAGATGAAGTGAACGTCATGAAGGCGTTTTTCACCAAAAAAGGATTTTTCATCCACGACCTTCGGATCCGCCCCTACATGCACGACAAACCGCTGGGCCGTGCCTGCAATTCGCCGCGCGGCGATCTTTTGCTCATGTTGGTTAACCGAGAAGACGTGTCACTGCTCATGCACTACGGCTTCCAATCCACCATTCCCACCGCCAGCGAGGCTCCCCAGAAAAAATAAAAGCGACTTCCGTCCCCAACGGGAATCGAACCCGTGCTTGGTCCTTGAGAGGGACCTGACCTAACCGCTAGTCGATGAGGACGAAAGTCGCTTTTTTAAAGACTTCTAATTATATCAAGGCTCTTACTTCTGAATTTGATAGATAACGAACTCGGGGTCGGTGTGCAAAAGTTTCGCCGTTTTATTGAAATAGGCAGCGAATTCCGGATGTTTGCTCCAGTTGCCTTCCGTCGGGGTTAAAAAGAACTTTGCGCCGCGAATTTTAAAACCCGCCATGCGGGTGAGCCCCTTGTCCCCACAGTCGACAGAAAAACCGTAGCGGTCGATGTAGTACAACAGCACGGGATCTTCGGCCGTATTGGTAATCCAGAGATCTTTCGGTGTGCTGACGCGAGCGACCACGTCGCGAGCGCGGAAGAGCCACTGCCGTTCGACACGGTACCAATGTTTAATGCGAAACCCTGCGTGGATGGGAATCGCCAAGACAAGAACCAACCACAACGCACGGCGCTTCGAAATATCCCCCGCCCAGTCCTGCATGCACGCGATGCCCATTCCGATATAAACCGCCGCGATCGGTGCCCAGGGCAGTAGCGTATAGCGATGAATCAGACCATAGTCCCCAATCATTCCCGTATAAAACACCCCCACCAACAGCCAGGCGAGAAACCAGCGGTGCTCGCGGTTTTTCCAGAAGTACGTTCCGCCTATCACTGCAAAGACAAGACCCGCGTAGGTAAAACAAATTTCTGGCAACCGGGAAACGAGCTGCGCTTCCCAGAGGTGCGCCGTCCGCGACGCCTGCAGGTTATTCCAAAAATAATCTTTGTCCAGCGGCAACACAACGGCCGGTGCCGTGCGCGCATATCGGTACCAAAGTCCTGTGGCAAGAAGAATCACGCCTAACGGAAGCAGACGCCATGCGCACTGGGCAATGCGCAATGGATATTTTTCAAGAATAAGAAGGAAATACAACGGAGCAAGCGCATAAAGGTATGGAAGTTTTAACATCGGACCGAAGGCCCCCAGCACGGTTGCAGCAACGTAATACCCCCATGACTGGCTCCCCGTCTCTCGCTGGGCTTTATCAAAGTAATCCAGAAAACCCAGAACCCCCCAGAGCGCCATCGGTTCTGGCATCACCGCCCGCGTAAAATAAAGATGGACCGGGACCACACACATCGAGAGCGCCGCCCACAGCGCCGAACGCTCACCGAGCCGTCGCTGAACAAATCGGTATAGAAACACCGCCCCACCCGCGGCAAACACACAGCTCAGCAGGCGACCCCACAGGTCACGCTCGCCAAACAATTTGAAGAGGAACGCTACCAAATAGCTGTAAATAGGGAATTCGGTGCCGGTACGAGTGGGCCAGCCAAAATTATCCACTTCCGGTGAGAGGAAGTGCATGCCATGCCGAGCGAAATTGCGCGCCATGGACATCGTCTGGGTCTGGCGATGCGCGTGATAATCCAGAAGGGGTGACGTCAGTCCCGGCAGATGTACCAGGAAACTAAATCCCAAAATAAGCCACAGGTGTTTACGATTCATGCGTTTTTTTCTTCTGGGAAGAGCACAGCGAGGAAAAATCAGCGCTTGTGCAGATTTTTGACGCCCGGTCTGGCCGCCAGCCAGCAAACTTGAGGAACATTCGATTAAGTCGCTGTTCAGCGACTGAGCCAAGCTGGCTGCTCTCTCGTCTAGACCAGGCTAAATCTGCAGGCGCTTCTCTTCCTCGAGTTGCGGGGCCATCCAGTCCGCCGCACTGATTAAAAATCCACGCGAGCGATCGAAGGGAAGTCTCCATTTCCTCTTTTTGTCTCAGCACAATCATGAGAGCGTTAATAGATCGTTGTCGAGGTGGAGGTTGCGGATATCAATACGGCCCGGGAACGACGGAATTGGATAAAGCGGAACGCTCTGAATGTGGACTTTCCCGAACAAGAATCCAGGAATCGGAACCCCTGCGACGCGCAACCAGGTGATTGTCGCAACGAGCTTCTCGTTTTTAATAGCCACGCGCGCCCATGCCGAAAGAGGTATACCGTGAAGCCGCGCATGGACGCCGACCGTGCCATTTTTAAAGTGAGCCTGCGCTTTCGATAAGCCTTTCACGCGCGAATTCAGTTCTTCTTCGACCTGCCGTGCTGATATCTGAGTGCTCACGTGCAGTGACCCAAAGGACAAGAGCCCTGGCTCATGACGGTCGTAAAGTCGGTACAAATTCAGTCGGGCTTCGGTGATTTCTGCATCGATGGGCGGCAACGCAATACCCTGCACGGTTCCGTTTTGAAGATGCAGGCGCGCCAAGGCCATACGCCCTTCGCGCAGCTGTTCAGGTGTAGCCAGGATAACAACTTTCGAGCCCTTCCCTGCAGCCTCACGCGCAAGCATAAGAATCTTTTTCTCCACCGCTTTGACGCTCAGCGGTGTCACTTTGAAGCGCGGATGCACATCGCGCTGATAGACCGTCGCCTGGCTTCCATCCGGAAGATCCACCTGAGCGATCGGACGAAATAGTGCTGTAAACGACCGGCCGGCGTCCTGCAGTGATTGCCACGTACGACGAATCGCATCCGATTCCGGCCCGCCGTCCCCCGACTTTGTAATCACAAATTCGGCAAAGTCCGCGTTGGGATCACCGACCGACGAAGTATCCATGCGGATTCCTTGCGATCGCAGACTCCAGCGCAAGTTTCGCCCAAAGAGCATCGGGTGATTGGACAACACGCTCACGAGAAGAAACGGCTGCGAAGGATCGTGCGCGTGCGTCAGAATCTCGCCCAACTCACGATGCTTCCAGTGCTCAGCACGCGGCAAATCCACATGCGTCACATTCCACTGCCAGAGTCCGAGCACACAGGCGGTGATCACGGCTCGGCCCCCCCGATTTCGAACGGTCCCATAATAGCCCAGGATCGTAAGAAGGGCCAAGAGCGGCAAGAGAGGCGTGGTGTAGCGAAAATCCTTGTTATGAATTAGCGTGAAGAGCAGATAGCCGGAAAGCAAGGTCAGACCAATGAGACCAGCGCGAGAGCGTGCTTCTTTTTTTCCTACAAAAAGAACAAGCCCTATCCCCGTGAAGAGAAGAGGGCCCATGCCCAGCTGGTCGTACAGCGCGCCCAGGTAAAACGCCCACCCCTGCCACTGGGTCCAGGAGGGGTCCCCTTCCGCTGCACCGCGTTCTCCGGCCAAACCGAGCGCGTTCTGTAGAAAGACCGGTCCCTGCCAACCATACCACAGGGCAGCTACAGCAACCGCTGTAAGAATAGCCAGCCCTGCGTTTTTGCGCGAACGGCTTTGGACGATGGCTACTGCAACAGGCCCCGCAAAGAAAAGTACGAAAGGGAATTTAAATAAGACGCCCAAGCCGGCGCTAACACCCCACATCAGAGAATTCCGGCGATGCGTAAATGATTCGGTCTCAGCGAGAAGCGCCAGTGAAAAAACAACCCACGCCGTCAGCGGAAAATCGATCAGTGCGTAATGCATGGTGTAAATGACAATGGCGTAGGACGCGCTCAGCAGTCCCGCCAGCACAGCGGTTTCGGGCTCCGCGCCCAGTCTTCGCGTTAAGCGCAGAAGCCCCCACAGGAGAAGTGCAAAATAAAACAGATGCATGAACGCGGCTTTGGCTTCGGAAGGGGTCCCGAGCGACAATACCGGGATTAAGGAAAGGTGATACAGCGGCGGATAAACAGCCGTCCAGGGAGAAGTGACGGGTTTTCCGTGAAGGAGACAGTCACGATAGTCGAGAGCGAGATGGAGATGCACGCTCTGGTCCCAGGCCGGCGGGCGCGTGTCGATACGATGCCACCGGATGATGCTCCCGGCGACCAGAACCATCGCCGCCAGGACGGTCCACACCAGACGGCGTTGTGCTACTTTCTCAGATCCCACCACAACACCCAGAATTCTTTCATGGCACGCAGAATCACGCGCAGTTTCGCACCGGATTGCACTCCGGCTTGCCGAGGGAGATGCCGAACGGGTAGGGTCGTGATACGGTATCCCGCCCGTTTGGCTTTGACCAATACTTCCGTATCGATCATGGCCCCCGAAGTGTTCATGCGAATCTTATCGAAAAGATCCCGCCTATAAATTTTAAAGGCACAATCAACATCGGGTACATGTAACCCGAAGAATATCCGGCCCGCCAGTTCAAAAATAGCGGCATTCATTTTGCGATGCCAAGGGTCAGCGCGGTGAACACGAATACCAGAAACAATATCGGCCTCTTTCGTTTTTTCAATCAGTGCGGGTAGTTCATTAAGATCAAATTGTCCATCCCCATCGGAATAAAACACCCAGGGCATGGTTGCCGCGCGAAAACCGGATTTAAGCGCCTCACCGTATCCTTTATTGACCGGGTGCCGCACGAGACGCACCTGGGGAAACTCCTGCGCTAGACGCGTCACGATCTCCGCGGTGCGGTCGCGACTGCCGTCATCGACAAGAATCACTTCATAACGATCCGCCACCTGGGCCGCCACGCGCAGCGCGTCTCGCGTCACACGCTCTACATTGGCTTCTTCGTTATGACAGGGAAAGGCTAAGGAAAGTCCTGTTAATCGAGGCATATGCGGAGACTATCTTAATTCATTTCGTCGGAAGAAAGTAGGGCGCTTACGCGGCGCGGCGCAGTCGCTCATGATCGATGGGCGTGACCATCCGCCCTTTGGGTTTGGAATGGAAAAGATCGTCTACGGTCCAGGAGGACACCCCCGAGTATCCCGAAGAAGAAACCCCATGGATTTTGGAAGCCAGCGTCATAGCATCCACATTCGGACGGATCGTTTGCGCATCGAGCAACGCAGGAACAACAAAAAATAGGCCAAAAAAGAGGCCCTTTAAGAACGTGTTCCACCAACGTCCCTTGGACGTAGAACGGTCCGGAGAAAACAGCGCCTCCTCTAACGGCAGAGGCTCGAAATGATATTCGGACAAGGGGATGGCGAATTCATGGTGCACCGATGAGGCGATCAATTCATTCGTAAATTCAGGAAGATCTTGGAGCGCCGTCAACTTCTTTGCTAATGCCACAAAGTAATCAATGTTCACATAAAGCACGTTCTCCTTCTTATCAAGATACATCGGGTCTTGCGCGCGCGGGCGTCTGTCGAGATGGTGGGCGTATACGATGCGAAGCGGCTTTCCATCCATCTGGGCAGATGCAGCATCCGTACGCAGCACACGATACAAACGAGGGGACAGATGCCAGAAACCGTGGGTGTCCTGCCCGTCGCTCAGGACAACGGCAACGCCCATGGAGCGCAATGCTCCTTGGGCCTCTTTGGCGAGCCAACGTAGTTCATGATCTTCGGATAGAGGCGTCGTGGCCCGCTCTTGTTTGGCCAGCGTCATAATGCGCCGTAGATAGAGACGTGGATGCATGGCAAAAACGAACAACCCATCGATCAAGGCAGCTTCCGCGCGCTCACGCTCCTCCGGCTGCTGAGATTCTAAAGACGCAAAAAAGGCGGGCCAGAGTCGCGACAAAACCGCTTCCGGCGTCTTTACCGCATCATCGGAGGAGCGAAGACTGAGCGAAATAAACAAATGAATAAAGACACCGGTAAAAATACCCAGGGATAGAGGCATACAACTGCCAACACACAAAACCGACAGCGCTAAGTAGATACTCAGACGTGAAGAATACGACTCACTTTTCGTAGCATGCATTTCCTGCAGGGAGGCCCACACAAGGCTTGTCACGACACCACTGATGAGCGTAAAAAGAAGAACCTCAGGATACATCTCATGCAGCGTGCCGTTCTGCGCCAGTAGAAGGGACATCCCGCCTGCAAAACCCGAAGCTAAGCCCAGAACAATCACACCCCAGGGCCGCCGCGAATGTTTTGGTTTCATGGAGGAATCCCCCGAACGCGTCAGTACAGCCTCCGGATGGTAAAGGTTGTAGAGATGGTGCGGCATGCCCATTCCCACGCGCTGTGCGACCGAAGGCGCGCGGGAAATCCGATAGACACCGCGATCTAATTCCTCCACTTCAAATGAAGTCGTCTGTGAATCCTCTACCTTCAGATGCAGGTAGTCTCGGATCACCTGTGCAGGATTTTCTGTACCGCGCGGCAAGCGGTTCCATATAAGAGAGTAACCTTGTGGAGCGAGAACTTTTAGAAGTCCAATGCCAAAACGGGAGAGGGTTTCGCCGCCCAAATCGCCATCGTGATACTGATGCAACTGCTTATGCGTTAAGTCGTAGGTTAGCGGATGTTCCAGCGCCGGCATGTTCCAGACGATGACATCGAATTCTATTCCCGGGAATCGAGGATGGCCGTTTTCATCGATGACGTTATCGCCAACGAGAATATTAACGGAAAAGCCCCCGAGCGCAGCGAGCGCTTTCACGTTGGCGACTTCCAACGGATTGATGCCAATGACAGAAATTGGAAGCTCTGTTTTCTGGGCTAACGCCCAGACTTCCAGTCCGGATCCGGGACCGACAACCAGAATACGCTGGTCCTTTTTATAAGACACCTCTTCGTGCAACGCCTTGTAGTAGTTGCGGTCGGATTCTGATAGTTGGGTGGACTGCGGATGATACACCGTAGGAAAGACAGGCAAAACGATACGGCGTCCGAGTTTCGCAGCGGCCGAAAGCCAGCGCGTAATATCGAATAAATGGATGTTTATGCCGGCGACCTCCCATTTTTTATCGGCAGCATCGTAATGGGCGTGCGCGAGTGGGGCCAGGCTATTGAGCCGTCGTGGCTCTAATCCGCTGGATCGTTTGAAGTAGGACAGATACACACGCACGACATCCTGGTCCCGTTTGTATTGCGCTACAAATTTCTCCCACTCTGCGCGTGCCTCCGAGGATTGCGGAAAAGTGAACTGGTACGGCGTCGCATCGATGTAAAACAGTTTTTTAGGAAGGGATGTGCTGGGGGTCGGCGAAATGGCCACCAACGTGCCCTCTTTAGAATACACCAAGTCCATACTCAGGGGGCCTAGGTAATGCAGTGTCAACTCATGTCGAAGAATATCCAGGCCCTGGGGGACGCCATGCTGACTCGATCGCACGGGAAGCTGCAACCGCTTGAGGGTATAGGGCGCTCCCGTCTCTTGCACATTTTCCGAGTTGGCAATGACCGCATCGCTAAGTCCCAACGCTTCCAAGAGTACCTTGAGTACGGGGGACGACCCCATCGGAGTTGGGGCTGCCGTCGCCTTGGGCCGAAGCAGCGGTGAAAGCACTTCCTCGGTAACCCTCTGGTACATGTCGATCTGTTTAGGGGTAGCCTTTAGTGAGATGTAGGTTGGAGAGACCGCCGTCGACAAGCGATCGATCTTCTTTCGATGCAACCCAAGATCTGCAACCATTAGCTCGATGATCGCGCGTGCCGTCCGTTCGCCATGATGATAAATCGTCTGCTGAGGGACAAATTCAGAGCGCAAGCTGAACATATCCATATCCACGGTGACCCAGAGCGGGGCCTCCTCAGTAAACTCAGCTGCTTTACCGAGATCGCTGATATCGGTCTCCATAACCATCGGCCACCCTTCGGCGTGGCGGCGAATATGACCCACGGTCCAGATCGTTTGCTTCGGCGGGATGGTCACGGCTTCGCGCACCAGCCCATCCCCGACCGCGGCGGCGATCCAATTAAAATCTGTGACGCCCTTATAGTGCAGCCGCTGCGTGGCCTTCTCCTGATTTGTGCCCCGCAAAAAGCGATTCGACATATACTCGTGGGCCTGGTAAATCGCGTCCGAATGCGGATCAATATTTATAAGATTCACGCCCCCTTCCGGCAGACGTCCAAGTAATTTTTCTGCAAAAAGCTGGTAGTACACGCCCTCATGCATGGTGAAGCGCGACACCGGCGAGTCGGCATGCTCGAGCGACTGGAGGGTGTAAGGATGAACGCGGCGCAGGAGCTCGGCCAGGCCCTCCGGCTGTGCGAGCAGCGTCGCCAGCAGATCCGGCGGGAGAACCAGAACCGGGAAACCCTCTGCAGCCTGACGCTTTTGAGCGCTTTCGACAAACCCTTTTAACTGCTTCCAATCTTGAGGTGCCAAGGATTGCCAGTCGGGGTGACGACTCCAATAATAAAAGTGATAGAGTGCGTCGACTTCATCGGTCTCTGGTTCTATTGCAGGGATCTGCTGCCAACCTTCCCAGCGGGTCTCCGCAGAATCCATCTGAGCGACCCAAGGGGCTGGCACCCAAAACCGAGGAACGTATTTCCATATCACCCAGGCCGCCGCAGGGATGACAACCGCGAGCAATGCTGAAATCCACGGAAAATCACTCCAGACCATCTCTGTCACGAACGAATGCGGCATAGAAACATCCTGCGCTTTCGCACTACGGGCCAAACCGCCAGTAAACAAGAAAAGCACAAGCAGCAAGAAATAGGAATTCCTGGGGGTGCCCTGCTTTACATCTTCCTCTGTGTCCTCACTCTTGGCCTCTTGCGAGATAACAGGAACAATCTCCAGAAGTCCCATACTTATGTAGATATGAGGGGCATCCCCTGTGAGATGAACCTTGCCATCCTCGCGAACCTCATCAATCTCACGTTCCTGGCCTCGGCGGTCTCTCACTCGCATGCCTGCCGAGATCACACGATGCGGCCGCATTGCCAACGCTTCAACAAAGAAGAGCTGACCCAAAATGGAGACGGTCGGAATCGTCTGAATCCACGTCCAGAGATCCAGGGGACGAACATCAAAATGCTTGGAGGCCGCAGCTTTGAACGCCTCCATTGATATCATCGGGAGAGCTTGCTGTTGTCCGCGAATATCAAATTCCACCTCGTCCGTCGTATCCGACCAGTAGAGATGCCCGGTGGGTTTTACCCATTGCTCGAGGTGTGCCAGGTGGGCCTTCATGACCGCATCTGTAAATTCATTCACGGCACCCATCAGGGCCAAGAGTTGCTCTCGAGATAAATGAGAAATACGTGCATCGATCTGCTTTTGCATCACGTGAGGTAAGGCCGACTGCAGCTGCGTCATAACGAGTGGACAAATAACAAGATCGTGGGCGCCGAACGCAGGTGCGGGCCAAGAAGAGCGTGATCCATAGGAGCGAAGGTATGTAACCAAAGCATCCACAAGGCGGGCATCTGACGTTTCTTCGCGAAGAATATGATCTATGTGACCCGTAAATTCTTCGACAATTCCCGAAATATCTTCACGAATCACATGAACACGAGCGAGAATGGCTGTTATCTGTTCTGCGTTTAACCCAAGCTTATCTTGCACAAGATCACGACGTAGCCGCTCCATACCGCGCTGCAAGCTCACATCGTCCAAATCCACAAGAGTGACTTCACGATAAGACAAGACCAGTTCCAGCAAAGGAAGTCCCTCACCATCACTGCTCCCCAAGGAAAGGACTGTCTCATTTCGAGGCGCTGCATGAGCCAGGGAGCGAAGGCGTTGCAGAATATCTTCTCGAGAAGCCCAGCCCACGCCAGCAAGCGACTGTCGTACACCCGCATTCAGCATTTCAAAATCGGGTCGCACCACTTCAGGAATGGCAATATTTGCCACCCGTTTGATGTTCCAACGATTTAATACATGGTGGGCGTCTCGCAAGAGAGTTGTGGGTTTATCAGTACGATGATTTTCCTGTCCCAGGAAGCGCAAAAAGTTCAAGAATTCTTGATAAAGCGATGGGAAGTCTTCCGACGGGTGCGCCATCAACAATTCCTTCCAGACAGGATGACCCGCAAAGATCTGCCCGAACGGCTTATTGTTGCGATAGCTGTGTATGGCCCAGGGAGCACCCAGGGATGTGACCGCAAGTCCAGCGGCGACTCCTGCATTCGCACCCAAAAGGACGCTCGCCACAGCACCCAAGAGAGGAAGCACCAGCGCCAAGGCATACACCAGTCCGCGTTTAAAAAGAAGAGGTTTTTCGTCTGCGGTCGGTGGAACAGGTGCGCCAATATACGCATGTTGCTCTTGTCCGGATACGTGATAGACCTTGCTGTGGGCGAGACGAAAGAGCCAAGCACTCACAACCGCGCCCGTAGCGCCGAACGAGGCCGCAGCAAGAAAAATGAGCGTTTTAGCCGTCAGAGAATGAGGGTCGGAATAGGGCAGGACGCTGAGCAGCCCGGCCATGGCGAGCGTGGGCACAATCATCACGGGCATTAAAGGCCAGACAAATTGTCTTGTTTCCCGAAATGGCGCGACACGGCGAACATAGCGTTCCAGTTCATCCCCCGTAAGGCCGTCTTGAGGAATGGCCATAATGATTTTTCCTTGCAGCGGCACAAAAAAGGAGGTCCAGCGACGGCCCGCCGGGTCGGGGTTTACGCCACCGGCGATGAGATCTGCGATATTGTCGGGATGATACAGATTGGGGATGACGGCATCCGGCACCATTTTTCCTACGAGAAGCGACGTATCCACGCTGCTGCGACTTCGAATGAGAATGGCTTTTGTTCCCAAGCGTTTGGCCACGAGAATATCCGCCGCCTCATCACCCATCGCCACAATCTGATCGGGAGGAACCCGAAGATGCTCTATCAACTGCGTTAACTGGGCCCGTTTATCCTTAATAATCCAAGCAGGCTTCTGGAGCAAACCCGTCAGGTCGAATCGGATCACATGATTCCAGACGTCCGGGTTATTGCTCCACACGTAAGCCGTGATGCCACGATCACCGAGACCTTCTAAGAATTCCCGTGCTCCCTTCCGTAGGGTTTGCTTACTTTCTGAATAAAGCGTGCTGTTCCAATCGATGGCCACCACTTTGATGCTTGGGATGGGAGAGACGGTTGATGGAGATATAACTAAAGGGGAGCTGACTAAATGCGTACGTTCTCCCGCCGATAGAGGGGTCTCATGCATAACTTCGCGCACAGGGCGTCCTCCGTACTGATGCAAATAATAGAACTCGCCCCCAACCATCCAGGGTCGAGCCCATCGGGCTAAGCGTTCATAAAACGCTATGGACTCATTCGTCAGACCCAACTGATAGAAGACTTGATTTTCGATAACGAGGTCCGTCTCTGGATAGAGCTCATCCAAATGTGCTGTCTGGAAATCTGCCTGATGCACTTCTAAAGAATGGCCAGGCACACCCAGAAAACTATTGAGCGTCTTCACGCATTGCTGAGCATAATCCAGGTGAAGAGGCGCTTTGTCGGCACGCTCGGGCAAGTCATACACAAAGGGTTCTTCGCCCGCTAAGCGCCGCGCGGCAGCGGCTGCCGTCCCTGCATCGATTTCCCATCCTTGGATTCGAAGAATCCATTGCCGCGGGTCTTCATGTTGGTCCTGCAAAGCCAAAATGATTTCATGATACGCACGAGCCAGTTCTTCCCCGGTGGAGGCCCCAAGAATAATAACCTCGATCTGTTTTCGTCCAGCCGCGACTTTGGCTTGAATCATGGTGGGCCACAATTCCCTACGCATCCAAGACCATTGCGACGTATGACGGTTCAAATAACTCATATTGGAATTGCCAGAAGCTGTTAGGATTCGCGTCGTAGGTTCGAATGGAGCCGGAGGCGGAAAGTGCTGAGGGCTGCGGCCCGCCGGCAAAGCCCTGCGCACGAGTTCTACACTCATCACATCTCCCCAACGAATCAGTGCCGTACGCGTTTCTGGCCGCAGAGAAGGATCGGTGAGCAGTGAGCGTTGGACATCTAACGTTAATTGAAGAATCTCATCCGGAATCTCGACAGCACGGAAATAGCCTTTGCCCGGATAATCCAGAAGACGGCCAATTTCACCGACGGCGGTCTCCAGGAGCCGCAGCCGTGTGGCCGGGTCGGACCGCTCGATATCGGGATCAAAAGGGGCAACACCCACGACCCGCCGGGCCAATGTTCCAGCCCACTTTTCGAGCGTCAACTGTGCACGCAGGGTCGAGGCAGGGCTTTGAATGACAACCACCGTATCGACAGGATCCTCCTCGGTATATCCGCGCTGAAGGAAGAAATTGGCTGCGGCAATGGCATTGTCTTCTGTATTCGTTGCTCTTGATTCCCGGAAAATGCGCCCTGGTGAAATAGCGTGCTCACGGAGAATTTGCTGATGCGCGTGAGCTTCCCCTTTCACCCAATGCGCCGGCGTGTCCCGGCCGCTGCCGCCCGTCACGAATATTTTCGGGAAAGGACGTCCTAGTTTTTTGGCCGCCGCTGTGTATTGCTTATAGAGTTCCGCGCCTTTTCGGGAGGAGGCCAGCAGGTCATTGCCAAAAATCACAATGATGTCGGCATACTTCGGCAATTTCGTGGTTGGCGTGCTCAGAAAGTCCAAAAGCGCCTGAGCTTGTGGCCAAACACCCGTATGGGACAAGGGCTGTTGTCCCTCAATACCCACGTAGGGCCACCGCACCACGGCTCGCTCAGAACTTCCCCCTGTCATGGCATAGGGCTTGTTCTCAAAGCCGGGTTTTCGCAGACGGATGCTTTGGTTGTAAGTACGGTGCCGCTCGGTGAGTGCAACCAGAAGACGTTTTAGTTTGTGGCTGGCTTCTTCGACACTCCACTCGCGCGCAGCCACAAGTTCCACCATGAAGGTTTGCAAATCATCGGTCCACCCCCAAACTTCCTCATAAAGCGCTTGAAGCTGTTCCACAGCCAAAGCAATCGCTTCGGATTGGCCTGCCACAAAACCAATCTGATGTTCGTTTACAAACTGGCCCACGATGGCTTTGAAAACATCTCGAACAAATGGAACCGCATCCTCTTTTCTTAGAAATTGGATTTGTCGAAGATATTTCAGGGACTGGATGAACGGCGCTTCGAACAAAATCGTTGTTTCCTGCTCCGGCGCAATGATGTCTTCGATGAGAACTTTCAGGTCAGCAAAACGCGCGGTATCGATTAGTTCTTGGATCTGCGGGTAAGCCCGAAGCAGGATCTGAAGACCCTCTTTTTTCAGAAGAGTCTGAAGATGCTCTTTGCCTTCATTCAGTTCTCCGTAGAGTTGGCCCCAGGGAGACTTTGCAACGATGGCCCTGGGATGAAGAGTGTGTAAATAGGCTGTTAAACGCTCCGTCAGTGCTTCGGGGGTGAAGCCGGTATATTCTTCTAATGTGTTGAGGCGCTCAATGCTGTATCCCAGCTGAGCGACAAAGGCGATGAATAATTTCATGCCGGAAACTGCACCTACTTTATCTATGAGCATCGCATGGAAACCGGCCAGCAACTGTTCGGGGGTAAAAATCGGGTGCGTGGGTAACCCTGTATCCATGTTCTTCGCTCGATGCTCTTCGGCATCATAGAGTCGAAGACCCAGAAGCATTAAAAATTGCTCTGCGAGTGCCCCGACAGCAGACTCAATCGCTTCTTCTCTGAGCGGAGTTCCTCCGACAAGCCAGACTTTAGGCCTATCCCCCGATCGCCGCTCTAGCGCAAACATGCCGGTATTGAGTGACGGGACCAGAGTAGTTCCAGTTAATGCCGTGGAAATTAAGAGGCGGGCGATTTCTCTTGTCACCCAATCAGCGTCTTCGGGGGATAAGGAATCGGAGGGCTGATCCAAATAAGTGATGTAGGGCTCTAGATGCGTTCCCGATGGGTTCAGACGGAAATTAATATCTTCGACCGGAACCCAGTCCGTCGTTCCGAAAATGATCGGTTGATTTCTATCGATCAAAATCCTAGCAACGGTATAGAGTGCGGGAATGCTCTCGAACAAGTCGGGCGAGTCATTGCGGAGTCGTTCAAGAGTTAACAGCTCCTGCTGTAGATCTTCCGGGTTGTCCAACCAGGACGAGTGCAGGGCGAATTTCCCTTTATGTGTTTTTCCTGTAACGGTGTGAATAGCTTCATAGCGGACTTCAGAAACAATGGCTATTTCTGCACTTTGCACCGTTTTTATAAAGAGCGCTACTCGATAGCCATCCAAATTGTCCGGGCCACCCGAGAGTCGTACGCTTTCGCGAAGACTAAGGTAATCCTCTTCATCAAAAAAATGTCGAATCGCGTCTTGATAGATCGGGGGAGGCGCCGTGGAAAGGTACTGAATCTGTAGAGCGATAGGAGGAGGGGTACTGTCACCGGACTTCATAATGCCCAGGACGGCTGAACCCGTTAAAATCCCCAGCAAGGTCCCAGCATTGATACGAAGTTGCATAGCCTCGGCATGCCCCTGGTGAAGCGCATGAAAGCCGACAAAGCCTGCGATGAGGCAGCCCACCAAGGCTTGGGAGGAAAAAGGAGAAACGTCGCGATGGGCCATGCGCGATGCGCAATGTGTAGCCCGTTGCTCATTGGCCGTTGCCCATTGCGCTGCTTGTGCTGCAGGTTCTTGCCCCATCGCAAGGCACAAAACGGCCGCAATAATTCGTGTGAAAAGGTGGGATTTCATGCGTTCTAAAGTCTATCGACTTCTCGTCGGTGGATCTATGGATCGGAAGGGCAAAAATACAGGCCTAAGGGCCCAGGCTTTTTAGGGTCTTTTTCTCCCTATTTATAGACTTTGGCTCTATTTGTCTGCTGCTCAAAACCCCCTATACTTTTCGCAGGTATTTTAATGACGAACAAACTCTTCCTTCGCTGCGCCGCGGTGGTGCTTGCTTTCTGCCTGGGCTTTGAGCCTGCGGTCGCCGCTGCGCTCCCGTTAGTAGAAATACCTCGTTCAAACGCGGCTCCAGGGGATGCGTCTTACACCCCCCGGACGGAATCCGAAGCGCTTACAGTTCTACTGGTCGTTGCCTTTACTGGACATTCCCCAATCGATTGGAAAATCCGGCAGAACTCCCCGTTGACTCTTCATAAAAACTGGACATGGAGCCATGCCGAGGACCATCCCTCCGGAATTCCCATCGCGATAGGCATGAGCCTTCCGCCCGGTGTTCGAATTCACAAAAGCGGCAGCGGAGAGTCCGCCTGGGACCGTTTTTTCCTTAGCGCCGGTTTGCTCGATGTGGATTTAAAAAACCCTCGCGACGAAAATTTGATTCGAGTCATGGAGCGAATTCTGGAAGGGGATATTCCGCAAGCTCAGGCCGCGCCCTTGCTTAAGACAGCCCAACATCTCCTGGACGGCTGGGTCAAAACTGAGGATGCCTGGCCGAATACGCTGCCCACCGTGTGGGACTGGATGGTTCATGCCGCGGCCGCCTACCACGTCCGATTTTCAGAAAGGGCGGTCCGACTGGCGCACTACCCGGAAGCCGCGCTCCGGCTTCTGGCATTGCAAGGGTATCACTTGCGCAACGAATTTCTTTCTGGCGTGGACGAAATCGACGTGAACATTTATCCGATGCTCATCGAATCAGTGGCTCCAGAAATGCAGGCGATCAGCCTTCGGCTCACCCATGGAGAAGCCGGGCCTGCAGATATCGAAAAATTGCGCGACTTTACCCGTGCACTTCAATCAGCCCTGATCATTCATCCGCCTACCGATTCGGATGACGAGGATATTGCGGTAGGCCAGCTTGTGCACCAACACCGCGCGCTCCTGGACCGCATTCAAAATGCGCTGGACGTAGAAGGGTTTGACCTGATGGCCTGTTTACAAATTCTGCGCGGCCAATTTCCGGATCTCTTCCCTGAAAAGCAACCCTTGTGGACCCTCGTCCGTTCTGCCCAGGGGACGGCCTCTTCGGATGCGGATCACGAAAATCGCAAACATGAAAGACAGTCGCACGCGGGCCTATCGTTTTCAGACATTTATCTCGGCCGACCCAAAGGACTGCACCTGCTCGCGCATCACCCGCGCTCTAAGCTCAAGGAGCAGCACGATATGCTTGAGCGGGTGTGGGAGGATATTCTTTTAAAATCAGCCGCGGCTCCCAGGAAAAAACCCCTGCTCTTCTGGGATCCCTCCAAGCACAGCACAAAAAAGACGGTTCTGGTCGCCGTGCCTCCGGAAGGTCAACTGCTGGTTCAACAGCAATGGATCTGGAAAAACCATGGCGCTGCTTTTAGGACCCTGCTGGGCCGTGACACTCATTTGATCACGCATATACTGGATATGTCTCACATGGCCCTGGAAAAAATCCCAGGGATTCTATTCATTGAGTACAAGAAGCTGCTGACCCTGACCCATCGTCTGCGTCTTTTAAGCGAACTTCACAAAACCGACCAGCCCGTGCTCTTGCGACTCCTGGTATCCGCCCGGGAAAGCATCGAGCAACATTTACATACAGTAAAAATCGCGGTCCCCGGCGGCTTGCGCGGTTTCGCGCAGAGCACCTATCACGATATTCCTTCTATGGCCGCACTGGCCGCCTGGAAACTTCTGGTCTCGCAGAACCAGGAAGAAGCGATTATTCGCATTGTGCGTGACGGACAGTATCTATCGCGCGATGAAGTGGATGAGTTGCTGTTCTGGGCCAGTCCGGACTACCTGTTGAAGCAGCCGCTATATGATCCCCAGACGCATACCCTCACCATTTTCCATTCCTCAGGGGAAGACGCCGACCCTGCGCCGCTTCCTGCCCGAAAATCCAAACGACGCATCGACACGGCCGCATAACCAACGCTTGCCCACACCCGCGAAGTTTGAAATCATTCAAGCATGTGGACCCGCTTCTTTCTTTCCGTTCTTCTGTCTTTAAGCTCGCTTCCGGCATCGGCGGGAGCGCCGACCGAGACTCTCCCAAAAAATATCCAGACGTATTTATCTGAACGCTACCCCATGGATCCGGTGGACCGATGGGTCAGCAGCGACTTGAACGGGGACCATCAGGCCGATTATGCCCTGATTTTGAAACCAGACGACTGTGATCCTTCCTTTTATTGCACCACACTCTTGGTCGCCCTCTCCTCCGGAACCACCCACATCGCCTACCGCATGATGCCCGTCCCAAATGCTCGCTACTGTGATCCCCTGGACATACGCCCCCCAGGTATTTATAAAGGAACAGAAGAGATTTCTCTGAAAAACACCGCCATCGGCTGCGGAAAAGACACGTCGTATTCCCTGATTTGGTGGGACGGGCAAGAGTTTCATCAAGACTGGCTACGGTAGGTCTGGCTGTCGATTTTGCTTCTATTTTTAGACCAAATTTAACTTATGTCATTTTAGCGGGTCTCCTCTTGCATGCCTTTGCCGGTCCCATGAAGCCCTGAGGAGTGCAGCGAAACACGCCTGCCGCCATGACCCGACCTCGCCGCGTACAATGTCCGGCGGCATCGGCTCACGAAGTCGTAAATTTTTCCTCACGCTATTGATTTTCCATTGCATTACCGTCGATCTGGCGTTAAACTCCGCCTACGATGAGACCTCACGACGGAAACGAAATTGTCTATGCCGGAGCAGGCCTCTTGTGGGGCATCGTCACCTGTGTGCGCAGTTATCAGGTGTGGCGTGAAAACCAGCGACACGCGGGCGCCCTCAGCACGTCGTCCGGACTCCTCGTTCATTTCAAATCGACTTTTCCTTTCACGATGGTGACAGGCGCAGGGACAGCGCTCCTTTGCGGCGTCTATCTCATTTTCCTGGTTGGATAAAAAAATCCTAAAATGAAAACCCCGCCGTTGGCACTTTCCCGCTGGCGAGGTTTCCGTACAAATCCGGACGAAAAAAAATCCGCCGGAGTTCAGGCGGACTTAACGGCGTTTATGGGTACGTTTAACTTTTTTTCCGTGCTTCTTGGTTTTTTTCTTCATGAGCGGTCTCACCTCCCGTTTTTTTTGTACGACACTTTGTGTATAACGCCAAAAGACTTTTCGTGCAAGGGATTTTTCAAAAACAGCAGCATCCAACAGGAGGTCATATGAATCGTAGAACAAACTGGCTGGTGGTGTTGGGGCTTACCGCAATACTCGGCGCAAGCGCGATGGCAGAAACCGCGCAGCCCGTAGAAAATTTAAATGATTACTTGCAAAAACTTCAGGTGAAGCTCGACCACACCGCACAACGAGCCAATAAACCGACGGCCGGCTCCGCCAGTGTTGCGGGTCTTCGCGGCGCGAAGCAGGAAAAATCGGCTCTCTATTGGAAGGAAAAGAAAGGATCGCAGGCCGTGGACGTCGCCGAAGTAAAGGTCTACCGCGAAGCGGTGGAACAGGCCCGCCAAGGGAAACGCGCGGAAGCGATCGCCGCATTAAATGCCTTTCAGGAAAAATATCCCAAGAGCGCCCTGTTGCCGGATGTGCAGGACACTCTGCATCGTCTGAGCCAGGACAATGGTTCACAAACTCCAATCACCAAAATCCAATAACCAAATAAACAAATAATCATCAAATACAAAAACAAAACCTGTTTAGATGTTTAATTATTGGAGCTTATTTGGAGCTTGGAATTTGATGATTGGAATTTACGGGTAATCCTGTGGATTCTCGCAACAAACTCCTTAAGATCGGTTCGCGGCGCACCGTCACCATTGAGCGGCTCTCGCTGGGTGGTGATGGCGTCGCCCGTACGGATGAGGGCGTCCTCTTTGTTCCCTACGCCGCTCCGGGGGATACACTCGAAGTAGAAATTACCGAAACCCGCGATCGTTTTGCCCGTGCGTATCCCGTCCGTGTCATCGAGCAGTCGCCAGAACGTATTACACCGGCCTGTCCCTACCACTTCCAACTAAATAAACAGCAATCCCTCTTCTGCGGCGGATGTACGTGGCAGCACCTAACCTACGATGCTCAGCTCCGCGCTAAAACCGAGCTTGTCCGTGAAACCCTTGAGCGCATTGGCGGCGTAAAAGGCGTTCGCGTGAACCCGACGATCGGAATGAAGGATCCTTGGAGGTACCGCAACAAGGTGCAACAGCCGGTGGGCTGGGATGGGAAGCGACTGGTCACAGGTTTTTATGCGCCGGGATCGCACGACATTATGCCGATCGAGGATTGTCTGGTGCAGCCCGAGCTTTCGGTCGCCATTGTAAACCGGGCGCGGGCGCTCCTGGAACGGTATGGCGTGCGAGCCTATGACGAAGACCGTCGCACCGGATGGCTGCGGCATCTGTTGGTACGAACCACACAAAATGCGACACAGGCGCTGCTCGCCTTTGTCACGTACACCCCCGATTTCCCCCACGAACGCGAAATCGTCCAGACGCTGGTCACCGAATTTCCGGCCCTGGCCGGTATTCATCAGAACATCAATCCGGCCCATACCAATGTCATTCTCGGCAGGCGCTGGCGCTCCATCGCCGGCGCAGAGACGATCGAAGAACGTCTCGGAACTTTACGGTTTCTGTTATCGCCGGGATCCTTTTTTCAGGTCAACACCGTACAGGCGAAGGTGCTGTATGACGTGGTGAAAAAGGCGGCGCGCGGGGATCTCCTTCTGGATCTCTACTGCGGCGTCGGCAGCATCGCGCTTTATCTGGCGCCCCAGTTTAAGGCTGTGCTGGGCGTGGAAGAAGTGGAAAGCGCCGCCCGCGACGCCGAGAAGAATGCTCGCCTCAACAACATCCGCAATGCCCGCTTTATCGGCGAACCCACTGAACGCTTCATGCGCTCCGGGATCGATCGGCCCGCTTCCGGCAAGCTCACCGTCGTTAATCCGCCGCGCGCAGGCTGCTCCAAAGAAGTCGTTCAAGGGATCTTACAGCTGCGTCCGCATCAGCTGATTTACGTCTCCTGCGATCCCGGAACTCTGGCCCGTGACACGGCGCTCTTAACCCGCGGCGGCTACCGCGTGGAAGACGTCCAGCCTGTCGATCTATTCCCACACACCTCCCACATCGAAACCGTTATCTCCTTCTCCCATCCGTAAAGGACCCAGTCTTCTTTGGGTCTTACAGACCCCATCATTTAGCCGAACGCTCTATTCATCCTCCGTCGATAACCCGTTATACTTTTTCATCCATTTCCTATGAAAAACCGTCACTTCTCTCGCGGGGTCGCGCTAGTCCTCGCCGTCTCCTTGGTTGCCGATCCGGCAACAGCGGCGCTATCTGCTGTCGCCCCGGCGGATTGTAAGCCGGGGCCCACGAGGCTCTCTGGATCTCTCTTTACTGATCAAGCCTTTATCCTTCGCGTTCTGGGCATGCAGCACATTCTTTCCGAAGCCAGTCCGCACATCCGGCCTACCTTTTCTGGCCTTCTCCCCAACGAAGGGATCGGAACCTTTAAAATTCCGGGCCTCGACAACGGCGCGCAATTTCACGCGTGGGCAAAGCAAGAACTCAAAGAAAACGCTGAGCATTTAACGACCCTGTCCAATCGCATGTCCCCCACCGAGAAAGACGGGACCACGGCCATCGTCCTCTACACCGATCAACTTAAGCACGACATTCCTGCCTTCCATTACCGCCGTGAAAGCGATGGAATGCCGATCGTCGTGATCAATACGGCTATTTTTAATACCGAAGCTTCTCAAGCCCAGGCCGAATTTCAGGAACGCCGAGAAATCACTCACG
Organism: uncultured Elusimicrobia bacterium; assembly: GCA_964506645.1. Taxonomy (GTDB): domain Bacteria; phylum Elusimicrobiota; class Elusimicrobia; order 2-01-FULL-59-12; family 2-01-FULL-59-12; genus CAZDML01. The sequence continues at coordinate 8,099 of CAZDML010000004.1, read as the reverse complement.
AAAATAGCGGTCACTTCCAAGAACCTGATGCGTCGTCATTGATTCACCGCATCGCGACGGCTGAAATGATTGAACGCTTCGGACAAGCAAGCAAACTCCTCGCTTCTCATCGGTTGCTTATCCCAAAGATCCCCACAGATCAACTACGGAAAATGTTGCAAGAATCACGCATCGATACTCTGACTAAATTATTTGCGTATGAGAGACGTTTTCGAACCGCCCTTCAGAAAGAATTATCCTCTCGTCCTAAAATTCTCGTGGTAGATGACGACGCACATATTACACGCCTGTGGGAAGTGGTCTTAGAGAGAAACGGCTACGTCGTTGAAAAAGCAGACAGTGTCGAGAACGCACTCAAACTGGGCATCGGTCGTTTTGCTGCGGCCGTTGTCGATACGCATCTCATCTCCAGCCACGGCGGAGATTTGATCGATAGCCTGCGAGCATCAAATCCTCATTTTCCGGTGGTCATCTGCAGTGGGCAAACGCAATTAAGCCAACCTATCCTGGATCGTTATCCCGATATCCCTCTGGTTGCAAAACCCAGTCCTCCAAATGTCCTACTGGCCGTTTTACGTAAACAAATAGAGGAGCACGCCACCGAGAGGCGCAGGCATGATCGCGTGAATCGTAAGGATTTTTTACCTGCGGGAACGGAAGATCGAGGCGCTGTGCAACGGACACTCAACGATCTCATGGGTACCTTTACACAGAAAGGATGGACGTCTTGGAAAGATTTATTCGAGAGCGCACCGTACGAGATCCTGAACACACGTTTCAAGCTTTATATTATCCACGCCGCAGCGCAGCACGGCTATGTCCCGCATATCAACCGATGGGTCAGCGCGGCTGCGCTCGCCGCAGGTGACTTTATACAGCGAAGCGACTTTCTCTATCCAGGTGAGACCGATGGGGGAGACACGCAGCACGCGATTACACGTCTGATCAATTCGCTCGCACGCGCTGGAAAAATTTCCTGGAACGATATTTTTAAACTGAATCGGCGTGCGCTCTTGAAGATTTACGGTCTCAATGCAGAGGCCTGGAAACGTATTGAAGCCGCAGCGGGCAAACGAGGATACACATACGACACCACAAAATACCATTGGGTTCCGCCTTCGCAAACGAATTCCTCAATTGTTGCGCCGGCAGACGAAAACGATTATCCCGTCAACTTGGTCGGTGTGCCCGACCGTGATGCCGTCGCTGAGCCCGCTGCCCGATTCGTGTATGACACTCTCCAGAAAAATCTTCAGGAAAAGGGCCGTGCCAACCTGCTCCTGCCGGCCGACCGCACGTCGCGCGGAATGTATCAAGAGCTCGTTCGCCTTTTAGAAGAACATCCTCTCGACCTTTCCAATGTGCATTTCTTTTTCTTGGACAACTACTATCAGATTCCAGCCGCCTATGCGGACCAAAGCTTTGCGGCCCATGCTAAACGCGTTCTAACCGATCCGCTTCTGGATGTGCAGAGTCGAAAGCCAGAACTTGGTTTTAACGCAGAGCATGTCCACACGCTTAATGACCAAGCTGAATCAGCAGCAGCCGAAGCAACCGCTTACGAAGTCTTAATTAAAAGTCTGGGTGGCATTGATTTGGCCGTATTAGGGATGGGCGAGAATGGACATCTAGCGTTTCGTGAACCCGGGTCCCATTTTGAGTCTCGAACAGATCTTGTGAAAATTGCAGCACGAACGCGTGTTCAAAATCAGGAATTCTTCGGGAACGATCCAAGCCTGGTTCCAGAATGGGCACTGACCGTTGGTTTGGGAACCATCCTGGATGCGCGGAAAATTTTGCAGCTCGTGAGCGGCCCCAAAAAAGCCGTCGCCCTGCAGAAAGCACTGGAAGGTCCTATTTCAACTGAACTACCGTCGTCCGTGCTTCGCTTGCATTCCGACGTCACAGTCATTGCCGATGCCGAAGCCCGGGCTCTCTTGCGAAGCGATCGCTATTCCTCCACGACAACTCAAGGAACCGCCACAGGCGGTCTGATTGGCTTCTGGTTTGACCGGCTGATCTATCAGCCGCTGATGAAACGCGGCGTACCGCTCTCGACTATCCAAACCGTCTTGGCCCCCATGGTTCAGGGCCTCTTTTTTCAGGGCGTGCTTATCGCACTCCCCATGGTCCTCACGCACGGGTATTTCTATCAGCATCCTTTTGATACAGGGACATCCCGCGAAGAGAGCGCGGGGATCGCGACCTTTTTTGTAGGAAGTGTCGCCGTCTTGTTGAGTGGCCTGATCTATGGCTCGCGTGGGGTGCATCCTCGTGTTTATAAGGGAAGCAATGCCAAGCCAGTACCGGTTACTTCAGCAGATCTGCGCAATCTTCGCGAAAGAGGCTGGCTGGAAGGTGCTACGACGTGGGGATGGTGGGCTATGGCTGCTATCGCTGTTCCCGGGGGAGCGCAGCTACTGGCGATTTTTGGATCGGAAGGTCTACGTATTCCAGATAACCCTCTTGAGGCATGGATGGGAAGCCCTCTTCTACTGGGAGTAGCTTTGGTTGCAGGGTTGATTAGTGCTATCGTGACACACGCAAAAACAAATGCCACAAACAGACAAACATCCGATGGAGTGATCGGTACGGCGACCCCGGGTGATTTTTCTTTGCAGGATGCGCTTTGGATGGATCTCATGAAATTTTTGTCCGGAACCATGCCCATGCTGGGGTCATTGTCGTTTGATCGCGCCGAAGACCGTCAACATGTCCGTGCAGAAATGCTGCAGCGTCCCGAAGCGAAAGAATCCTGGTCACGCGGATGGAGTGTTGTGAAGGGGATCGAGGTGCGCTTGGGCGATCCGACGGATCCTGTTATTTTGTCGTGCGACTCGGCCACCAAGGATACGCTTGTCTTTACCGCCTCAGGGTACGGTCGGAACGGGCCACAGACCGTTGTATTAAATGTTATGCAACCGCATAGAGATCCCCAAGATTTCTCTGTACAGTTGCGGGTCAAAGCGCTGGACGGGACCGATTCAGTGGCGTCCCTGTCCTTTATTGGAGAAGCCAGTACCAACCGATTTCACATGGTCACAACAGCCTTGCGAACGGTGCCGATTATTTATATCTCCGTCAAATCTCTTCAACAGAAAGCGGCGGGGGGAAGCATCCGGAGACCGGGGACGATCATTCCCTTCCTTCTCCTGCTTCTCCTGTCGCGCAACCTTTCTGCCCAATCTACACCCTCCGGAGAATTGTCGTTAACGCAGGCAACCGCTCTGCACCAGCAGGTCTTAAAAGACTCCTATCAAGAGACAAAAGAAATGATTCAAAGCGCGGATGCCGAGCAGTATTACCTGGTGAGCATCCAGCTCATGGGCATGCTTTCTGCCGTGGAAGCCACGCAGGACAGCGCGGAGTTCCAAAAAGCGTTGGACGAAATCGATGCGATGATCGCCAAGGTTTCCACCGTGAACGGACATCCCGCCTGGAAGGACGCTTCCTCTGGAAAACCGGAGGACGTTTATACGCTGCAAACCCTCCAGCCGATCGCCCGTGCGGCCGCGATGATCATGACAACCCCGGCGCTCAAGTCCAAATACGCAGCTAAAGCCAAAGCGTATGTGCGTTTTGTCAGTAGCGTGCTGCCGGGTGTTGATGAGGGACGCTTAAATCTCGATGCGTCACGCTATCCCGACTGGCTAGAGCATGATCCGGAAGACTGGGGCGAAGGCGTGAAGTGGAACGATAAGTCTTGGCTTCTGGGCGATATCGCAACCTTTTTATATCAGGCAACCCGGGAGACCCCATACAAAACCCTCGCCGAAAAAATTGGCCGAGCGTTTAAGGCGCGACTGACCCCTGCCGGGAAGGGATGGATCTGGGACAAGGGCCAATTTATTAAAGACGACCGCAACACAGACAAAGATTGGGATACCGATCACACCAATCGGGTGGAGATGATGCTCTTCATGCGGGAAGCTGGCATTGGTCCATTTACTTCGGACGATGTCCTGCGCATGTCCCGCACCTTAACCACAACCATGTGGAACGGCAGCACAACAAACCCGCTAGTCTCCAACTACATCACCGGATCCAACGCGCCCTACAGCGATCACAAGAAAGCGGGTGAAAACGGATTTATCTTCTCCGGCTGGGCCATGTTCGGCCAGGTGTCTTCGGACGTGAATCGTCTCACAAGCGCCGTACTTCAAGCTGCTCAAAAAAACTCCGGTCTCAATCCCACCGTCAGCGAAAATTGGGACAGCGGCTACAAACAAGTCGCTCTCACGGGTCATTACCTGCGTAGCCTGGTTAAAAGGAAACCCGGATCAAAGGAAACTCTTTCGTCCTCCTCATCGACCCCTAACACCCGCCGTGTATTCCCCTGGCTATTGCCGTCGGTCCTTCTGGGAAGCGCGATCGGCGCGATAGCGCTCTTTTTCCGAACCCAGCGATCCAAAACCTCTAGGAACAACACCTCTCTTCTCAAAACTGCAGCGTAATACGTCTTTTGGTCAGGCCTAACAACGCAACGTGGTGCTCCGCTTGGCCTGACCAAAAGACGTGATAGAATGCGTTTATGGGTTCCGCGCCAAGCACACCAATCGTTTTTATTCACGGTTTTCCGTTCAGCAAGGCGATGTGGGATCCGCAGGTCGAGGCGCTAAAAACTTTTCCCGTCATCACGTACGACCTACGTGGGCATGGTCAGACGCCAGCCGGGGACGGACAATACACCATCGACCTTTTTGTCGATGATCTCCTTGCCCTCCTGGACCAGAAAAAAATACCGAAGGCTATTCTTTGCGGGCTGTCCATGGGCGGCTACATCGCCCTGCGTGCAATCGAACGCGCCCCGGAGCGGGTCGCCGGACTTGTTTTGGCGGACACGCGCAGCGAAGCCGACACCAACGAAGCCAAAATCAAGCGCGCAGCCGGCATGAAAGCGGTGGAAGCGGATAAAGTGGCTTACGCGGAAGGCTTTTTAAAAGCCGTGTTTGCCCCGGAAAGTTTTGAAACAAATAGAGCGGCTGTAGAAAAGATTCGCCGTGTGATTCTGGCCAACCCGACTCTCGGCATTCGCGGAGCGCTGCTGGCAATGGCCGCAAGAACCGACACGACCCCTGCGTTGTCAGCCATCAAGGTGCCTACCCTGATTCTCGTGGGCGAGAAAGACGCTATTACACCCCCGGCCGCTTCCGAGGCCCTGCATGCAAAGATTACTGGTTCAGAGATGCACGTGATTCCCGATGCAGCGCACATGAGCAATCTGGAAAATTCAGCCGAGTTTAACCGTCACTTACTCCACTTCTTAGAAAGGATCTCCCATGCCTGAATGCGAATTCCCGAAAGAAAATGCCACGAACGCAGAAATCGCAGAGCTTCTGCGAACGACAAAAGTTATCGCTGTGGTCGGGCTGTCCCCGAAACCCGAGCGCCCCAGTCACAGCGTGTCGGCCTATATGAAGGATCAAGGCTATACAATTATTCCGGTCAATCCCGGGCAGAAGGAAATTCTGGGCGAGAAAGCGTATGGGTCGCTCGCGGAGATTCCGGGGTCGATTGATATGGTGAATATTTTCCGTGAACCCTCGGCGGTTCCGGAGATTGTCGATCAGGCGATCGCGAAGAAAGCGAAGTCGGTGTGGATGCAGGAAGGCATTGTCCATAACGAAGCTGCGGAGAAAGCGCGGACCGCCGGCCTCAAAGTCGTGATGAACAAATGTTTATATAAGGAACACGTCCGGCTTTAGCCGAGCGTGAAGCGGAACGTAATCACTCCCCAGGCATCCGATTCTCCGGAGCTGGCATCTGTCGGTTGGAACTTCCATTTGCGCAGAGCGTCTTTCGCCAGCTCGTCGAGTTCCGCATACCCCGAGCTTTGACGAATCTCTAAGGTCGAGCGCACCGAGCCATCGGCGCGTACCGTAAAGTAAATCTTCACCATCGCAGAAATCCCCTTCTCTTCGGCCCAGGCTGGATATTCCGGCAGGACTTTCTTCGAAATTCCGCGATCACCCACGGGACCGGCAATATCTGGACCGGCTGCACCCGCATGGCCTTTGCTGGATCCTGTTCCTGTAATACCGACTTCTGCGCTCACGCCCGCATCGGCACGAATGACGCCGCCCCTATACCCACCGCGGTTACGGCCCGCCAGTTCCCCGGCACCGGCCCCCAGGCCAGGTTGATAGCGGGACGCACCGCCCAATCCTTTTCCTTTTGGAGATTCATGCAACGCCGGTGCGGAAGGGAGCACAGCCATATCCCCCGCTTCTTCGCCTAATGGAATAGCGACCACGGGTGATCCCGCGCGCGCACTGCCGGAAAGTGTTCCGGCTTCGGCCAATTCAAATCGAACATTGCTGACTTTCACGCCCCGTGTTTTCCCCACCAGCTTCTGCGGGGCAGACAGGACATTGGGCGAGGCCGGGCGTGCTGGCACACTCAGCTGCTGCGGGGCATGCGACGGGTTGACCAGATCGTCTTCGGCCGTATGCGGCACATAATGCGGAATCGCAATGACCGGTTTTGGCTTGGCTACCGGCACGGGCGCGGCCTTTTTCACTGGCGCATGCGACTTGGCGGAAAGGGTGAGCCCCGATTTCTTGGCTTTCTTTTCCAGTTTCTTTTGAACAACCGGCGCTTTCTTTTTCTCGATCGGTTTCACCACCGGCTTCGGCGGCTGCGGTTTCACCACCGGCGGAAGCGCTTCACGAAATTCCACATGCATCAACTCGGGGGGCGGCGCCAGATGGCCTGCAGGGAGCAGTGTTGGGTTCCATAAAAAGAGGATGATGTGCGAGGCAACCGCTAACCCAAACGCGAGACGTGATCCAGAGACTTCGTAATCACGCTGCATCAGCACGTGGACCGAAGCGGCAGGACGGCGGATGACTGGAATGATGCGTGTCATTCCCGGGATCGGCGCGAAGCCGGCCATTTGCGGCGTCATGTCCGGCATCATGACCGCGCTCCTTTACGGCGCAAATGAACGGTACCCGGCTTGGAAGCCGCAGCAACTTTCGCACGCTCTTCGGCCGCCGCGGCAATGGCGGCCGGCTGATTGGCTGAGGCGTCCCATTTGAGCATGACCAAATTGGCAGCGCCGTGGTGCTGAATCATATTCATCACACGGACCACATCCCCATGGGTCAAGAGCGGCGAGGCGGTAAGGTTCACCGCTTTGTCTTTGCGTTTCATCAAAAGTGCTTCAAGTTTCTCAATAAAATCAAGATCAGAGGTGGTGATGGTTTCGTCCAAACGCAGCACGCCCGGTTCAAAACTCACGATAATCGGGGTTTCCGGCTGGGTAATTTCTTGCGCCGTTTCGGCCGCCTGTGCCTGAGCCTTCGTGAGTGCGATCATGCCCTGGGTCGCCATGGGGCTCAGAACCATTAAAATGATCAGGAGAACTAACGAAAGATCGGCCAGTGGAATAACGTTAACTTCGTTAAGTTCTTCGTCTTGCTGGGCCATTTGCTGCATAGCGGTTCTCCTTTATAAAAGGTGGCGACCTACAGGTTAAATGTAGCGGATGAGTATTACAGCAAGATGACAGAATTGTTAAATAGCGGTTAACTGTTCTACACTAGTTTTGTGCCTGAAATAAACGACTGGGAAACCCACTACATCTCCACCCCAGTGGAGAATTTACCCTGGAATTCCGGGGGCCCTGACCCCGATCTGGTTCGCCTGGTAAAAACAGGGCGTATTGCCAAGGGGGATGCTCTCGACATCGGGACCGGCCCCGGGCACGACGCCGTCTACTTGATTGAGCAGGGGTTTAATGTGATCGGCATCGATTTGAGCCCTACCGCTGTTAAAATAGCGCGAGAAAACGCATCAAATCATGGGTTGTTCGGTTTCTTCCAGCAGGGGGATGCCCGGCACCTGCCTGTGGAAGATGCCTTTGTCGACTTTGCCTATGACCGGGGGTGCTTCCATACCCTGGATATTTCCGACCGCTCCAAAGCCGTCAGCGAGATCCACCGGGTGCTCAAGCGTGGCGGGCAGTTTTTCTTACGTGTGTTTAGTGACAAGGAGCCGGGCACGGACGGGCCGCATCGTTTTACGAAAGCCGAACTCGAAAAACTCTGGTCGCCATCGTTTCGTATTCTCGATTTCTGGGAAAGCGTGTATGAAGG
>CAZDML010000003.1:10258-51597 GCA_964506645.1 uncultured Elusimicrobia bacterium | reverse complement strand
GACGATGAAAGTGAAATCTATTTTAGTGCTCAAGATCTTGAAGGGAAACTCAAAGCCCGCATTATTGACGGCAACAAGCAGGGCATCGAGCCACTTTTAGAAGAAGCGATGAAGAAATACGGTCCGCTCGAGATTATCAATACGATTCTGCTTGATGGCATGCGCGTGGTCGGCGAGCTCTTTGGTTCCGGCCAGATGCAGCTGCCGTTTGTCCTGCAATCTGCGGAAACCATGAAAACTGCCGTGAAATATCTCGAGCCGTTTATGCCCAAAGCTGATGCTGGCACCAACAAAGGCAAGCTGGTGCTCGCCACCGTGAAGGGAGACGTCCACGACATCGGCAAAAACCTGGTCGACATCATCCTGACCAACAACGGTTACAAGGTCTATAACATCGGCATCAAAATGGCGATCGATGACATCTTAAAAGCTGCCGAAGAGCACAAGGCAGACGCCATCGGGATGTCCGGCTTGCTTGTGAAGTCGACCGCCGTGATGAAAGACAATTTAGAAGAAATGAACCGCCGCGGCGTGAAAACACCCGTCCTCCTGGGCGGAGCAGCTCTGACCCGCCGTTTTGTCGAAGAAGATCTGCGTGATCTCTATCAAGGCTATGTGTACTACGGCGCAGATGCGTTCTCCGGCTTGCGCATCATGGACGAACTCACCAATCCGGCTCTTGAGAAAAAGCTAACCCTCTACGAAACGCGAGGCGGCTCGGGGCAAACGACAAAGCCCGTTGGAAAAATCGACTCTGCTCCGGCGGTGCATGTGGGAGTGAAACGCGATATCGCTATTCCAAAAGCGCCGTTCTGGGGCAGCAAGGTGGCCCGTGGCATTCCGCTCAAAGACGTTTTTCCTTATATCAACGAAACAGCCCTTCTCAAGGTGCGCTGGGGATTTGTGCGCGGGAAAACGAGCGCAGAAGAGTATCAGAAGCTGCTCGCCGAGACCGTCCAGCCGCTCTTTAAGAAATGGAAAGACTTCTGCCTGAAGGAGCAAACGCTCGTGCCGCAGGTCGTCTATGGGTATTACCCTTGTCAGTCCGAAGGCAACGACGTCATCATCTATCGGGACGACATGAAAACGGAATGGGTGCGTTTCAGCTTCCCCCGCCAAAGCGATACCCCGCAGCGGTGCATCAGCGATTTTTATCTCCCGAAGTCGTCGGGCAAGATGGATGTGTTCGGCTGTTTTATTGTGACGGTGGGCACGAAAGCAAGCAACAAATCACACGAACTCTTTAAGAAGAACAGCTACACCGACTATCTCTATCTGCACGGCTTAAGCGTCGAAACGGCCGAAGCCCTCGCTGAATACTGGCACCGCCGTATGCGCGAAGAATTAACTATTGCCGCCCAGGACGACCCGTCTATCCGTGAATGGTTCCATCAGAAATACCACGGCGGGCGCTACTCGTTCGGCTATCCGGCTTGCCCGAATCTGTCCGATCAGCAGCAGCTCTTCGCGCTGCTTGACCCCAAGCGCATTAACGTCGAGCTCACCGAAGAATACCAACTCAACCCCGAACAAAGCACGTCAGCCATCGTCGTTCATCATCCTGAAGCCAAATACTTCAACGTCCAATAAGTGTTGATTTAGTGCAGGATATTCTTGAGCTTGGTGAGGACCGCGGCAGGGAGTTTACTTTGGCGGCGCGCGCGTAGGGTAAGGTCATTTCCGACCCCTTGAAAAATACCATGCATCGGCTGAATTACCGTTCCGCCGTTGCCACGATACACATACGAGGGAGGGATGAGCGCGACAAGCGCTGGGCTTTTCTCCTTCACGAGGAGACGGGCATAGCCTTCGACCCCATCGCGTGGGCCGTCATAACGACCGACCAGACCCACCTGAAGTTCTCCAAAATCCACAAAGCCATCGTCCACCGTGATCTGACCCGCACTGGCCTGCCAACGTCCCGACGCTTTACGCACAGGCAAGCCGCTGGTGAGGAGATCGGGATATTTTTTCTTCATGTAGGCCATGAGATGCGCTTTGGCTAAACTCTTGGTGAGCGTTTGCGTCCATCGAAATTGTCCGTTGGAAAGCGCCAAAGCGCCCTGACCCTGCAACGTTGACCAGGAGGCGCTCGATAACACGAGATCCGCCTGACCAATGCCTGTCAGCGCGCCTGTCCAAGCCGTCGACCACCCCAGCATCTGTTCAAACGGTAACACCTGAACATCTTTCAGCGCCCATTCCAGATGCAGTTGTGGTCCCGCCGCACTATAGTTCACACGGCCTTGCGATTCCACTCGTCCGGACCCCGCTTCGAACGACTGTGTAAAGACCAGGCTGGAGGCAAAGACGCTAAACTGGCCGTTCCAATTTTGCGCGGGCACCGAGGCATGGATCGGCGTACTTTGTCGTGCATAAAACTTGAAGAGCGTATACACAATGTCCGCAGGCCAGGCCTTGGATTCTATTCGCCCCACGAGCTGTGACGGCTGCCGGTCGAGATGCACGACAAGATCCTGATTATCGGCCGATAACTGCAGGGCCCCTTTCCATTCCGGCGCAACAACAAACTGACCCGCCCCTTCAAAACTCACGCGCACCGGCGCCGGCAGATCTTGAAGAAGCCCGGAGACCTTGGCAAATCGATTTTTCCGACGCAACTCAGCAGATATCGAACGTACCACAAGCGCGGAGGAGCTTGCATAGGGGTCCGTCAGATGGCACTCACCGTTTTCAAACGACACGACATCCAGCGGCCACCCATCAGTCGAGTCGAGCGAAGACGCCGGATTAAGCCACTCCCCCCAATCCCAGGATCCGTCCTGGCGCCGCTCGGCATAAAGCAACCAATGATCAAAGCGAAGACGATCAGGAACGAAACGCTTATGGAGTATTTGCTTCCAGGCAATCTGCACGTAGACATCTTCGGCCTGCAGAAGTGGTTTGTCTTCTGAAGCATTAAGCACAACGATATGGTGGAGGTGAAGGCTGGGAGGGAAATACGCTGCTTCGATTTTCCCGATAACGACCTTATGCTTGAGACGCTGGGACAGACTGGCGGTAATCTGTGTCCGGAAGCGCTCCGGATTTAAAAACAGCACACCGCTGACAACCAGCGCCGCCAGTGCAAACAGAACAAGGAAGTAAGGAAGGATCTTTCGCATTAACCCTGATGCGGCAATCCGGCGTTCGTGTTAAGGAATGACTTTGTTCAGTGAATACTCAATAATCCCCTGCGCACCGGCGCGTTTAAGCTGCGGGATGAGCCGCTTCACTGTTTTTTCTTCAATAATGACTTCAATCGCCGACCAGCCATCATCTGTCAGGCTAGAGATCGTCGGTTTTTTCATCGCTGGAAGAATTTTCATGAGTTGCGGAAGATTTTTCTGTTCCACATTCATTTTGAGACCGACCATGCCTTCGGCCGCGAGCGCGCCCTGAAGCAGCATCGCCAGGTTTTCCATCTTTTCTTTCTTCCAGGTGTCTTTCCAAGCGTTTTCATTGGCGATAAAACGCGTGCTGGAGGTCAGGAGTTCATCGACGATGCGCAGCTTGTTGGCGCGTAGCGAGCTGCCGGTTTCGGTCAACTCCACAATCGCATCCACGAGAAAACCTGCTTTGGCTTCGGTCGCTCCCCAGGAAAATTCCACATCGGCTTTCACGCCGTGTTGGGCCAAATATTTTTTGGTAACGCCCACGAGCTCGGTCGCGATGCGTTTGCCTTCTAAATCTTTTACCGATTTTACCGGCGAATCATTGGGGACGCAGAGCACCCAACGCACCGGACGGAATCCGCTTTTGGCGTAAAGCAACTCGCAGACTTCGTGAACTTTCGCGCCAGATTCCTGCACCCAATCGTGACCGGTCAAGCCGGCGTCAAAGACGCCGTCGGCCACATAGCGCGCCATTTCCTGGGAACGAACGAGCATGATATCGAGTTCATCATCATCTGACGACGGGAAATAGGAACGTTCGGAGGTATGCACGCGGATGCCCGCACGCTTAAAAATTTCAACGGTCGATTCCTGAAGGCTTCCTTTGGGAAAGCCGAGCTTGAGTTTCTTGACGTCAGCCATGGTTCTTGAGTCCTTTTTGGAAGATTTTGAGGTCAAATTATAACAGTTTTGTTTCGTGTGCGACGAGGGAACGGAAGAGCGCCTGCAGGCGGCGGGTCATCGGGCCAGGAACGCCGTCATGAATGGTTTTGCTACGCCCTGCAGAAACAATACGAATAACCGGCATGATTTCCATCGTGGTACTGCTCAAAAAGCATTCATTGGCCTGCGACAGGTCACTCGCCCGGTAGTTTCCTTCACGAACCGCGACCTTGGTCTTCCGAGCCAGAGACAAGACAGCCGAGCGCGTCACACCTTCCAGAAGTCCATTGGAAAGTGCAGGAGTATAAAGAACACCCTTGCGAACCCAAAAGATATTGGACGTCGTTCCTTCCGTAAGATACCCCTGAATGTTTAAAAGAACGACCTCAAAGACCCTCATCTTTTCCGCTTCCATTCGGGCCAGAATGGTATTCAGGGAACTGGTCGCTTTGATCTGTGGATTGAGGGCTTCTTTGGGGTTGCGGCGGACTTTCGGAATGCCAATCGTGACCCCTTTTTCCCAGTAGGGATCCAGAATGCGGTCGGGATGGAGCTGCATCACGAGCGTCGGCTTGGGACAAAGCGCGGGGTTTAGGCCAAGCGCTCCAGGACCCCTTGTCACCGTGATCCGCACGGATCCATTGGGACGATGGTTCGCCTGGAGCACTCGGTGGATGGCCATCTCGAGTGCACGCGATGACCAGGGCACCTGGAGTCCGATCAATCGGGCCGATTGGTGGAGACGCTTAAAGTGGGTCGCCCAATGAAAAATACGGCCGCCATACGCATGCACCGTTTCGTAGATGCCATCGCCGTACAGGAATCCATGGTCAAAAACAGAGACCGCGGCGCGGGAAGCCGGCAGGAGTCTGTTGTTAAGCCAGACTTTCTGGGAGTTGAGTTTAGAGGGCAGCTTCACTTCGAGACGGGAATATTAAAGGTCCCGCGGGTGGCATCATAAATGAGGTTCGATGCATTCTGCTCGTACCAGCGCCGAGCGGCTTTGACCGCTTTTTTGCGCTCCGATTTTGTCGCTGCGGACACCAGACCAAAATCTTGACGGGTCAGAAATTCAAACACTTGCTCAGCCGATAATTGCCCGGTCGCACGCAATCCATCGACGGTGGCATGCAGGTTCTGATCCATTATTCCCTGCGAGAGCGGCAATGGAGACTGCTCAATCAACTTTAAAAGATCGCCAAAAACAGTGGCATCACCCAGCGATCCACGCCCGAGCGCACGGCCGGGAGACGGATACTGCGCATAGGCGTCTTGAATGACTTTGAGAGACGCTTTGCTGCCGCGCCATGCCAGAATAACGCTGGCATAATCCCCGAGGCCTGGATCTGAAAGCAGCTTTTCAAAAAAGGCCGTCACCCGTTCGTCTGGTTGGTGTTTCACATGATCCAGTGCCGGTTTTACAATACCCCACTGGTCCAGAAAATGTTTTGCATCACCGCGGGCGGTCTGATTCCACTGACTGACGGCCATTTGTTCTTTTTCTGAGCGCTTGGCGTAGGCATCCGACGTGTTGCGGATGTTCTCCGGCACATACCAGAAGGTCTGCCAGGGAAACGGCTTCACTGGATTGGAGTGCAAAAAGAGCTCCGTATTGCCAATCAGATGAGCGACCAGATCCATCTGGCCATGGGTCGACGCCCACCAATTTTTCCAGCTGGCGACACTGGGTTCGAGCGACTGTCCGGTGACTTCCTGAAGTACTTCATAGGCCGCAATGTTCGGCCCGGGCACCTTGAGTAAGTTAATCAACACCGGAAGATGTGCGGGCTGAATGAAAGACACCAACCGTTGACGCGCGCGGCGTCGCAGCTCAACATTGGGTGAATTGAGTGCCGCCAGCCACAAGTTCCCTGACAAATTAAACGTGTCCCAGCGTTCCGACAAAAGAGACGCAAGCACCGCTTTGGTCCCGGGGCGCAGCGGTCCGCGCACATCCGCACGACCCAGCAGTTTTTTGAGATAGGGATAAAGCGGCCCGTCTTGATCGTAAATTTTCCGCAAGATAGAGAGAGTGGGATCCACCTGATCATCTAATTGTTCATCGGGAATCTGGTTCAGCAGCCGCACTTGTTCGTAGAGTGCATTTTCCGATTCAGACAGTGCTGAGGCGGGAACTGCCGGGGTCGGCGCCGAAGCGGCAGGCGCGGCCTGAGGCGGAGGCGCATCCACAACACCCGGAAGCGCGCGCACCGGAGTTACAGCCTCGGCATGCACGGTCAGGAAAAATGCAGCCACTACAGCATATCCGGCAAATTTATTTTTCATGGTGGAACCCCTCTTGGAATGGCAGCACCGAGGCATCGCGCCCTTTAAGTGCCTGAAGTAGTGCGCCTGCCTTGTGCAGCGTCTCCTGATATTCTTTGCTCGGTTTGGAATCGGCCACAATACCAGCCCCCACGGGAAAGCGCAGGCGGCCGCGGTCGAGAAACAGCGTGCGGATTAAGATATTCATCGTCATATCGCCATTAAATCCAATCCAGCCCAGCGAGCCGCAGTAGGGTCCACGCGACTGCCCCTCGAGTTTATGAATAATTTCCATGCAGCGCCATTTTGGGCAGCCCGTAATCGTTCCGCCTGGAAAACTCGCGCGAAGCACATCCCCCCATGTTTTCCCCGACGCCAGACGCCCGCGAATATCCGAGACTAAGTGATACACATGAGAGTACGCTTCAACCGCCAATGCTTCTTCCACATGCACGCTCGGCGATGCACACACACGGCTTAAATCGTTGCGCTCCATATCTACCATCATGACGTGCTCAGCACGTTCTTTGACATCCGTCGGCAGTGCTTTTTGTGTGCGCTCGTTGGCAAAGGGATCACGGCCTCGCGGGAAGGTGCCCGCGATGGGACGCGTTTCCACGAGATCCTGTTCCTTGCGAATCAAGAGTTCCGGGGAAGCGCTCACCATCCAGCGCGGACCCATCCGCCAGAGCGACGCGTAGGGCGACGGGTTAATCGTGGTGAGCGTTCGGTAGAGACTCCAAGGGTCACCGCTCCAGACACCGGAAAAACTATGGCTTAAATTCGCCTGATACATATCGCCCGCGCTGATGTGGCCTTTGGCGCGGCGCACCATGAGCGAATAGGACGCTTCCGAGCGGTTCGTGCGGATGTTCGCGGATTCAAAATGGCCCCAGCCTTTGCCGTGACGCAACGCACGCTGCAGACGCACGGCCTGGCGGCGCAAACGGTCTTGTGCAGTACGGTAAATTTTTTCCAGCTGGACCGGCGAGGTGCGCCGTTCGGGAAGAAGAACCGTATGCACCAGCCACAAGCGATTACGGGCATGGTCCACGGCGGCCACCATATCAAAGAGACCGAACTCAAAATCGGGGAATCCTTCTGTGGCCGTCGATTCCGTCTCCGGCCGTTTTTGTTGGAAGATGGCGGCCATCTTGGGATCAAAGTAGCGTGCCGTTTCGTAACCGAAATAACCAACCAGGCCGCCCCAAAACGGAGGCAGCGCACCCACGTGCGGCGCGTTCCATCGGCCGAACCATTCCTCAAACCGTTTAAAGGGATTGCCGATCTTGAGCGATTCAAAACGGTCCCCATGGACCGGCAGGTAACGAACGATCAGGCTGCCGTTGTCCGTCGAGACCTGATAGCGTGGGGATTCAAGTCCAAAATAGGAGTAGCGGGATTGAGGACCGTGAGAGGCACTGTGAAGGAAAAAGAATTTCTGCTGCGAGCCCAGAAGCGCATGCACCCAGGGCAGAATGTCACCGGGCGGAAGATCCGGTTCCATCCATACGGGGATGGCTTTATACTGAGAGGACCACTGCTGGAACTGGGTTAGTGAGGGATACACCCTTTTATTTTACACATTCCCATCGAGGGAACGCATAACGAAACCGGTACCAATCTTCGGATAGAAGTAGGTCGATTTCTGTGGCAGGAGCTGGCCGGCGCGGCAGATCTGTGCGAAAACTGCTTTGTTGGGCGGCGGCAGAAGGAACGCCACATTGGCTTCCGAGCGATGAATGTTCTGAATCATCTGGCGCGGATCTTGACTGTAGGTAATGTTCTCCAACGGAATGTTTTTAAGAATACGGTCATGCAAATGAACCACCGGCAGGGTACTCGCCTTGGATTTGGGCTTGAGCCAGAAGAGACGGCCGCCCTCCATAATCATACCGAGCACGGCCTGATCCCCGGCGCTGCGAAGCTTTGATAAGAGACCGTTAAAACTATCGACGGGCTGCATTGTGGCGTCGCTGCTGATACGTTTCTGCCATTCCTCAAACGACGCGTCCCAGCGCACGGAGCGATGGGTCGGCTGAATGACAAGCCCGGGGTCACCGAGCGGGCAGAGGAAAATCATCACGTACTTATACGCGCGGCGGCGCTTGTTGGCCGAGCGATCCTTGGCGTCTTGTTCGACGGCGTAATTCCATGAGGTTTCATAGCGATGGTGGCCATCGGCGATGAGCACGTCTTCCACGCGCAGGACCTGAGTGAGCGTTTTGATCGCTTCTTTGTCGTGCCAACGCCAGAGACGGTGTGTCACGCCTTTGTCGTCACGGCTCACGGCCACCGGCTTGCCGGACATGCGGTCATCGATCAGCTGCTGCGCTTTGCGCTGACGGTCGAAGAAAATTCCAAAAATCGGGCTGACATTGGCATGGGTCGCACGCATCAACTTCAGACGGTCTTCTTTGTGCTTGGGGAAGGTCCGTTCGTGCGGGCGGACGTGGCCTTTGCCGGGCCGTTCGATACGCATGGCGGCAAAGAATCCGCGACGGGTGAACACATCAGTGCCCACAGTGAAGCGCTGCTCGTACCCGTAGAACGACGGCTCTTTGTCCTGGGTCAGCACGCGTTCGCGCTGCCAGCGCTTCCAGTATTTCGCCGCTTCGGCATAACGATCGGTCTTGCCTTTGGAGAGCGGAAGCTCGATGCGGACTAAATTTTCAGGGCTGCGTTCCAGCAGCTTGTGGTATTCCGGGGTTGCGATCACATCGTAAGGCGGACACACCACCTTCGAGAGGTTCGCCACTTTATTCAGGTTATAACGGATAGCGGGAAACGGGAGAATATCAACCATTGGACGGGAGCTTTTTCATAACTTTATCGATTTCCTTGAGTGCTTTTTTAAGAATGCCGCCAGAGTGTGCGGTCGTAATGAAAGCAGTTTCGTACGGCGACGGCGGCAAGTACACGCCACGTTCCAACAGTGCCTGGAAGAAAACACCGTACACGCCCGAATTTGAACGCTGCACGCTGGTCAGATCGACCACGGGGGCGTTATTGAAAAAGAGCGTAAACATCGAGCCCAGCCGGTTCACACGAACGGCGTGACCGTGTTTTTGAGAAATTTTTTCGAGCTGGGCGCAAAATTTCTCCGTTAATGCTTCCAGTGCTTTGTACGGTGAACGCGATTTGAGCGTAGAGAGCACTGAGATTCCGGCGGCGACGGCGACCGGATTTCCCGAGAGTGTTCCTGCTTGATAGACCGGCCCCATCGGGGCAACCCATTCCATGACATCACGGCGTCCACCGTAGGCCGCCAGCGGCAGTCCGCCGCCAGCAATTTTTCCGAGACAAGTCAGATCCGGCGTGATTTTATAGAGCGCCTGGGCTCCGCCGAAGCCAGCGCGGAATCCGGAGATCACTTCATCAAAAATGAGCAGAGCGCCAAACTGCGAGGTCACCGCACGGAGTTCTTCGAGAAAACCCGGCCGGGGCGGGACAAGCCCCATATTCGCAGCGATCGGCTCGACAATGACAGCCGCAATCGCCTGGCCTTCGCGGCGGAACAGATCTTTGACCGCATCCATATCGTTGTAGGGAAGAACGCGCGTGCGTTGCGCCAGAGCAGAGGGAACACCCGCTGAATCGGGCATGGACAGCGTGAGCACGCCTGAACCGGCTTTCACCAAGAGCGAATCGGCGTGACCGTGATAGCATCCCGAAAATTTGACAATCGTTTCGCGTTGAGTGGCGGCGCGAGCGACGCGAATGGCTGACATCACCGCTTCCGTTCCAGAACTAACCAAGCGCATCTTCTGCATGGATGGAAACGCTTTCTGAATCAGAAGCGCCAGGGTGAGTTCCTGTTCCGTGGGTGCACCAAAACTGGTTCCGCGTTTGGCCGCACGGGTAATGGCCGAGATGACAGCCGTAGGCGCATGACCCAAAATGGAAGCGCCCCAGGAGTTACAAAAATCGATATAGCGCTTGCCATCGGCATCCCAGATCCAGGGACCTTTGCCCTTGGTCATGAAACGCGGTGTCCCCCCCACAGATTTAAAGGACCGGACAGGCGAATTCACCCCACCGACCAGTACTTCCTGAGACTTTTTGAACAAAAGTTCGGACTTTTTGGATCGCATAAAAGTGTCGGGATTTTAGCATTTCACCTCTGAGCAATCCAAGCAACTATATTGACAGTTGAGACGGAAAATCCTAAAATTACCGTACTCCACTCAGTCATAGAAATTCTTGATTCCAGCTTATTTTTAGATATGATTTCAGCTTTTTTATTTGATTTTGGCGGCACTCTGGACTCGGACGGCGGCCACTGGCTGGACCGTTTCTACCTTATTTATGAACAAATCGGTCTGGGGAACGTCCCCAAACCCCGCATCAAAGAGGCTTTTTACTGGGCCGATGAGCAGGCGGAAGCCGATTTGGCCATGAAAAAAGCCGATTTACGCACCATGATGGTGCGCCATGCCAACTGGCAATTTGAAAAATTAGGCCTCAAAAATCCGGCCAAGGCGTTGGAAGCGGCAGAAGCCTTTATCCACCCGACCGAGCGGGTCCTTCACCGCAACCGACATATTTTGGAACGATTGCATCAAAACGGCTACAAAATGGGCATCATTTCGAATTTTTACGGCAACGTGGAAACACTCTGCCAGGAATTTGGACTGAGCCCCTACTTGAGCGTGATTTACGATTCGATGCAGGTCGGCATGAAAAAACCGGATGCCCGACTCTTTGAAAAAGCGGCCCATGCGCTGAAACTCTCCCCCAGCCACATCGGCTTTGTGGGAGATTCGTTTGAGCGCGACATTGTCCCCGCCAAAAAGTGCGGAATGAAAACGTTTTGGATGGTCGGCGATACGCAGCGCTATTGCCCGGACCCTACGCAGGTCGATGTGACACTCTACAGCCTGACCGATCTCAACGATCACGCGCCGAAACGTTCTTTGGAACAGGAAATCGCCTGATGTACGCGGGCATCATCGCCGCCGGCTGGGGGGAACGCCTCGGGAAAAAAATTCCCAAGGCATTGACTCCGGTGGCAGGACGTACGCTGATCGATTTTGTGTTGGACGGCCTAACCGCAGCGGGAGTCACGCAGATCACTTGTATCGTCAACGAAGCCGCACGCGACGTCCCGGCCTATGTGGAGGCGCAGAAGCGACCCCTCACGATGGACTGGATTATCCAGACGACTCCGTCCTCGATGCATAGCTTTTTGATTGTTCTCGAGCGCCTCGCACAGAAAACGTCGGACCCGGTGCTCGTGACCACCGTGGACTCGGTGTGCGCGCCGTCGACGTATCAGGAATTTGTCCGGAAAGCGAAACTCTTTAATGCGTCTGACGTTGTGTTAGGTCTGACAGACGTGATTGATGATGAAAAACCCCTGCGTGTGGCGATGCGCGGCAACGAAGGGACCGGACTGATGCCGGACCGAATCGAAGAAAACCCCGGCGCCTTTGAAATTTTAGCGATGACCAACAACGGCTTTGACAGCACGTACGTGACCTCCGGCTTCTACTGGGTCAATCCCACGATCGCCAAAGAAAAGACCACGGTTCTGACGAAAGACTTTACGGCCTTGCGCCAGCTGCTTGGCTATTTGCTGCGTTTCGGATACCGTTTCTACGGCGCCCCTGTGGCCGCCGTCATTGATGTAGACCGGCCGCAAGACATTCAAACGGCGGAAAAATTTTTATGTCGTTAACTTTCTTAGGCATCTATCGAGAACCGGACTATTCCCCGGGACGCCACACGTCCAACGACGCGCTCATTCTGCGCCTGGTGGGGCAGGCGCTCGAACGTCTCGACATTCACGCCAAACTGGTGTCCCTGGAAGAAGCACGAGCCATTCGCAGCCAATACCCGCTCCTCTTCTCGATGTGTCAGGGCCCGAAAGCCGTTGCGGAGCTCACAGAATGGCAAAAAGAAGGTGTGTTTATTTTGAATAACCCGCAGGCCTCACGAAATACTTACCGCGATACGCTCTGCACGATCCTGCGTGAGAATCAGCTGCCGTTTCCACAGAGCGTGATGCTGAGTACCGCTCTCGGGGCCAACGTGTCTGATGGCACGTCGCTCTTACGTCAGGGCGCGGCCTGGGTGAAACGCGGCGATGTGCATGCCATGCAGGCCGGTGATGTCGTTCGCATCGAACGCGTGGAAGAACTCCCCGGCGCGCTGGAAAGCTTCCGGACCCGGCATATTCCTTCCGTCGTGCTGCAGGAACACCGCCCGGGAGATGAAGTGAAATTTTACGGTGTGCGCGGCACCGCCTTTTTCTGGCCGTACTATCCCAAAGATTCCTACGGCCACCCTTTTGATGAAGAAAGCCTTCGCACCATGGCGGAGAAAGCCGCTGAAGCGATGGGCGTTACCGTCTATGGTGGTGATGCCATCATTTCTCCGGAAGGCGACATTACGTTAATCGATCTCAATGACTGGCCATCGTTTGCTCCCTGCCGCGGCGCGGCAGCCCATGCGATCGCACAGATGCTAAAGGAAACCTACTATGCCAACGAACACACCCTCAAAACCAGAAGCCTCAGCCGGTAAGAAACCGCTGAATACCTGGCCCGGACCCAAGTCCAAAGCCCTCTTCCAGGAAGAGCAGCAGTATATTGCTCCGGGCATTCAGTCCATTGCACTCCTGTCCCAACTCACCGTGGAAAAAGGCCAAGGGGCACGCTTTACGGATGTGGATGGAAACAGCTATCTCGATTTTAATGTGGGCGTGTCTGTCGCCAGCCTGGGCTACTCGCATCCCAAATACAACGAAGCCCTCATCACCCAACTAAAAAAAATTACAGTAGGCAGCTACACCAGCCAGGCACGTCTGGATCTCCTCAAACTCATTGCATCGATCACGCCGAAAGGTCTCACGCGCACCCAGATGTTTTGCGCCGGGACTGAAGCCGTCGAATCCGCATTTAAATTGGCAAAGTCCGTCACCAAAAAATCGCACATCTTTGGATTCTCCGGCGGTTATCACGGCAAATCCAACGGTGTACTCCCGCTGTCCTGCGTCGACTGGAAAAATGACGTCGGCCCGTACCCGCCGGGATTCCACCAGGCGCCTTATGGCGATATCGAAGCACTGCGCAAACAAATTAAATCGGAAGCCCCGGGCCAAGTCGCCGCCATTATTGCCGAGCCCATTCAAGGCACGGCGGGTAACATTATTCCGCCCGATGGCTACATGAAAGCCTTAAAAGAAGTGGCACGCGAAAATGAGGCGCTCCTCATCGCCGACGAAATGATTACCGGTTTCGGCCGCACGGGGATGATGTTTGGCTCCAATTACGACAACGTTATCCCGGACATTATGACCGCAGGCAAGGGCATTGCGGGCGGGTTTCCTGTCAGTGTTGTGATCACCACCGATGCGCTCGCACAAGCCAAACCCTGGTCACTCCCCAGCGCTTCCTCTTCAAGCTACGGCGGCAATCCTTTAGCCGCAGCGGCGTGCCTCGCTGCCGTGCAAACAATTGTGGACGACAAACTGGCAGACAACAGCGCGCGCGTCGGAAAAGTACTCCTCGACAGCTTAAAAGAATTGCAGAATAAACATGCCTGTATCGGCGACGTTCGCGGGCGCGGCCTTTTGATTGGCATGGACTTGGTGAAAGATCGCAAAACCAAAGAGCTCCTTGATAAAGCGAGCTGCGAGAAATTTTTCACCGAAGGTCTAAAGCGCGGAATTGTTTTGATGAGCTATTCGCCTCGGGTTCGCATCCATCCGCCGCTGACCCTGACGGAAGCCGAAGCGCGCGAAGGCGTGGCCCTTATTGATGAAGCACTGACAGCGGCCGGACTCTAGAGGTGATACGATGAGCAAACTCAAAGGGGCAATGATCGGATTCGGCATGGTGGCTCAGAACGGCCACTGGCCGGCCTACGCCGAATCGCCGGACGCTGAAATTGTTGCCATCGTGGATTCGTCCGTGGAACGTCAGAAGGCGGCACAAGCCTTGAACCCCGAGATCCATTGTTATTCCTTCGTGGAAGATCTTCTAAAAGGCGAAAAGCTCGATTTCGTCGACATCTGCACGCCCCCCTCTTCCCATGTCAAACTCGCACAGGCCTGTATACAACAGGGTCTCCATGTGCTCTGCGAAAAACCACTTTCACTACACGCCGGAGATTATCATCTCCTGGCCAAACACGTTCAGAAGTCAGATAAAACCGTTTTCACCGTACACAACTGGAAGTACGCGCCCATCTATGAAAAAGCTTTCGAATGGATCGACCAGGGTCGTATCGGTCAGGTCTGGCATGTGGAAATTTTTACACTGCGTGATTCGCACTGCAAAGGGGCCGCCTTGGGCGCGGCTCAGGGCTCGGCACAACCGGCCGAAGACTGGCGCAAAAACCGTGACGTCGCCGGCGGCGGGATTCTGGTGGATCACGGGTGGCATGCGTTTTATCTCCTGCTTAACCTCGTAGGGGCTCAGCCGACTAGCGTTGTGGCGAAGATGCACACCGACCCAGAGGTTTCCAACGCTCTGGAAGACGCTGTGCAAACCATTATTCAATTCCCCGAAGCTGACGGCTACATCCACCTCACCTGGAAAGCCAAAATGCGCCGCAACTCGGCGATCGTCCACGGCCAGAACGGGACGCTCCTCATCGATGACGATCGGCTGCTTTTGACAACGCACGACGGCCACCGTGAAGAAATTACGTTTGAGTCCGCTCTTTCTGCCGGATCGCATCACGCCGATTGGTTTAAACGAATGCTGCCAGATTTTATTGAGGAAATAAAAAATCCCGCAGAACGCGGGAAGAACTTTAAAGAAGCAGGATGGTGCGTGGGACTGATGTGTGCGGCCTACGAATCCAATCTACGCGGTTTCCAGGAAGTGGCTGTCACGCTTCCCGGGACCCCGAAAGAAGCGCCCGCGCTCGCCTAAGCCTTTGGTTGGTCTTTCGACAGACGCCAGAAGAGACTGACACCCACGACATTCCAGGCCATTTCACGAACCCGGCGAATTAAACTAACGCCCAGTCCCAGGGCAGCCGGCAAACCCAAAAGTTTAGCCGCCATCGTATGGCCGCCTTCATAAAACCCCACGCTGGCCGGAGACAACAGCCCCACGATTGCAGCCAACTGAGCCAGTGCCCCGATAAACCACGCCTGCGTCCACGGCAGAGGATGTCCTACCAGAGAGAAGATGAGTGCGACTTCCAACGCCCCTGCCAACCAGCCTCCAAGATGCCACACCGTGCTCATCGCAAAATCGCTTTTCCCCTCCCGATAGAACGCGCCCAACGACTCGTCCAGCGCTTTTAACCGTTGCTCCTGCGCCTGCAGCCAGGGATGTCCCGTAAGACGATGCAGAAAGCGACCCAGCGCACTAAACGATTGATGTCCGAGCAAATACACGAAAATGCCGATACCCAGCGTCAGTAGCCCTAATGCGATCATGGTCGCACGATGGTGAAATATCGAGCCATCACGACCCAACGTCAAACCCAATGAGACAAAGATCACAAGCGCAACGCTCTGCGCCGCTTTAGCAACCAAAATCCCCGTGGTGGCTTCCCGCAGAGACATATAGCGCGCGAGCAACTTTACTTTTAAGGGCTCTCCGCCCACATAGCCCGATGGAAGAAGCGAGTTAAACGATTCTCCCGCCAAACGAATCTGGAGAAGTTTGAAATAAGACAATGCGGCAGGCTTCCTGGGAAAAGCCGCCTGTGTTCCCAGCGTATTCAGGGCGATCCAGGTGATGGGGTAAGCCAGAACGATGACATAACGCCAGCCCAACCATCCGAGTGTTTCGCGAACGGATGCCCAGCCAACCTCATGAATGAGAAAACCAATGAGGGCCAGCCCTAAAAGACCCCCGAGCATTCGGATGATTTTCATGAACGATGAGCCGGAAGAACAAGCGCTAGCAGGAGAAGAACAACGACATAGACCGTTACGCCCAGAGCGGTCGCCCATAAAAACCAGTGCAGTTGATCGATCAATGCCAACACCACAACCCCGTAGATAAAATCACGCCTGGCTAGTGCATCACTGAGTCTCACGAGCGTTTGTTTCCAACCGGTGGGCGGTTGAGATCGAGCATCACCAGCAACGGAGGTAAACGAGCTTTTTCCGGCCCGATACGTCTGCCAGCTGGCGAGCGCAGCAGCCACAAATGTTCCCACCGCTGCAATGGCACCCAAGGTCTGATAGGTAGAATTGTGATACTCTTCCGCCAAACCCAGGCCCAGTCCGTAAAACACGGCGATATGCACGACGTTATCGCCCCACAAATCGAGCCAGCCGCCCAGTTTCGAAAACATTTTTTTCGCGCGAGCGACTTCGCCATCACATCCGTCCAATATCGAGGTAAGCAAAAAAAGAAAAGAGCCGATCACACGTGCTCGGGCATTGGGTTGCGCCATGACCGTCCCCGCATAGACGCCCAGCAGCGTAACAGCCACTGTAATCTGATTGGGAGTGATTGGGGTTTTTATCAGCTGGCGGCTGATCGCGCCGGAGATATGACGGTCAAAATGCTTGGCGAGAAAACCGTCGGTGTCTTTGGAAAATTCTGCGGGCATAGTGGAGGAATTTTAGCACAAACAAAAACCCCCATCACGGTTCACGTGATGAGGGTTTTTTCGTAAAGAATAAGAGCTAAAAATTACCTTCTCTTCATCTTCGCGCGGGAGACATCTCCTGCTTTGTCCAAGAAGTACAAATAACCGGACGCTTTCTTCACGCCGACTTTTGCCACTTTCTCAGGCTTCCCACCCTTTTTACCGCCGCGGGCCATTTTCGCACGAGACACATCGCCTTGCTTATCGATGAAATACAGATAGCCATCCTGCCGTTTCACGCCTGCTTTCGCCACTTTCTCTGCCATGTTTGAGTCACCTCCTCGTCGAATGAACTTCCATTTTTAGAATCGGCTAGATTCTATATCGACGGTAAGAGGGTGTCAACGACTTTTTTGTCGTCGGAGAAGACGATGCAGGGACGTTTAGTTCAGGAGGGCGCTTCGACGGAGAGCAAAGGCGTTAATCGCCCAGCGGAAGGCTTTGAGCTCCAGGCCATAGAGCGAGAGCTGGGCTTCCAGGACGTTGCCTTCCCGGGTACAGAAACGCAGGGTGAGGGCTTCTTTATCGCCTTGGACTACAAAGCTGCCATCCCGGATAATCCAGTTAGGCGTGGCGGTGGCAAGGGCATGGTTCATTTCTAAAAGGGATTGATGGCTAATACCGACATGGAAGTAGGTGGCCGTGTCGCCTTCCCCGGCCTGGCATGTTAAGGTGGCGCCGCGGGGATCTTCTTCAAACCAGAGATTCTGGGCTATGGGTATGACTTCCATGGTATTGCCTCCCTTGCTTCGTTCTAGGGGTATCACGACCCCCAAAAACCCGCAATAACCAAATGAAGCGGTAAACACCTGCTAAGAGGCTTAACAAAATATGTCATGCTATTAAAAAACATATCTATAAATAGATCTGTTTTTTAATAGTCTGCTTAGAACGGCTGGTCATCCAAAAATCGGTTTTTTGACTATTTTAACGGTTGGTATCGGGACATTCTACGTGCTCCATAGAAAGGCAGTCGGAGGGCTTTTCAATGGCGTAGGAAATGGAGCTAGGGATCTCATGGTAGACTGAAAGTACGAGGGCGCGGATGCGATCGCCTTCTTTAAAGGGCTGGCGGCACTTGGTACAGGTTTGTCTCATAAGGGTATTAAAATAAAAAATTAGTAGGATTGGAATATGGAGGGTATTCTCATGACCATACGCAGAGGGCTGTTCCTATTAATAGGTATAGGGCTTCTTTTTGTCGGACACAGTTTTGCAGACTCCCCCGTTCGCTGGCAAGGCACCCCAGGGTGGGAACCCGAAAGCGCCTACTGTCGCCTTTACGATGCCAAAAAGGTTGTCACCGTCAAAGGAACCGTTCAGCGCGTTGAAAAAATGATCCCGATGAAAGGCATGGGATACGGCATCCACATGATTTTAAAAACCGATACCGAAACAATCCCCGTTCATCTGGGACCGACCTGGTATGTCGAACACCTTCCCGTCCAACTCAAGGCCCAGGATCGGGTCGAGGTCACCGGTTCCCGCGTGCCCTGTGATGGCAAAGATATCATCCTGGCCGCTGCTGTAAAACGAGGCGCAGAGACAGTCAAATTCCGCGAAATCAGCGGAACCCCCGGCTGGACAGGCCTCAATCAACATCAACCAAAATAAGCCCGATCCTTTCCTTGCATTCGACCGTTGTTGGGGATACTTTTAAATGTGCGCCCCAACATTGTCCTTTTGACTCTGGCAGCAGGCCTCCTGCTGCGATACCCCGGATTCGGACAAGCGAATGAACCCGATCCTCTTCCGGCGCTTTTGGATGCCCCTGACCACACCTTCGTGAATGCGCCAGCTCCTGTCTCTACGCACCGCATGGCCCTCGGCATCAATTACACCGGGGCGCAATTCCGCTGGAACTTCCGGTCGCGATGGGCCGTGGAAGGACGGTATCAGCAGGGCTCAGCCACCAGCGACTATGGGAATGTGAAGTCGAAGGTATTTGGGGTGCGAGCGTATCGGTTTTTTCGTACCGAACGGCGATTCCCGTTGTATATCGCGCCCGAAATCGCGCGCGCCACAGCAACTCCGGAACGATCAGACTATCGTGTGGATGGGTTTGCGGCCGGGGTCGCCGGAGGCATGGAATATCATGTGACGCCACGCATTTCCCTCGATGTCGACATCGGTCCCTATGTCATTGCCCTGCATGAAAAGAAAACCCAAGTCTCCCAATCCAGCCTGGATTTTGTGTTAAATACGGCTTTGCTGGTGCACCTCTTCTAATGAACCGTTTCGCCTTTATCGTGCTTATGGCCACCGGACTTGCCGCTCCTTGCGGTGCAGGACTTCGTTTTGGGCTGGGGAACGCCGTGGCTGAGCGTGGAGCGGAAGTCATTAATAAGGCCGGTGCGGCCGATCCCGCCAACGCCGTCGGAACCAATGTGGCTGCCACGCTGCCAGTGTGCAGCAATGGGGCCATTTACGGCACCCTGCCAACGGACTTAAGCCAAATCATTTCGATTGTGCCCTTGGGGAATCATTCTCCGCCGCCGCATACGTTTCCCAGTGACCATCTCTATTTCTATCCTTCGACAACGACCGTGGTGACACCGCCTTTATATGCCCCGACAACGATTCATATCATCGATATCGCATCCACGGAGTATTTGAATGCAAACCCTGTGTATTCGGATTACGCCATCTATTTTTACGCCTGTCGTAATGTGGAATCCTATTTTAGCCATGTACGAACATTGTCGCCTGCATTGCTTGCCAAAGTGGGGAGTGTGGATCAAAATTGCTACACCTACACCACAGGCGCAACATATCGTCGGTGCGATAAACCTACCAATATCGTGATACAGGAAGGCGAACTGCTGGGCACAGCAGCGACGTCGGGGGCGTTTGATTTTGGCTCGTACGATGACCGAATCACTCCCCTCACGTTTATTTCCCCGTCACGCCATTACAGCCAGCAGGCCCTCACGGTCTGCCCGATCGATTACTTTACGTCTGGTCCAAAAGCATCCATGGAAGCTAAATTAGGACGTTTTGATGGATTGCAGCCCCGCACAGTCGCTCCGCTCTGCGGAGGGATTAACTTTGATGTGGCCGGATCCGCCAGCGGCAATTGGTATCACGTGGGGTCACCGGACAGCCCGGAAGATCCACACTTGTCACTGAGCCCGGACAATGTGGATCCAACACGTCAAGTTTTCTCGGTAGGGAATTCGGTGTCGAACTTATCGGCAGCGACCTATACCTTTATTCCAGTAAGCGCGGGGTACGTAAACCGCGATTTCACCCAGGTCCAGGCTGATGGGCAAATTTACTGCTACGACACATTCTTCGATCCGGTGGGGCAAGCCAATTCGTTTGCGACTTTCCTTATTCAGCTTACCAGTCAGACCACTCTGACCTTCGAACGGCAGAATCCGGTGGCTTGCGGGGCGGGCCCCTGGGCGTTTACGGGAAATGCGGTTCACTACCAACGATAAGCGACGAGGGATGTTTATTCTTTGGGGCAGAGTGCGGATTTTTTCGTACGTGCGTCGAGATTGACGCTGATACAGGCAGGCTCAAAAGGGTCCCACTTTACTTTGGTGTCCGCCGGCTCATGCAGAACTTGTTTGAGAAGGACCTGGTCACCGGAGACAGATACGATTTGATAACCAAACGATCCTTCCGGTGTGACCAGCAGTTCGGCCTTGGCTACCGTTCCATCAAAGAACAACATTCCGCCAGGAACTTCCGGGGTATTAATATCACACACCAAACGGCTGTCATCGACCCAGCGCACGTGATCGCATTCGAGACGCCAAGCCTGATGACGTTCTAGCGGGGCGACCAGTTGGAACACATGATTATTCTCGCGTGCATTGACTTTGTCTGACATCACGACAAATTTTTCGTCTGGACTCCAGAGCAGAGTGCGCAGCAGGCTTTCAGGCGCGGGAGGAGCGCCCTCGTCCGCGTAATACATCACGTTGAGCGGTTGGTTCGAGCGGGCGGGATAAAAGGTCACCGCATACAATTCGCGCGTTTGACGCACGGTTCCTGGCACGGCCTTTTGTGTGTGGGTCCAATCTTTGGGCAGCGGTACAAACACCACGTCATAACGGCCTGAGGGCGACGGATAGCGCTGCATATCGCTGACGGCACTAGCAGAAGAGGTGGAGAAAGCTGAGGGCACTGCCGGGGCTGCCCACAGCGGGCTTCCCAAAGCAGCGATCGCGAACACCCCAAGCATTCTCTGGAAGATCATGGATGGACTATAATAAAGCCATGAAGAAAAAGAAAGATGAAGGTGACGACCTCAGCAAACTCATGAAGCTGACCAAGCTCATGAAAATGGAAAACGTCAAAGTTGCCCCCAAAGGGCCCGCCAAAGCGCGCAACAAGTGGCGCAGCTACGACCCAAAGTTTGCTCCCAAACCCGAAAAGGAAGAAAAGAAAGAAGGGCTTGTAGAAGCGGGGGGCATGATGGTGGACCCTTCTTTAAAGGAAGAGTACGAAGCGTGGCGCAAAGACAAAGAAGCCGAACAGCAGGAGCGGCGTCTGCAGCGTGAACGCCGCGAAAAAGCCGAACAAGAACGCCGCGCCGCAGAAAAACCCCCCGAATACTAGGCGCTATGGCATAATAAAGCCCATGTTAATCCCTACAGTCATCGAGCATTCCAATCAGGCTGGCGCAACCCAGACCTACGACCTCTATTCCAAGCTTTATAAGGAACGTGTCATTTTTATTGGAGATGAGGAAGGGGCGGTGACGACCGATTCCGCCAACATCATTATTGCCTCGCTGTTGTATCTGGATTCGATTGACCCGGGTAAAGAAATTCAGATGTATATCAATTCTCCCGGCGGACTGGTAACGGCTGGCTTTGCCATTTACGATACCATGCAGTACATCAAATCCCCCATCATGACGATCTGTATTGGAATGGCCATGTCTTTTGGAGCGGTGCTCTTGGCGGCGGGAGAGAAAGGAAAACGTTTTGCCTTACCGCACTCACGGATTATGATTCATCAGCCGCTCATTTCCGGCGGAGGCATTTCGGGACAGGCGACTGAAATTGCCGTAGAAGCGAAAGAAATTTTACACGATAAGAAACGGTTGTCGGAGATTCTCGCGCACCACTCCGGCCAGCCTTTTGAGAAAGTAAACCGCGATGTGGAACGGAATTATTATCTGTCTGCAGAACAAGCCAAAGAATACGGTTTAATCGACGCTGTCATCCAGCGACCCCCTAAACCACCCGCTAAAGCCTAGCCAAACGTACAGGCTGCTTTACACGCCCCCAGATCACTCGCTTTTTTAGCGCCTTTCTTTTTACATTGTGCGGTACAAAAGTGGTCCCGCTGTTTTCCAGCTTTCAGTTTAGCTGCTTTGGCATGCAACGGCTTTCCCGCATTGCGCCATTTTTGTTGCGGTTTGGGTGTGGCGGCCATGGCCGAGGCGGCCGCCAACGTAAGTACAGTAAAAATCACAAAGAATTGTTTTTTCATGGGAGCAAGTATAGCAACATAAATCGTCTTGAAATTCGAGAATTGATCCGCTAGATAATACGATGCGCTTTCGTTCCACCTCACAACAATGGGCTCTCTTCGCAACCGGAGCCCTTCTCATCATCAGCCTCTGGGATATTGATTCCGTACGCGCGGGATCGATGCAGGAAGAACCCCTGATGCTGGTCGGCCCGCAGGCCTGGGTACCGGCATCCCTGCTCTCGCGCCGCTCCCTGCGTTCATCGCCGGAACCGCGTGTCAGCGTTCTGGCGACCGATGTCTGGCGGCATTCTCTTGTCGATGGCGACTTACATCCCGTGCCCGCTGTGCCGATGTATCGGACTTGGTGGAGAACGCTGCGGGACCGAATGCTGCGCAAAGCCCCCGTGGAAGATCTTCTGCGCGGCGCCCATTTTACACCGGCCCTTTACCTGCACCACATTCGCACACTGGGAACAGCCTATGTGCTTCCCAAAGATATTCTCATGTACTACGGCGGCATTGCGCCGCCCAACGGCCAAGGTCTGAACTTTAATGGTTGGTCCGCCGCCGATTTACAGGAGCTACGAGCGCTGGATTGCCGTCCGTTCATCGGTCTGGAAACCACCGATCGCACAGCCATTCTCTCGCTGGTGAAACGCCTCAAGGCCGGCGGGTATGGCCCGAAAGACCGAATCTACGTCCGCATCCTTTCGGAACCTTCCGGCGAATCCTACGGGACGGATACGGGAACCGTGGGTGGCCGCCATCATACCCGCGCCGCCTACGCGGCGTACCGGCGGCGCTTTGCACAAACCGCTCACTATATCAACGCGCTCAACCGCACTTACGGTCTCAATATTCACAATGTGTTTGCCGGCACCAATGAAGCAGACTTTCTTCGGTATGCCCCGGCTGAAGAAGATTTCGATGCGCTGGGCTACGATCTCTACATCACTCCCGAAAACAAAGACAAGACACTGCGTTTACTTAAAAGCATTTCGAAGCGTTATCCCTACAAACCGCTTGTCATTCCTGAATTTGGAATTGCCACCGATCGACCGGCGCTCTCGACCTGGCGCGAGCGTCGCGGGCCGGCCAATCCCGAATGGGCCAGCGACGCGCTGGGCGATGTCCTGGAAATTCTTGGAAAGCATCCGGCAGGGACCCATCAGATCACGTTGTTCAGCGTAAATGCCGCAGGACGACTCAGCCGCCGGCGTTGGAACTGGGCCTGGACTCCGGCCATGTTTGAAATGATCAAGGAATGGAAGGAAAAACCCCGCCGCTGGAGAAAATCCGGCTTTCACACCTACGATCCGAAGACCTATGCGGTTGGACAGAATGTGTTATGTGTCAACCGGCCCAACGTCCGGGTCGTTTACCGCAAATTGCATGCCGAAAAAGCCCCGGGAGTACCGTTGTATCAGGAATATTCGTTTCGGCGTCATGGCGAGCGTTGGACCCACCGCACGCGGACTGTGTACTGGGAAGGAACGACCATCCACGAGGTTCCGCTCCGCTCACCCGCGCTTTAAAGCGCGGTGTCATAGTTGCATTCCACCCTTTTTGGCATAATCAACCCGCTGCTCTATTTCGAAGGAGGCCCTATGAACCGACTCGCCAAAATCGCTGTGCTGTTATGCAGTCTTCCACATCTGAGCTGGGCCGACGTGACGCTCGTGCGCACCATCGAATCCGCTGGCTTCCGCGGCATGGGCGGTTCCACCACCTCCGAAACGCTGGTGATCCAGGGATCCCGCCAACGGCGTGAACATCGGATTAAAATGACGGGCAGCATGCTCGGCGCCATGATGAAGGACCGCCATCAAGCGACACTCACACTACTGGATCAGGATGTGATTCAGACCCTCAATCTTCCCAAGAAAACCTACACCGAAATGTCGCTCAAAGATCTTGTTGGTAAAGCGGAGAACGCCCTGCATTCCCAGGACGAAGAAAAACCAGAAAAAGAATCCAAACCCACCCACAAAATTAGTAAAGCTGAATTTAAAGTGACCCCCACGGGAAAATCCAAGACACTGCACGGTTTTCCCTGCAAAGAAGTGGTGATGACGATGCTGCTCCAGATTGAAGATCTGGAAACGCACGCCAAAACCGAAACACGCATGGTGACGACACTGTGGATGACGCCGGAAACAGGACCCCTGGCTCAAGCACGCAAGGAAGAAACTGCATTCTCAAAAGCCTACCTCAAAAAACTGGGGGTCGATTTTAACGCAAAAGACATGAAGGATTTCGGTGCGGTGATGGCGGCAGCGCTTACCGGAGCAGGTGAAAAGGAAGTCAGCAAGGCGCTCGCACGCATGCCGGAAGAAATAAAAAAGATCGGAGGCTATCCCATCGTCACACAAACCGACTGGTATTTGAACGAAGAGGAAGCCGGCTCGGAAGCGGTGGCACCCTCATCTGCCTCAGAAGAGAGTGGCGTTGATTTATCCGGAGGCGTGGAAGGCGCCCTGGGCGGGCTTGCATCCAAATGGGCGTCCAAAAAGGTGGAGAAGAAAATGGCCGACCGTCAAAAAGCGCAAGCGGGCAAACCAGCGTTCTCCGTGACCAGTGAATTGCAGTCGCTCAGCACAGCAACGGCGCCGGACTCTGCCTTTGCGGTTCCGGCTGGATTTAAGAAAGTAGGGAAGTAATTACTTGTCGTGTTTTTCGATGAACTTCTTAATATCGTCGATGTGGGCGATGACCAATTTGGCCTTTTTAAGGCCAAATTGAAATGGAAACTTATCTTCCGCTGAATTCTTCAACACGATCATCGGATTGCCTTTGTATTCAGATTCGGATGCTTCAGACATAACTCACCTCTCGCTAATTTTTTAAGGGTTCCATTGTAACTCTTTCGGCCCAGCCTCATACCTCTTCCGTCTTTTTACCGTTGAAAAGTACGCCAAGCCTTGTTAGGCTTGGGCCTGATGAATATCCATCCGTTTCATCTATTAATCGGAGCCGGCTTCAGCAAAAACTTCGGCGGTTGTCTGGCCAGCGAAATGTGGGCAGCCATTTATAACCAGCGCGAGATCCAGCGCGCGCCGGCCCTGCGCCTGCGCATGCTTCAAAATCCCTCTTACGAAGACCTCTTTCACGAACTGGTCGTTAAACGACCGGCGACCGACCCCGAGCGGCAGATTTTCCAGAAAGCCGTGACCAACGCCATGAACGTTCTTGATGAAACCTTGTCCCGGCTCTCATTCCAGCACCGGATCGATTACGGCGCCATGAACAAGCAGATGATCACGCGATTCTGCGGCAAAGACGATATGCACCCCGGATTTATCTTCAGCTTGAATCAGGATCTCTATTTTGAACGTCATTACAAAGAAAGTCCTGAACCCAATCTCCCCGGGCTGCGGCGCCATGTCTTCGGTCAAAGCCATTTCAAAGACGCCTTCAGCGTCCCGCTACGCACCCCAGAAGATATGATTGCGCTACCGACAGCCAAAGATCTGCAGGAACATCCGATTCATCACAGCATGGGAAATTTTGCACTGATCAAATTGCAGGGTGCAATGAATTTTAAGTCGGCGCTGGATCCGGAACGGCTGGTCATCGGACACGGTTCAGGTGCGGAAGTCAGCAATGAACCTCTGTTGCAGGCCTATTTTGATTTGTTCCAGAATGCGATGGCAGCAGGCGGAACGCGGCTCTTGGTGATCGGCTACAGCTTCCAACTACCACACATTAATGCCGTGCTGCTGGAAAACATGCGGGCAGGAAAACTGGAAGTATTTGTCGTGAATCCCGTAGACCCCTGGTGGTCGCGGCAGGTGTATCAGGCCGGCGTGTTTGAAGGACTTTCAGCGTACTTTCCGTATGACCTCTTTGATCTCTTCCTTCGCAACCGCTCAGGCGACACCGTCGCTTGGAAAGAAGTAAAGAAGCAGTTCTTCGAAACGGCTTAGCCCAATCCCTCAGCTGTTTAACCGCCAAATGGCTATCGTCAAGGCGAACGCATAAGACACCCAAATAAAATAGGGGACTAAGAGCCCTGCGGCGATTCGGTCGCGTTTCCAAAATATGCCAATATTGGCCGCTATCGCCAACCAAAGAAAACTGATTTCGATCATTCCTGCCAATGGGCTTCTCATGGAGAAGAAAAAAGCCGGCCATGCGGCATTTAATGCCAGTTGTGTGAAATAAACCGCCCAAACACCAGGCGCCCTCCAGCCCACCTTCCTTAATATCCTCCACCCTGAAATGGTGATCAATACATACAAAAGCGTCCATACGGGAGAAAAAACGGGCGCCGGAGGTGTCCATGCAGGCTTGAGCAGCGTAAGATACCAAGTTTGCACTGTCATCTGCGTAAACCAAGACCCAAGTAAAGCTACGAATACCGTCGCAATAACCAAAATAATCATCAGAGACTCCTTTCTGCTTCCGCCAATTCAACAATCCTCTCCAACATACGAGCAAAGATATATCGATGCAGGGGATAAAGTCCATACCAATACAATAAACCTGCCAAACCCAGAGGATCAAAGATTGCCGTTTGACGTATCTGGGATCCGTTGCTTTCCGGAGACACTTCAAATTCCAGCCAGGCGCGTCCAGGAAGCTTCATTTCTGCACGTAAGCGTAGCCGGTGATTCTCTTCATAGTTTTCCACACGCCAGAAATCGAGCGCATCTCCCACCTGTAAGCGTTCAGGGTCACGACGGCCGCGTCTGAGACCCACCCCGCCCGCGCATAAGTCGATAAAACCTCTTATGCGCCATAAAAAAGTGCACGCATACCACCCTGTTTCTCCGCCTATACGACGAATGGGGGCAAAAGCCTCCTTGAGATCCGCTTGTGCATGGCGACCTCGGGAATCCACGATGCGCGCTCCCAACCGCACGCCTCCCCAAGCCGCTTCTTGCCCTCCCGACGAAAGCGCGTCAGACCATCGCGTATGTGCGAATTCCGTATCTTCATTGACCAGGGCACGCTCTATGGCTTCCCGCAAACCCCGGGGGCGAACCAGGAACTGCCGTGCGGGCTCAGGGTCCAGAACGATGGTGGAGTACCGCAAGCTTTCAACAAGCCGCCTTCCAACCCTCGCATAAATGGGCGTAACGAGCCCGAGCCAAAGGCTGGAAAGTCGAGGCGTCAGGACAGGCACCGGGATCATCCATCGACGCAATCCACGCTGCCGAGCATACTCCACCATGATGTCCTGATAAGAAACTTGGTCGGCGCCTCCAATCTCTATGATTTGACTGTCGCTGGTTTTTAACGAAAGCGCCGCTAGTAAATAGGCGATCACGTCTTCAATGGCAATGGGCTGGGCTTTGGTTTGCACCCAACGCGGCGTCACCATCACCGGAAGCCGTTCTGCGAGAGATCTCACCATTTCAAAGGACAGGCTGCCCGACCCGATAATAATGGAGGCACGAAATTCGAGCACGGATTTTCCCGATTGTCGAAGAATTTCCCCCACTTGATGCCGGGTGGCAAGATGCTGAGACAAGCGTTGGCGAGAATCCCCTAATCCACCGAGATAGACAATACGTTCAACCGAGGTTCCCTTACAGGCTCTCGCAAAATTCGAGGCGGATTGATGCTCTGCGGCTTCAAATTGATTGGCTTGTGCTAATGAGTGAACGAGGTAGTAGGCCGTGCTAACGCCCCGAAACGCGTCCTTCAACGAGTTCTCTTTGAGAAGATCGCCACTTACAACTTCCGTATGTGGCCCTACGCGCGATCGTAACAAGTTTGGGTAGCGCGCCAAACATCGCACGGCGTGTCCAGATTGCTCCAAGGCTGAAAGCAAACGTCCACCGACATATCCTGTCGCGCCGGTGAGCAAAATCATGAAGCAATCGAAGGCAATCCCAAGAGCGGCCCTAGCGCCTTCGCTCGAAATTTAAAAATCTGATTCAGAGACGGCCGCACATACAGCCGGTGAATGTAGGGCGCTATCCATCCTCCGTACAACGCGTATTCCACATCATCAATCACACGAGTCCCCCCCGCCTCTTCCACAAAACGGTGTGTATGCCGCCACACTTTGTAGGGACCGCGCACTTGTTCGTCAATGAATTGAAAGGGTGGGGTATACGAGGTGATGCGGCTCCGCCAACCGATCCGGATACCCAGAAGTCGTACGGTGTACTCGAGTTCCAATCCTTCCGCCATAGGCACCGGCATAGGCGTGACAATTTTAAACCCCAGCCACTTGGGGGTTAGCGCTTCGAGATTTTCTGGACGTTCAAAAAATGAAAAAACTCGGCTGATCGGCAGCGGAATGACTTGCTCTGTGCGTAGTCGATACATGGTTAATGTCCTTTGGTCTTCGCCAGCGCGATCAGGGCCCGTTCCCGCGCTTCACGATGATCCACCATGGGTTTGGGATAATCCGCGGTACCCACTTCAGGGACCCAGCGACGGATATAGTCCCCTTTGGGATCGAATTTTTCTCCCTGCAGCGTGGGATTAAAGACTCGGAAATAGGGTGCTGCATCGGCCCCGCAGCCCGCTGTCCACTGCCAGCCCAGCGTATTGCTCGCCAGATCCGCATCCACAAGCGTATCCCAAAACCATGCGGCACCCTCTTGCCAGGAAATGAGTAAATCCTTCACGAGAAAACTTGCGGCAATCATTCGTACACGGTTATGCATCCAGCCCGTCGCCCAGAGTTCGCGCATACCGGCGTCGACAATGGGATATCCTGTGAGTCCCTTTTGCCAGGCTTTTTCACTCTTTTGGTCTTTCACCCAGGGAAATTTAAGAAAGGCGAGACGCAGGGGAGTTTTGGTCGTTTGCGGAAAGTGAAAGAGGAGATGATACGCAAATTCCCGCCAGCCGATTTCCCGCAGATACACATCCCCGCCTTGAAACGACCCACGCGCACAACCTTGAGCAGACCGTCGGCTCACCGCCTGCCAGACCTGTCGGGGGCTAATTTCTCCAAAATGCAGATGTGGTGACAGACGTGAGGTGCCGTGTTTCGAGGGACAATCGCGCTCCTGTGCATAGGAGAAAAGTGCGGCATCCAGAAACTGGTCCAAAGCCTGATGTGCGCCGGATTCCCCCGGAGTCCACTCCTTTTCAAATCCATCGGCCCATCCCAGAGTTGGCAGCAGCGCAAGATCGCGTAGAGTCTCAGAGGCCGGCCACTTTTCTGGAGAGGGAAGGGTGGTGGGCGCTTTTAACGGGGCGGCCGGCTCTGGCGCCGCCAGGCAGGCTTTCCAGAAGGGCGTAAACACCTGATACGGTGTGCCGCTCTGTGTTTTCAATGTCCAGGGTTCGAAAAGCAGTGCACTGTTAAAACTATCTGCGATAAAACCGGACTTCAGGAGTGCCGTTTTAATTTTGGCATCGCGAGCGATGACAGCCGGTTCATAGCGCCGGCTCCAGAACACCGCTTCGGCACCGGTCTCTCGGGCCAGGGCCTGCAGGACTTCCCCGCTAGCGCCGCGGCGAATAATCAGACGGCTGCCGCGGCGGTGAAGATCTTTTTCCAGCGCGGCCAGCGAATGATGCAGCCACCAACGGCTGGCGCTTCCGGGCGCCCAGGGTTTTTCCGACGCAAAGTCCTCAATATAAATGGGAATCACCGGCCCGCCGCGCTCTAGTGCTGCAACCAGCGCAGGATGATCGGCCAGACGCAAGTCCTGCCGAAACCAGAGAAGAGTCGGCGATCCCATCAACGCGACCGAAGTTTAGTTGGCTGTGACATGAATCAGACCGCAGCCGATGCGCCCGCCAGCATTGCCAACCGGCTGACCGAAGTCATCGGCTTTTTCATGCAGAATAACGGCACGTCCGCCAACGGTGAATTTGCTATCACTGAGAGTAACCCCCGGAATCACAGCCTCCAGAACCGCCGTCCCGTCCTTGGCGGCGGTGATATTGCCCAGGTCGCCGGCATGCGAATGCTGCACGCCGTCTTGGGTCACCATCCCATGAGCGGCATGGGCCGGGTTGTAGTGGCCCCCCGCCGCTTTGCCCAGATCGCCGCAGGCACCAAATTCATGGATATGAAACCCATGTGGACCTTCCGGAACATGGGCCAGCTTGGCCAAGACCTTTAAGCCATCGGCCGTATCCGTAAAAGTCACGGTTCCGCTGATTTTAGAATCCGGTGCCGTACCCGCCACCGCGGCAATCCCGGACAGCGCAAACACCGGAACCGACAGGCCCAGACCCACCACTCCTGCAACAAGCATCGTGCTTAAAAAAATTCGTTTCATACGCCCTCCTTTTATTCCCACTCTTCAATAATAGTATAACTGCACACAATGACGCCCTCGGCTTCACCGCAACAGCCTCTGCCCGCACTGCGCCGCACCCTCGAAGCGATTCCCACAGACCATGAGGGCCAGTCGATGATTCTCCTGCGCGACCGTGAAGAAATTGGAACAGAAGCCCTGATGCTCACACCGCTAGCGATGATGATTGCTAGCCTGCTTGACGGCCGGCATACCGCGGCCCACATTCAGGACTTCTTCAAGAGAGAAGCCCATCTGGTGCTCAAAGCAGAAGAGATTGAGGCGCTCGTCGCTCGTCTTTCGCAAGCACTTCTTCTTGCAACACCGGAAGCGGCCGCCAAGGAACTCCGAATTCGCCGGGCGTTTCGAAATGCGGCCACACGCCCGGCCAAATATGCGGGCGGCGGGTATCCCGCGGAACGCTTTCCCCTCTCCGCGTTTCTTGATGCGTTTTTCAAAGATCCCAAGGGCCCGGTCCGCACCAGAGTCGCCGCCAGCACGCCAAAGAAACCGGCGCTGGGGCTCTTCTGTCCGCACATTGATTTTAACCGCGGCGGGCCTGCCTATGCCTGGGCGTATGGCGCGCTGGCCGAGAGCCCCAAACCCGATCTTATTCTGGGACTCGGTGTCGCCCATATGTCTCCCAACAGTCCCTGGGTGCTTACACCGAAAGACTACGAAACCCCTTACGGCCCGATGAAAACCGATCCAGCGCTCTACGCCGAAATAAATGACGCTTTGTGGTACGACGGCCGGGACGATGAAGAAATCCATAAAGGCGAGCATTCCCTAGAATTTCAAGCCGTCTGGCTTAAACATCTCTGGAAGGACGGCGCCCCACCCTGGGTTCCCATTCTGTGTTCGTCGCTGGAACGTTACGCTCCGGAAAAACCCCCAACTGGCGTCGAACGCATCGAACAAACGATTGAAAAAATCGGAGCGGTGTTGCGCAAGCGCAGCCAGAAAGGCCAAACCATTCTTGTTCTGGCCGGCATCGACCTTGCGCATGTGGGGCCGCGCTTCGGCGATCAGATCGAACTCAACAAGGGAACAGAACAGCGCGTGGAAGTCGAAGACAGAAAGTCCCTGGAATTTGCGATGACCCTGGATGCGAACGGTTTTTATCGCTCGGTCGTTGCCGATGACCACTGGCGCAAGGTCTGCGGATTGTCGGCGGGATACGCCGCGCTGCGCTGGATGAAAGCGATGGCTGGAGAGAGCTCCGTCAACGGACAGCTGCTAACGTATGGGCAGGCTCCGGATCCGATGGGCGGGCTCGTGTCGTTTGCCAGCGTGATCTATGAACGCCCCTGATCGACCGTTCGATCAAACGCCATCCAGAGCACACGTGACAAGCGAAAGACATAGGGAACAAACGGCAAAAACAGAAAGCAGGCTATGACAATCCGGTCACTCCACAACAGGGCCGGAAACACACGCAGAAGAAAAATACCCATCGTCAAAAATCCTGCCGAAAGAATGTAACTCACAAACATCGCTCCAAGAAAATAGCCCGGTTCACGTTCGAAAAGCAATCCGCAGGAGGGGCACTGCTTATGCATGGTAAACATGCCGCGGAAGACTCTGGCGCTGCGGCAAGCCGGACACTTTAAACGAAGCAACGGAACGAGATTCATAAGGATAGGTATTGTATCCTCTTTTTATGAAACCATTGAATTGGAAGAAAATTTTCAGCATGGCCGGTTGGCTGTGGCTGTTTACACCGTGGGGAATGTGGCTATTGTGGAAAGATGAAGAATTTTCCCGCGCTGCCAAATGGCGGATTTTTATCTACTCCTTTCTGATTCCCACGATCGTCATGGCGGCCATCAGCCTGTTTTCGCTCTGGCGAATGACACAAGCACTGACGGGCATGGGCATTTGATCCTTGGACAACGGACGACTATACGCGTTTTTAGGCGGCCTGGCTGTTTTCGGGAGGATTGAGAAGATGCGATACGGCTTGCTGGACAAGATGACTGGGATCTTTCTGTGCCGCCACGAGCGCATGCTGGACTTTTTTCTGATCGATAAATTGGCCAAGCGACCATGCCGCCCGCGCACGCACCCCTTCTGGAAAACGATACTTCCCGCTTAAAAATCCCTGCTTTCCGCTCAGGCAATTCAGCAGCACCCCCACCGTTTTTGGATCCCGCAGCTGCCCCAAGGCCAAACAAATTTCTTCCTGCACAAGCGTGGTCGCTTCCGGCAGCTTTTGCAGGAACAACGGCAAAGCTTCGGCCGTATGATGTTCCGCCAGCTGGGCCACGGCCAAACGCTGCACTTCGTGATCGGGATCCTGCAGCAGCCCCATATATACTTTGGACATCTTTGTATCCCAGAAGCGCGCCAGAATACGGACGACGTTGCGGCGCACCTGTGCGTCCGGGTGAGATAAAAGCGTCGCGAGCTGCGGAATATCCGACAGCGTTGCCAATGGTGCATACAGCGCAATATACCGGCTCAAGATATCGCCGCTCATTCGAACGTCAAGCTGCTGTTTTAGGACATGCCGAGCTGGCTTTCCCAATGCCTCCAGCGTCTGGATCAGCAATTGAATGGTACGCGGCTCTTCCGTCATCTTCAGCGTTTCGATCAAAATCTCGGCCGCCTCTTCGCCCAACTCGGCCAACACACGGCTGGCACCGTCCTGCCGCTCCAGAACACCCGAACGCAAATCCGAGCCCAACGTTTCCACTGACTTTTGAGCAAATTTCTTGAGAACCCCATGAGCGATTTCCCTGCGAACTGGCATCGGATGGAAATCTTCATACGCATGCAGCCGGAAACGCTTCAGCACCTGCACGACCGGATCAAATTGCCAACGCAAGAGACGCGACAGCGACGTCTGCAGCATGCCATCCGCGAGAATCTCATAAACCTCCTGCTTATCCTCTGTGTCCAGTTCTTCGAACAGACGCTCCGCGAAGCGGTCCCAGATGGCGTCTTTGCGGTTGGCCGTTAAAATTTTCTGAATTTCGATGGCCGCATACCCCGCCGATGTGCGGATCTTGGGGGTTTCGTGATCAAAATTCTTAAGCATGTGCTGAATGAGCTTTTCCATCGCTTCATCCTGGCCCCGCGTACACATATTTTTAATCAAACTAAAGAGGTTGTCTCTTAACGGATTATTGAGAAGAAATTCCGGTGGGAGCTCGAGTAAGTTATCGGAAACGGCATGAAACGAGAAGGTTTCTCCCGGTGCAAATCCGCCTCCGCCAACGTGATCCAAGAGCCCAAGGCTGCGCAAATAACTGTAGAGTTGCGGTGAAAGCTCCTGGCTGGCGGGCGATCGCAGCACCTTCTTCAAGAGGGACTGCAGCTGATTGGTTTTTTCCTTGGCCTGCTCCGGCGAGCTCACTTCGACTTTTACCTTCTGCTGCCACGTCACAATCTGATTCACCATTTCCTCGAGTTTCTTCTTATCAAGGTTCTGCGTCACCCCATCCATGATTTCATTTAACTGAGGGTTCTCCTGGTTTTCATAGAGTTCTTTGAGAATATCCGGCGAAGACCCGGCAATTTTCTGGATCAGCCGGCTACGCACGTCATGCAGCGTGTCCTCGTTTTGAATGCGTTCTAAAAGTTTAAGAGATTCCTCCACCGAATTAATCAGGGTTTCGGCATCCTGATAATGCTGACTGACCATGCCGTTGACGCGATACACCACGTCCTGGCCATCCCCCATATCTACGAACAAAACTTCATCGGTCTGAATGTTCTTCACGCCAACCGATATCAAATAGTTCATAAACGACTTATGTTCTTTAAACGTATCCACCTTGGCCATGCCTTCACACAGAAAGCCGATTTCGACGCGGGTCACTTTCGGATCAATTTTTATGTTGCGGATTTTCTGGCGGGCCATCAGCTCACGGAAGCCTTTAATGCGTAGCACTACTTTCATCCGTTTCCACAGCTGCAGTTCGGCATCGTTGAAAATGATTTCGCCTTGGGCTTTCACATACTGTGAAATCGACGTGAAGGCGCGGGTCACCGTATCCTGAATGATCGGCGTCCCTTTGGGATACATCTGAAAGCTGAGGATGGCGTTTTTGAGATCGCCAACCACGGATTCCAGTTCAAAATCACGTTGAAGTTCGAAATTTTCCATTGGAATTGACCCGGTATAGTCTGGCGGGAGTTTGACAAAAGTTCAAGGGCAAAATGATTGCGAATTTTAGAGCAAATTCGCAATCATCCCCGTTGGTTAATGTTTATCGCCGTACGTTTTTCGGAGGTACCCGGCCCGGCCTGATCCTTCGCGGTACATATTGTAGTGGAAGGGATTCTTCTTATAGTAATGCTGGTGATACTCTTCTGCGGGATAGAACACCGTCGCTGGCACGATTTCAGTCACGATGGGATTTTTTAGCTGAAAGGCCTGTTGAAAACGCTCCTTGGAGGCATAGGCCTGAGACTTCTGCTCTTCACTGTGATAAAAAATCGCCGTGCGATATTGCGTCCCATGATCGGCAAACTGGGCGTCCTTGGTGGTGGGATCGATACTGCGCCAGTAAGCGTCGAGCAGCTTGTCGTAGCTGATCTTCACCGGATCAAAAAGAATCTCCACGGCTTCGGCATGTCCTGTCGTTCCGGTGCACACCTCTTCGTAGGTGGGATTCCCTTTTTTCCCGCCGGTGTAACCGACCGTGACGGAAAAAACACCCGGCAGCTGATCAAACGGCGATTCCATACACCAGAAACAGCCCCCCGCGAAGGTGGCCTTTTCAAATTTCGCTGCCGCTTCGTTTGCCATTACGGATCCTCCTAAAAAAATCACTCCAACAAGAAGCTGAAAAAATCGTTTCATTGCGAACCTCCCGCTACTTGTGGTACTTCTCTCCGTTGAGGAGCGTAAAGGCACGGTAGAGCTGCTCGAGAAATATCACACGCGCCAGTTCATGTGGGAACGTCATGGACGAGAGCGACAGCTGCGAGCGACTGGCCTGGAGCACGTCCGGGGCAAGTCCCGCCGGGCCACCGATCACAAACGCGATTTGCTGATACGTTTCAATTTGCTTTTGCAGCATCGCCGACCACGCCGGGCTATCGAACGATTTTCCCATCGGAGTCAGCGCAATAAGGGAACGGGTCGAAGCTGTTTCTTTTAAAAGCGCTTTCCCTTCTTGCTGCAGAGCCGCCGCATCCGTCATCCCCTTGCCGACCACATCTTTGACTTCGATCAACTGAACCGGGACATACCGCTGGATCCGCTCGAGATAGTCCGACTGAGCCGCGGTCCATGCGGGGGATTTTAGTTTGCCAACCACGGCAATTCGGATGTGGGCGCTCGTCCACCGCATAGCTAGAGAATCATTTTAACATCGGGAGATTTTTTCAGTTCCTGGTAAAACTGGTTGCGCTCGGCTTCGTCTTTTACTTCGACTTCGACTTCAAGAGAAACGTATTTTCCTCCAGGGCTGCGCTTAGAGAAATTCACACGGCG
This sequence comes from uncultured Elusimicrobia bacterium, assembly GCA_964506645.1. GTDB lineage: Bacteria > Elusimicrobiota > Elusimicrobia > 2-01-FULL-59-12 > 2-01-FULL-59-12 > CAZDML01. The sequence continues at coordinate 15,601 of CAZDML010000003.1, read as the reverse complement.
CGTGCGGCCACGCAACACCGAATCGATATGGTCACGCAACACCTGCTCCTGGGTACCGATCACGACGTAAATCCAGAGACAGGGATACACGATTTTTGCTTTTTTGGGATCGATCTCACTCACCTCTGTATCATACCCGGAATGTGGCATAATTTTCCCCATGAAAACCACGGCCTTTAAGAACCCTCTTCTCTGGAAAACTCCCGCGCGTTGGGCCGCGCAGGCGTTGAAAGATCCCGTCGCTTTGCTATCCGACCACGTCTATCTCGAACGAAAAGCCGCGTCCAATGCGCTGGAACTTCTCAACCGCTGGCCGGAACCGGGATCGCCGGAGGGCTGGGTCGCTGTCCTGGCAAGCGTCGCGCGCGACGAAGCCCTTCACCTCGACATGGTGCTTAAAATCTTAAAGCGTAAAGGCGGTGTTCTTCAGCGAAAACACAAAAGTGACTATGTCAGCGCCCTGCGCGGACTGGTCCGCATGGGCCACGGCCGGGAGGAACTGACCGACCGCCTGCTCATTTCCTCGCTCACCGAAGTCCGCTCCGCCGAACGATTTGCCCTGCTCGCCCGACACGGCCGCGACCCCCTGCTGAAAGGCTTCTATAAAAGTCTGTGGCGCTCGGAGGTCGGACATTACATCGTTTTTCTGCAATTGGCGGAAAAAGTCATCCCCGCCTATCAGGTTCGCGATCGCTGGAAAGAGCTTCTAGCCGCTGAAGCCCGCATCGCCCGCTCTCAGCTCCCCGGGCCTTCCTTGCACAGTGGTCTGGCCTAACCCCTCCAAGAATCCGTTATAATCTCCGCTCTTATGATTACACTGCGCAACCTCTCCAAATCCTTTGTCACGCAAAGCATCGTGGAATCGGTCTCCCTGCAGATCAATGATGGGGACCGCTTTGCCCTGGTTGGCCCCAACGGCGCCGGAAAATCGACCCTGTTTAAGCTGATCATGGGACTGGAAGAACCGGATGACGGAGAGGTCGCACTGCGCGACGGGATCCGCTTCGGCTATCTGCCACAGGAAACCTTTACCTTTCAGGGCAAACACGTCTTGCATGAAGTCGTCGCTGACCCGGAGCTCACCTCTGGCGCGGAAACAGCCCGTGCCCAGAAAATTTTGGTCGGTCTCGGCTTTAAACCAGATGAATTTGAACGTCCCATCAACGAGCTCTCCGGCGGATGGCAGATGCGGGTCGCCATCGCCAAACTGCTGTTTGAACAACCCGATCTCTTGATGCTCGATGAACCGACCAACCATCTCGATTTGGAGTCGCTGCTCTGGTTCCAACGCTATCTGCAGTCGTACAAAGGCGCAATTTTTCTCATTTCACACGACCGCGCGTTCATGAACTCGGTGGTCGACCGCATTGTGGAAATGCGCGATCACAAACTCAACGTCTACACGGGGACTTTCGAGGACTTTCTGGAAGAACGCAAGCGCGAAGACGACGCGCGCGTAGACGCCTACAACCGCCAACAAAAAGAAATCAAAGAACTGGAAGATTTCATCATGCGCTTCCGAGCCAAAGCCTCGACCGCAGCGCGCGCCCAGGCTAAAATCAAATATCTGGAAAAGATGGAACGCATCACGCTACCGGAAGAACTACAGACCGTGGAATTTTCCTTCCCACAGCCGGCCCGCAGCGGACAGAATGTCCTCATTTTGAAAAATGTCGTGCAATCCTACGATGGGGTTCGACCCGTGTACAACGGGCTCAACCTGACTCTCGAACGCGGGCAGCGCGTCGCTCTGGTGGGCCCCAACGGTGCGGGCAAATCCACACTGCTCAAAATTTTGGCGGGGCAAATTCCCATTCAGGGTGGGGAACGTAAGGAAGGCTTTAATGTCGAGGTCGGCTATTTCTCCCAACACCGCGTGGAAATGTTCCGGCCCGGAAAAACCGCCTTCGAAGAGGCCTGCAATACCCGGCGCAGCCACTCCGAAACCACCATCCGCAGCGTGCTGGGATCATTTCTCTTCCGCGGCCAGGCGGTATTTAAAAAAGTAGAGGTTTTAAGCGGCGGAGAAAAAAGCCGCCTGGGCTTGGCGCGGCTCTTGCTCGATCCTCCCAACGTCCTTTTGCTCGATGAACCAACCACCCACCTCGACATGGCCAGCGTGGACATGCTCATTCAAGCGCTCAAGAAATTTGAAGGCACGCTCTTGATCATCAGCCACGATGTGTACTTTATCCGCCAGATCGCCACGCAGATCCTGCACGTCAATCGCGGCGAAGTGACCTGGTATCCAGGGGACTACGATTACTTCATCCATAAAAAAGCTCAGGAAGATTCCGAAGAATCCGACCTGTTCCGCTCCGAAGAAGAAATCGAGGCTAAACATGCACCCAAACATCATATTGAGCATGTCGCCGCTCCTACTCCCACCCCAACAAAAACGGAACCCACACTTCCCGAATCAGCACCCGCGAGGAAAGGCCCGAAATCCAAGGAACAAAAGCGCCGTGAAGCCGAAGAACGCCAGACCCAGTATCGACTCCAGCAAGAAGAAAAACGAAAAGAAGAAGTTAAAAAGAAGCTGCGGGAAGCCGAAGCACTTATTCTCAATGAGCTCAGCCGCCCCGCCGTCTACGAAGACAAAGAACGGGTTGCGGACCTAACCCGACGGCTGGGAGAAATTAAAAAATCACTCGCGGAATAGTTTTCCCGCCCATGACGTGGATCATAGTCAGACGCGACCTACCCTTTTTATACTGGAAGTCGTTGTAATGTTTAGCGCAGGAGGACTTACCCGATATGCGGACTTCTCACCCCACTCCACGTTCAAAAAAAACCGAGACGCTCTACACCCCGCTGCGTGGGGCTCAACTTTTGGCCGATCCCTTTCTTAATAAAGGGAGTGCTTTTTCCGAAGACGAACGTATCCATTTCGGGCTCAAAGGCCTTTTACCGCTTCATGTCTCCTCCATCGATCAGCAATTGGCGCGCTCCTACAATAATTTCCTCGAACAAAAGACGCCCATCGACAAATACATCTTCCTCGCTGCGCTTCACGACCGCAACGAAGTGCTGTTCTACCGGCTGATCCAGGAACATATGGCTGAAATGATTCCCATTGTCTACACGCCGACCGTCGGTGAAGCGTGTCAACGATTCAGCCCTATCTTCCGGCGTCCCCGGGGTCTTTATGTCGCGTTTCCGGGTTTCGATCGCATGGACCAGATTTTTAATGCCATCGAACAAGACATCTCCGTCATCGTTGTGACGGACGGCGAACGCATTCTAGGACTGGGCGATCTGGGGGTCGGAGGCATGGGGATCCCCATTGGAAAATTGTCTCTCTATACGCTCTGTGCCGGCGTGCCCCCGCAAAAAACACTCCCTGTTCTTCTCGATGTCGGAACCAATAACCAAGAGCTTCTCAACGATCCTTTGTATCTGGGATGGCGCCATCCGCGGCTTGAGCGCACAGAATACGACCGCTTTGTCGACCAATTTGTCTCCGCCATTCAACGCCGGTGGCCCCATGTTGTTTTACAGTGGGAAGATTTTGCAAAGCAAAATGCCTGGCGCCTACTGCAGCGTTATCGCGATAAGATCGCGAGTTTTAATGACGACATTCAGGGGACAGCGGCCGTCACTGTGGCTGGCCTCTTACGCGCGGTTCGTTCCACGGGGCGCTCATGGGCCCAAGAACGCATCGTCATCGCGGGCGCCGGGTCGGCCGCCACCGGGATCGGAGCCCTGCTCAAAAGCGAGCTGCGCCACCAGCGCATTCCCGAGGCCGCCATTGCGCAAGCCATATGGCTGGTGGACACACAGGGACTGGTCCATCAAGGACGCAAAGATTTAAGCGAAGAAAAAACACCCTTTGCGCTCCCCCTGGAGGTCCTGAAGCGGGCAGGCCTGGACCCCGCAATGCCGATCGACCTTCTTTCGGTCGTCCGTCAGGCCAAGCCGACCGCACTGCTCGGCACATCCGGTCAAACCGGGATGTTTGACGAAACCATTGTCCGTACGATGGCCGCCCAAAGCCATCGCCCGATCATATTCCCCTTATCCAATCCAACATCCAAATCCGAAGCCACCCCGGAGCAGCTCTTCAAGTGGACGGATGGCAAGGCCCTCGTAGCCACGGGTAGCCCGTTTCCCTCTGTTTCGTGGAAAGGGCAAACGATACCCATCGGACAGTGCAATAACGTCTTCATTTTTCCCGGAGTTGGGCTGGGATTGATCGCCTCAGAAGCCACGCGCGTACCGGAAGAAGCGTTCCTGGCGGCCGCACGGACCTTGGCCGCTTTTGACGACCGGCTTTCAGGATTTGAAGCATCCTTATTTCCTCATCTTGAACATGTGCGCCGTATCAGTGAGGAGATTGCCATTCAAGTAGGAGTGGAGATTGTACGGTTGGGGCTGACACGCGCAGCGATGACCGCCGAGGACATTCCGGCGCGCGTACGCGCGGCCGTTTGGAATCCCGTTTACGCGAGACTTTTGCCGGCCAAATAGGCGGTCGTCCAGGCATTCTGAAAATTAAACCCGCCGGTCACGCCATCGATATCAAGAATTTCTCCCGCGAAGTAGAGTCCTGGACATTTTTTACTTTCCATCGTTTTGAAATGAATCTCGTCAAGATTCACCCCGCCGCAGGTGACAAATTCTTCTTTGAAAACGCCTTTGCCATGGATCTGATACACACTCGACTGCAGTACGGCCCCCAGCTTAAGAGCCTCTTCCTTTTTGAAGTCCGCCCATAAACGATCCGCGGGAATGCCGGCGCTTTCCACAAAGCGTTCCCACAGACGCTGCGGGAGAGTCGGGAAAATGCTTTTTCCCGAAACGACCTTCTTGGGCTGACCCGCCTTCGCTTTCACAAACGCTGCTTTGAGCTCCTCTGCGGAGAGATCCGCCAGCCAGTTGATTTTTAATGGCATACGGTAGGCGGCGTCGTGTAGCGCGCGAGCGCCCCAGGCCGAGAGTTTAAGAATGGCGGGACCGCTCAGGCCCCAATGCGTAATGAGCACTGGCCCGATTTGAACAAGGCGGGCCGCCACAAGCTCGACGCGAGCCCGCGACACCGAAAGCCCGGCCAGACCCCCAAAACGTCGGTCGGCAATTTGAAAGGTAAAAAGGGAAGGCACCGGCGGAACAATCGTATGTCCGAGGGCTTCCGCCCAGCGATAGCCTTCGCGACTCGAGCCGGTGGCCAGAAGGACGCGATCGGCCGACCGTGTTTGGCCGTTTTCAAACACCAGCATAAAACCTGAGCCGCTATGTTTGAGATCGACCAAATGGCTTTGCGTTTCCACCTTCACCTTTGCCCGATCGGCCGCGGTGATCAGGCAGTCGACGATCGTACTGGACTGGTCCGTGACCGGGAAC
>CAZDML010000003.1:4379-10248 GCA_964506645.1 uncultured Elusimicrobia bacterium | reverse complement strand
TGCGGCCATCGGCCTCGGTCTTGAGCTCGACACCGCGCTGGGCAAACCAGTCCACCGTATCTCGCGGTTGAAAACGACTCAACGGTCCGCGCAGCGCCTGAGCCCCGCGCGGGTAGTTCTCTACGAGTATTTTGGGGTCAAAACAGGCATGGGTCACGTTGCAGCGGCCACCCCCGGACACCCGAACCTTGGAAAGAACGTCTCCGCTCCGCTCGAACAACCGGACACGCACCTCCAGATTCGATTCAGCGCAAGTAATCGCGCCAAAAAAGCCTGCCGCCCCTCCGCCAATAACCGCAATTTCCATACCCTATTATCGCTTATATCGGCCTCCGGGGCCTGCCAGGGGTGACCCGAGTTTGGTAAAATTGATGTTCATGGATAACCTCGACCAACTCGAACAGCAAAGCGTATACATCCTTCGGGAGGCGTTTCGCCACTTTGAACGGCTTTGCATGCTGTGGTCGATCGGCAAAGACTCCACTGTTTTACTCTGGCTCGCCCGGAAAGCCTTCTTCGGCCATGTGCCTTTTCCTTTAGTCCACATCGATACGAGCTACAAAATCCCCGAAATGATCACCTATCGCGACAAGCTCGCCATGGAATACAAACTCACCATGATTTATGGGCAAAACACGGAAGCGCTGAAAGCCGGCCGCACGTTTCCTCTCACGCAGGATCTGCCGGAGGGCGACCCCAAGAAGATTTCCCGCCTCGACTGCTGCGGCATGCTCAAGCGTGAAGCCCTGACCCATACGCTCAACGGTACCTGGCCACGCCAGCGCTTGAACCTTAAAACTGGCAAGTATGAACTCGATGCCGACAAAGAACCGTATCACGGCGTCATTGTGGGGGCCCGGGCTGACGAAGAAGGGAGCCGTTCCAAAGAGCGTTATTTTTCCCCGCGCGACAAGAACAATCTCTGGGATGTGGGCGAACAGCCGCCGGAATTCTGGAACCAGTTTAAAACCGATTTTGCCCCCGGCACACACGTCCGAATTCATCCACTCCTGGATTGGACGGAACTGCATATTTGGGAATACATCAAACGCGAGAATATTCCGACTGTCTCGCTCTATTACGACCAGGGCTCGGGCACCCGCTACCGAAGCCTCGGCTGCGCACCGTGCCAGGCCCCCATTCAAAGCACCGCCAAGAACGTCGATGACATCATCGCCGAACTCAAAAGCGGCAAGCTAAAAAATATTGCCGAACGCTCGGGCCGTCTGCAGGACGGCAAACACGGCCTCGAAGAACTCCGAAAAGAAGGGTACATGTAATGGCCCGCGAACAAATGAACATCGTCATCGTGGGGCACGTCGATCATGGGAAAAGTACGGTATTGGGCCGGCTTTTGGCCGATACGGGGTCACTCCCAGAAGGAAAGCTCGAAGCCGTTCGCAAAGAATGTCAGCGTACAGGAAAACCTTTTGAATACGCCTTCCTTCTCGATGCCTTAAGCGATGAGCAGGACCAGGGCATTACCATCGACACTGCACGCTCATTCTTCAAAACAAAAAAACGCGATTACATCATCATCGACGCGCCAGGACATATCGAATTTCTCAAGAACATGATCTCCGGCGCGGCCCGTGCCGAGGCCGCGACGCTGGTCATTGACGCCAAAGAAGGCGTGCGTGAAAACAGCCGCCGCCACGGCTACATCCTCTCCATGCTGGGCATCAAGCAAGTGATTGTCTGCGTCAACAAGATGGATCTCGCCAAGTACAGTGAAGATCATTTCAATCAAATTAAAAATGAGTTCACATCATTTTTAAAATCGATCGGCTCTGTCACACCCCAACAATTTATTCCGGTGAGCGCCGTGAACGGCGAAAACCTCGCGATCCGCAGCGAGAAAATGACCTGGTACAAGGGTCCGACCTTGCTTGAATCGCTTGACGCCTTTACCAAAGCGCCGCCAAAAAGCGACCGCTCGCTGCGTATGCCGGTGCAGGCGGTCTACAAATTTGTTAGCCAGGGCGACGACCGCCGCATCATCGCCGGCCGCATCGAATCCGGCAAAGCCAAGGTCGGAGACAAAGTTGTTTTCCTTCCTTCTGGAAAAACGAGCACGATCAAAAGCATTGAAGCCTTTAACGCGCCCTCACGCAGCGAGATCGAGTCAGGATGGTCGACGGGCTTTACCTTGAGTGAAGAAATTTTTGTCACCCGCGGCGAAATTATGAGCCACGAGTCAACACCGCCCCTGGTCAGCACCCGCTTCCGGGCAAACCTCATTTGGCTCGGCAAGAAACCGCTCGTGGCCGGGCGGGACTACAAACTGAAGATCCACACCCAGGCTCAGCCGGTCCGCCTGCACAAGATCAACAAAGTCATCGATGCCTCCGAAGCCGGCAGCACGCTCGATAAAAAAGAGGTCGGGCGCCACGACGTGGCGGACGTTGTCCTCGAATCGCGCCAGCCGATCGCGTTTGACTCGATTGCTGAAGGCGAAGCCACCGGACGTTTTGTGCTGGTCGACGGCTACGACATCGCCGGCGGCGGTATTATCACGAGCGCCGAAAAAGACCATCAGGAAAATTTACGCGCCCAGGCACAGCTCCGCGACTTCCACTGGATTCCTGGCGGCGTATCGCAGGAATCCCGCGCCGAACGCTTTGGACACAAGCCCGCGCTGCTGATGTTCCTCGGCAAACACGGGGTCGGGAAACACAAGTACGCGCGTGCCGTGGAAAAAGCCCTCTTCGATAAGGGCTTGAACGCCTATATGCTCGATGGATCCAACATTCTCATCGGCGTCGATGCCGATCTCGTCTGGGTGGAATCGACCCAACAGGAACTGGTTCGCCGCTTTGCCGAAGTCGCACATATCCTTCTGGAAGCCGGACAACTTGTCGTCTCCACCACCAACGCCATCGGCCTGGCCGATGTGGCGGCCGTGCAGGCCCTGGTTCCAGACTTTCCGGTTATCGCGATTGAAATTGAACCTGGCGACAAGAAACTGCGCTCCGGCGACATTCATCTGCACGGCCGCGAATCAGAGGACGAAGTCATCCGCCAGATCTCAGACGTTTTGTCCAAATTCAAGATTACGCAATCTCCTCTCTAAGTCCGGAGGCTCCATGCAGGTTAAAAGTTATGCCGCGCTCCGTGCCGGCGCTCCGCTAGAACCCTACCGCTTCGATCGCCGTGAACCCGGCGACCATGATGTTGTCATCGATATCCTCTACTGCGGGATCTGTCACTCCGATATACACCAAGCCCGTAACGAATGGCGTGAGAGCACTTTTCCGATGGTGCCCGGGCACGAAATCGCCGGACGCGTGAGCCGCGTCGGCAGTGCCGTGAAACGTTTCAAACAAGGCGATTCCGCAGGAGTTGGCTGCTTTGTGGATTCTTGCCGAACCTGCGCCAACTGCAAAGCGGGCGAAGAACAATTCTGCGATGGCCCCATCTCGTTCACCTACAACAGCCTGGAAAAAAATGGAAAAACCCAAACGATGGGCGGCTACTCCTCCCAGATCGTGGTGGATGAAAAATATGTGTTGCGCATTCCACCGACGCTGCCGCTGGAACGTGTAGCGCCGCTGCTTTGCGCAGGCATTACGACCTACTCGCCGCTCAAGTATTGGAAAATTGGCCGTACCCATAAAGTTGCCATCGTAGGACTGGGCGGGCTTGGACATATGGGTGTTAAATTCGCCTCTGCACTCGGAGCGGAAGTCACCGTGTTTAGCACGTCGCCTACCAAAGCCACAGATGCGCGCCGTCTGGGCGCCAAGTATGTCGTACATTCGAAAGACACAGAGGCGATGGCAGCACAAAAAGAAAAATTTGATCTTATTTTGAACACAGTTTCCGCCAAGGTCCCGCTGACGCCTTACCTCGAATGCCTCAAAGTCGATGGGACGATGGTCATGGTCGGCGCGTCCCCGGATCCGCTCGATCTGGACGTGTTTGATTTGATCATGCGGCGCCGCCGCCTCGCAGGGTCGCTCATCGGCGGCATCCGCGAAACCCAGGAAATGCTCGATTTCTGCGCCAAGAACAACGTGCTCGCTGATGTGGAAGTCATCCCCGCCTCCAAGATCAACGACGCCTACGAACGCACACTCAAAAGCGATGTCCGCTACCGTTTCGTCATTGACACATCCACCCTATGACCGCTCCTGCACCTTGGATCAACGATCTCATCGCCATTGTAGGCGCGGCGGACGTCATTGAGGACAAGGATCAACTGGAAGCCTATGCCGGTGATGAATTCCCTCTTCCCCAGGCTCGCCAAACACCCCGTGTTGCGGTACGCCCTAAAACTACCGAAGCCGTTTCTAAAATTTTAAAACTCGCCAACCAACACCAGATTCCTGTGACCGCCCGCGGCGGTGGCACAGGCCTTTGCGGCGGCTGTGTGCCAACCGCAAACGGCATCGTGCTTTTGATGGATCACTTCAACCGTGTCATCGAAGTCGACCGCGAAAATCTGATGGTCACCGCAGAAACGGGGGTTCGCCTCTGCGACCTTTATAAGGTCATCGAAAAAGACGGGCTGTTCTTCCCCCCGCATCCCGGCGATGAAACCGCCATGATCGGCGGAACCATTGCGACCAACGCCGGTGGATCGCGGACCGTCAAATACGGCACGATGCGGCAGTTCTTGCGCGGGGTAGAAGTCGTACTTCCCAGCGGGGAGATTCTTCAAATCGGCGGGAAGCTCGTTAAGAACAGCACGGGGCTCAACTTGCTTCATCTCTTTGTGGGATCCGAGGGCCTGTTAGGGATCTTTACCAAGGCCACCATCGCGCTGCTCCCCAAGCCGCGGCAAACCGCCACGATGATCGTACCCTACAGCACCATCGCCGATGCCATCCATACAGTCCCGGAGATTATCCGGCGCGACCTGCAGCCGCTCGCGATTGAATTTATGGAAGCCGACAGCGTGGCGCTTACCGAACGGCAGCTCCACCGGACCTGGCCCTGCAAAGACGCGCAGGCCTATCTCTTAATTATTCTGGAAACATCCGGCACAGAAGATATCGAAGCGCAAATGACCGAGATGGCCTCCATCTGCGAGCACTTTCATGCGGGCGAGATTCTCTTGGCGGATACCCCAGCCAAACAAAAAGAAATTCTCGAATTCCGCAGCCATATGTACGACGCGCTCAAACCCTGGTGCATGGAAATTCTGGATATTGTCGTGCCGCGGTCCGAAATCGCCGGCCACGTGGAAGCCGTACACGCCATCGAGCGGGAATTTGGCGCCTGGCTGCCGACCTACGGTCATGCGGGCGATGGGAATGTGCACTCGCACATTATGCGGGTGGGCTTTGTAAACGGGAAACCGGACTTTGAAGCGAAAAAAGAGTGGGACGCGCTCTACCCCGTCTTGCGCAATCGAATTCATGAAGATGCGCGCAAACGAGGCGGAATGATTTCCGGCGAACATGGGATTGGACTCGCCAAAAAGGAATATTTAAAAGAATTTGTCGGACCGGGTCAGATCGCCATCATGCAAGGCATTAAACGCATGCTCGATCCGAACAACATCTTAAACCCGGGAAAGATGTTCTAATGTCCCCATCCAACAAAATCCATCTCACACGCCTCTATGATGCGCCGGTTAAAACGGTCTGGGACGCCTGGACCGATCCCGAACAAGCGGCTCACTGGTGGGGGCCTCGCGGCTTTACTATTACCACGCACAGCAAAGACCTGCGGCCCGGCGGCCATTGGCACTACACCATGCACGGCCCGAACAAAGTGGAATACCTCAATAAAACCCTATTCCTGGAAGTCGACCCCTATTCCCGACTCGTCTACGACCATGGCGGTAATGACGAACGTAAGCCGCTCTTTCGCGTAACCGTGGGGTTCTCCGACGTAAACGGCAAAACGAACATGGACATGA
>CAZDML010000003.1:0-4369 GCA_964506645.1 uncultured Elusimicrobia bacterium | reverse complement strand
CGTCTCAACCCCCGAGGCGGCGGAACAAAGCCGAGGATTTATTAAGAAGGCGAGCGGTGATTCCACCTGGGACCGCTTTGCAGAATATCTAGAAAAGAAAACATCCAACAAGGACGTTTTCGAGATCAATCGCTCTTTTCAAGCGCCACGGGACACGGTTTATACGATGTGGACCGATCCGGCTCATTTCACGCAGTGGTTGCCACCGACAGGGTTTACGATGCGATTTATCCGCGAAGAACTGCGGGTCGGCGGAACCTCGTTCTACGAGATGAGCAACGGAAAAATGACGATGTACGGCAGTGTCAGCTATCAAGAATTGCACCGACCTGACCGGATTGTGTACACGCAGCAATTCCGCGACAAGGACGAGAAAATTTCTCGCCACCCCATGGCCCCTACCTGGCCCGAAACCATGCTCACCACTGTCACTTTGGCAGAAGAAGGCCCTGATCAAACGCGAGTGACGGTCCGCTGGGAAACATACGGAAAGGTGACGGCAGAAGAATTAGCGGCGTTTATAAAGGAACGGGGAGGGATGACGCTGGGATGGACTGGTTCGTTCGATAAACTGGAAGCTCTGTTGGAAAACACTCTGAAAAAATGATCTAACCCACTTTTATTTTTAGAATCCTAATTTCTGCCCGATCTGATACACCGCATAGGAACTTCCGTACGCCACGCAGTTCATATAAATAAACATGAAAACAGGGATTTCCCAACGCCGCGTTTCCCGGTACGCGACGGCTAGCGTGGAGGTGCACTGCATGGCAAACGCAAAGAAAACAAGCAGGGAGACGGCCGCCAGCGGCGTCATATCCTTACGCAAGGCACTTTGAAGACTGGCGTTTTTATCCTCCTGGACATCCACCCGGTAAATCGTCGCGAGTGAACTAATCATCACTTCACGCGCCGCCTGCGCAGATAGCAGTCCCACCCCGATCTTCCAATTAAAGCCGAGAGGGCGAATGGCCGGCTCCATCCAGTGGCCGATCTGACCGGCATACGACTTCGCAACGGCATCCGGAGCCGGACTTCGCGGGAAACTGACCAAGAACCATAACAGGATATTGACCGCCAGAATCACCGTGCCTGCCTGCTGAAGAAATACTTTCGCCCGTTCCCACATCAGAAGAAATACCGTTTTAAACGCAGGGATGCGATAGGGAGGAATTTCTAAATAGAAAGGCTGCCCCTTCGACTTGAGGATCGAACTTTTCAAGCCTAGAGCGGTCACGAGCGCCGCCACAAAACCGAGAACGTATAATCCCAGCAGCGTTGCGGCCCGTAAGCGAAAGACATTTCCCAACACAGGAGCATCTGGAATAAACGCACTGATAAAAAGCGCATACACCGGCAAGCGCGCGCTGCACGTCATAAAGGGAGCGACAAAAATGGTCGCAAGACGATCGCGCTTATTTTCAATGGTTCGGGTCGCCATGATGCCGGGAATGGCGCAGGCATACGAACTAATTAAAGGCAGAAAGGATTTACCCTGAAGTCCCATCGCACATAAAAATCGATCCATGACGAGTGCCGCACGCGGGAGATAACCAACGTTTTCCAGAATGGCAATACAGAAAAAGACAATCAGGATTTGCGGGAGAAACACCACCACCGATCCCACGCCCGCAAGAATCCCATCGGCCAAAAGACTGTTCCAAAAACCCGGGGGTAAGGTTCGGTGGACCCATTCGGACAAGAGAGCGAATCCTCCATCAATCGCATCCATCGGGGGTTGGGCCCAGGAAAAAATGGCCTGAAAGACCAGGAGCACCACCACAGCAAAAAGCAATGGACCCCAAATGCGGTGCATGACAATCGCATCCAAGCGATCTGCAGGGTGCGGGCGAGGCGGTTGAAGTACCACCTGACGCGCAAGGTCTCGTGCTTTCTGACGCAGTGCAGCCACCGCCTCTACGCTGGGAATCACGGGAAGACGTCCCCCGGCAGACTTCGGCGCAGACACGGTCCACGAATCAATCAAGGTTTCCAAAGCGTCAAAACGAGCATCTTTAGTTGCGGATAAAAGCAGGACCGGAACACCGAGAACCTGGCTGAGTTTATCCACATCAATGGTTGCTCCGCGCAACACGAGCTCATCGCTCATATTCAGAAGCACTGCGGCGGGAAGCCTCATCTCCAGAATTTGGAGAACCAGGTAAAGACTTTTTTCAAGCACCGTACTATCGACCACGCAGAGGACGCCTTCTGGACGCTCGACTTCGTGAGTAAGCCCTAACAACACTTCGGCAGCAACTCTCTCTTCCTCCGAACGAGGCGTTAGTCCATACGTGCCCGGCAAATCAATCAGTTCAACATCCGTGTGAGTCGTTTGTAAAAAACCAACCTTTTTTTCGACGGTAACGCCAGCATAGTTTCCCACCTTTTGCTGGAGACCCGTAAGACGATTAAACAGAGTGGTCTTCCCCGAATTCGGATTTCCCCCAATTGCCAGTGTAAGACGACGACGGACCTGGAGTTCAGTCATGGGGTGGGAACCTCCTGGCAAAAGATTTTCGCTGCATCAGAAGCACGAATACAGAGACGATAGCCCATAAGCTCAATTTCTATGGGACCTCCGAAAGGGGCTTGGCGTAAAAATTGAACGGTCTCCCCTGGGCAGACACCCAATTCCATAAGCTTTAGACTTACCTCATCGGGAGTTTCCAAGTGGTCGATGACGGCTTTGCTTCCAGGTGGCAATACGGAGAGTGCTTTCACAGGGTTGATTGCAAACGTTTCTATTTCTAGGAGTGAATCCCGTGATACCAGCGCCAAGCCAAGTAAAGCGCCACTGCCAGCAACACGATTCGTCCAAGCGATTTAAAGGTCAGCTTAAAGATTTTCCAGCCACAAAGACAGGCTGCGGCAATACCAAGAAAAATCCAGACATCTTTGGGAATGGAGTGTAGAGAGTGCATGTCAAAGTCCTTTTAATCATCAGTTGCTATTAAAAACACGGAGGGTGAGGGATTCCCGGTGGCGGAGGGAGAGGGATTCGAACCCCCGGTACGGTTTCCCGTACAAACGATTTCAAGTCGTTCGCTTTCGACCGCTCAGCCATCCCTCCGCTACCGGGACCTCATCTTAAACCACTCGTCCCAACATCTTTGATCCTTACGGGTTGGGGCTGTCCCGCATCCTTTAAAAAATGAGGCTGCGGGACGGCCACCCCTCCAAAAATCTGCTTACAGCACCGCCCACTCTATCCGAATTTATTTTTTATCTTCCGCACCCTTCTGCTGTGCGGGGTCTGCACTATATATTTCCACAAAGGACTTGGAGGCTGATTCGGGAGGTGTTAAGCCTCGCTCTTTGTAAAGCTCAGACATAAACAAGGCGTTGGCAGCCAACTCCAAGTTGATGCAATTGCGGTAGTAAATCAGAGGTCGAAACGAATAACTTCCCTCTCGGGTCCATGCCGGAACGTCGAAATCCGTGGAGAACACGCCTTTCCAATTCAATTTCCAACGACCTCGTTTCACATTGGTATAAGGGTTCATATCAGGCAACATTCCTTGCTTGAGAGTCAGTGTTGCTAAATCGGGCTGTCCAAGCTTAATAAACCGGTACCGCGTATTACTGCCGTGCATGTATTGTTCATAGCTGGTATCGATATCGGCGTATCCGAGCGACCCTTTCGTTTTCAGATCCGCGAAATCGATGACCATGTTGACGGAGAGGAGATGCCCATCCAAATCGTTGGCCAAAAGGGTTTCATGCATGCGGGTGTTTGTTCCGAATGACATACCCAGCCCTTTTAGGAAATCTGCGCGTTCCGGGTTGTCCAAATAAATGGGCATCCCCTTGGCCCCAATAAAAATCGATCGCCCGTCCTTGGTGGAGGTAACCCAGGGGCTTTCTTTTTGTGCGCCGCTCAATTTTTTGAAGCGTTTCTCGGCCTGCAGCGTTTCGAAGGGAATGATTTCAATTCCAGCCCCTTGGAGGTCGGCCACCAGTTGATCATAAAGCGCATCCGTTATCTGAGCAAGAACTTGTGGGTCCAACTCTGGAATTTCCACTTCGGACGTTGCCGTGGCCACCGTGCCGAGGTTTCGTGTGGTGATGGTTGCTTTTTTAGCCTGCGTGTATTCAACCGTAAAATTAACGATTCCGAGTTTCTTTATCCCTTTAAGCTGACGCGCCCCTGACACATGTACAAAGGATTCCGCCTGAGCAGCTGCCGGTATGTCAAAATTAAACGGTTGAGCACCGCCTTTTCCTTGCTTAACCCCAATTTTTCCGAGATCCAAAGCCCCTGCGCTGGAACTGAAAAATGTCATAAAAATACCAAGGCAGATTAATTGCTTTATGTTGCGGGGCATTTTCGAATCCTCCGTTTTTTTACCCTATTGTTGATTTTCAG
>CAZDML010000002.1:0-78047 GCA_964506645.1 uncultured Elusimicrobia bacterium | reverse complement strand
TATCGGGGACAGCAGGGGATGCGGATCCGGGCGATCCTGCTTATACGCGACTTAATCTAAAACGGGTGGATAACACAGGACAAGGAAAAATTTGGTGGAACAATACAACGCAAACGTGGGGAGTTGGAGGGCCCAATTATTTTTCATCGGCGACTTGGGATGGATCTTCCATCTGGACATCCACATTCTCAGCGACGACCTTCAGCCAGGAAACAACATACTATTTTGGTGTTCAAGTAAAAGATGTCGCTGGGAATTGGATGACGCAGGGCACAACCGTTACCTTTATTGTGCAAAACAGCTCGCCAAGCGTTGTTTTAAGTACCCCTAATGTGAATGAGGGAACGTATCGGTCATTCCCAACCATTGCTGGAACAGCAGCCTCCCGTAATGCAACAACAGGAGATCTCAACCCTTTAAAAGTGAGTTCTGTGTCCTTTTCAATTGCAGGGGGAGGATATTGGAATGGATCCGACTGGACGGGTGTTTCTCCGCGCTGGTATACGACCGTCGGGACCTCGAGCTGGTCGTTTGATTGGGCTACGGCAGGCATCAATTTAGATAGTAACGGCGATACACGAATCATAATTGCGGTAAAAGCAGAAGATGCCGCTTCCAACGTGACAAGTCCGGTCATCTCTTCTGCGTGTCGTGTTGACAATTCAACGCCTACAACAACTATTTCTGTGCCCACCAACGGATCCCCGACGTGGCTGAATAGTTTGACAGCTATTCAAGGAACCGTGGTCGATGGGTCTTACAACTATTTGTACGGTATGAATATTCACATACGGCGTGAAATTGATGGGTACTACCGTGGTATTGGTAGCTGGGCGACATCGGTTAGTACGCTTCCGGCGACGGATGACCGCACCAGTCTCACGGACTTTACGAACGGCGATACACAAGGAACGGCGGGCCCATTGGACTGGACGTATACCATAAGTGGTGTGTCGTATTGGGAAAACAGTAAGCCCGGAGGGGGAACTTATAGTTCATCAGAAATTAGCGGTTCATCCTTTACCATTTTTGCAACTGGGAAAGACGAGACTCGCAATTCGTCGAATACGATCGTCAGCAACGAATTCCCTTGGGCGACTCTAGGGAGTAGTCGAACCTTTTATTACGACACGTTAGTTCCTACAACGACCATAACGTCTCCTCTTCCTTCCAAGAGTGTTGCTGCCGGCCCTACCCTCACAGGAAATTTTTATGATCGGGATTCTGGTGTTCAGAATATTCAGTATTTACTGTACGACTCCTCTGGAGTCCCCAATCGCTGGTGGGATGCTGTTGCGAGTCAGTGGCGCACCACGGCTTTACCGTCCCAGGCCAATTGGCCAAACGCAACGTTTTCCCCGGGCAATTCTGGCACATGGAGCATCTCGATTCCTGCGAATAAAATGCCAGACACCTCTGTGAGTCCGGCAGTTAAAAGTGGAGATTCGTTTGTGCTGCAAATCGTCTCTACTGACACGGCCCGTAATACGCCATCGAACTTTGGTACGGGGATGTCTTCGGTAACACTTTATTTGGATACACAGACCGTGTCTATCTCAAATGTTACGCCGGGTGCACCGGTAGGGGTCCAGTGGGTCAAAAATGTAATCCAAATCGCGGGTTCATATGCGGATTTCCCAGGAACTCCTCTCGATTCAACGGTAACAACCATTCAGGTCCGTATTTCCAGCGCGGCCAGTGCCATTGCTGCGCCCAATCAATGGTGGAATGGAAGCGCTTGGATTAGTGTCAGTACATGGACCGGTGTCAGCACCTTCACCGCCGGTGCTTGGAATTACGACGTGAATAACGCGATGTGGAAAGACAGCTATTATTATCGGATTACCGGACGGGGAACGGATTCTGTAGGCAACGTGACTTCAATCGCAGATGATACAGGAGATGCTTCTTCCTTTAAAGATGCTTATTTTTATTATGACGTTTCTTTGCCCACATCGGTCGTAACATATCCTTCTGTTAATCTCACAACGAACGCCATTGCCGCCATTTCTGGAACGGCAACGGATTCCTCTCCTGGGCAATTAAATAACGTTCAGATTGCTGTACAAGATTTGGATACGACAGAGTGGTGGGATGGTAGCAGCAGTTGGGGCAATGCCGGAGGCGCGCCTGTCTTTTTCAATGTGACTACTCCCGGAACCAGTTGGTCTTATACTGCTCCGGGAAGTATGTGGACAGGTCACAGCACCCATCAGTTTGCGGTTCGATCCCGCGCGGTGGACCAAGCAGGAAATCAGGAGCAAAATGGATCAGGTAATTCTCCCCAAAATTTTGTTTACGATGTGACGCCACCCGCTTCTCTCGTTAATAACATTACGAATAATGTTGTTTTAAGCACGGTCTCTGTCGCCAGTGGAACAGCGAGTGACTTGAGCGCTTTTGATCATACGCGTATGCAGTCGGTGAGCATTAATTTTTACAACGCAAATACGGGAGATGTTTATAAGCCCGGACATCCATTAGCAGGCCCCAATGGGTGGCTAACGCCCGGTGGTATTTATTCTTCGAATCCGCGTGCCCCTGAATATTTTAATAGCGTCACTTTTAGCAGCTATCCTACCAGTGCTTCCAGTGGAACCTGGACATGGAATATTCCTGATTTAATTTCTTTTAATGGAAATACGTTTCAGATCATTACTCAGGCAACAGATTTAGCGGGGAACAAAGAAGTGGCGTGGTCGACAACGACATTTACCATTAATGAATTTACATCGAGCAATCCCGATTCTCTCGTCACTTCGCCACTCACGAATACGCATACCCGAACGGCGCTAACGAGTATTGCAGGCACGGCAACAGATCTTGTTGATCTTAGCAACGTCAGAATTAAAGTAATGCGGCTGGTGGGGGGAACAACATGGTACCTCAATAATGCGGCCAGTTGGCAAAACACCATCCCCGGATCATTCCCCCTGACTTCTGCCGTGTCTGGCCCCAGCGCGAGTTGGACATTTAATGGCATCAATGGAAAGATGGATGTGACCGATGTGGTGTATTCTGTTGCCACATTTGCTTCTGACTCGGCAGGAAATACAGAAGTTGACTTAACAACGAATACCTTTGTTTACGATGTGCAGTTCCCGACAGCAGCCATCACGTATCCTACGGTCTACGTGTCTTCCTCGGGCCAGGTGAATGGTACCGTTGCAGACAGTGCGCCAGGATGGATTGATAGTATCAAAGTGCGTATCAGTACGAACAATTTTACGTCGTTCTGGACGGGCAGCACGTGGACGGGCAGCACCAATACATGGTTCACAATCACTCTGGCAACCACCGCCACGACATGGTCACTGCCTTTGTCATCGTGGGTGACAAACGTTTCTTACGGGGCAGAAGCCTATGCCATTGACCGGGCTGGCAACGCGCAAACTGTTTTCTCTACCGTTACGTTTACGGCGGACTTTACGGCTCCCAGTTCTACAATTACCTTTCCCGATACCACGCCATATACCCAAGCCCTTGTAACATTATCTGGAAATGCCTCGGATATTTCTCCTGGAACCCTTCAATCCGTCGTGTTGTCCTATTATCGTGTGGATGTGGGTCGTTACTGGGATGTTGCGACAAGCACTTTTGATTCTGTCACGGAAAAATTCTATCCAGCGACTATCGCTGGCAACGCATGGACAATCACTGGTAGCTCTGTCCCTGTTTGGCTCACCGCCTCAGGAGCAGGCATTAGTTACCGTGTTTTCTCAAAAGCGACCGATGCCGCAAATAACAGCAATTCCAAGCCCACAACAGCGACATTATTGCCTGCGACAACGTCCTATATCGAATTTGCACTCACACCACCGCCTCCTTTTGCGACGATTACAACACCCAATGGAGCAACGCCGAATTATAAGCCCAATACGGTCGTTCTTTTAGGGACATCGACCTTCTCAACAACGGTCCAGGTACAAGTTCTTGGGTGCGGTGGCAATTCAAGCTGTAATAGCAACAGTGCCTACCTTGCGTTTGATGGGACCAATTTTGTTTCAACCAATACGTTTAATGGGTTTGTGGGAGTGACAAGCTTTAATTCAGGAAATGGGAATTGGCAAATGAGTATTCCTCCTGCGAAATGGGTGGGGAATCAGTATTACGTGATTTCGGTGGCTGGGGTTGATGAAGTCCATAATACAACACAAACAGCGTCTGCTTATGTGAACTTTATTATCGATAGTACTGGCCCTGTCACCACATTCACATCTCCTCAAAATAGCCCTTATTTCAATGCGCTCCCCACGCTGCGAGCCCGTATTACGGATATTAATCCGGGTCGTTTAACGGGTGTTTCGAGCGATGTGTATTTTAAAGTAAAACAACAAGGGTCGAGCGCCTATTGGGATTGGACCTTGTCGACATTTACAGCGTCGGGGGTAAACACGGCACTCATTGCAACACAAGACAGCGGTGATTTACAAGATGGATTGTGGAGTTACACAACAACGTATTTCCAAACGGGTGCCGCCTGGGTCAACGGACAAGCCTATACGGTTCAAGTGTTTGCCATTGATAAAGCAGGCAATGCCAACATTGCGGTCGATCAGGACTTCACTTTTGATACGGTCAAGCCTACAGCCACCATCGTTGTTCCTGCGACGGTCAATGCTGTTAACGGATTGACGGCAATCACGGGAACAGCCAACGACGATAATACCTCGCCGGCCGGTACCGCAGGGGTACAGGTTGCCATACAGCGACTTTTTGATGGCAAATATTTTGATGGAAACACATGGCAGCCGGGTGCTGCTATTTGGAATAACGTTGCCACGGCGGGAGGCAGTTCTTCCTTATCCGCAAATGCCACGTATTGGGTTTATGCCCCCAATAATTTAGATGCCAAATTTCAGATCACCGCATCCACATACACTATCCTCGCACGGTCCGTAGATGTGGCAGGCAGTACCCAAACGGTCTTTGTCACAGGAGTGTCGTCTAAAACGTTCTTGTATGACTACCAAGCGCCTTCCGTAGTTATCAATTTCCCTGTGCCGGGACGTGCCTACCATGCCAATGCGATTGGTCAAGCAGGAAAAGAAATAGAAGGGAGCAGTTCCGATGATCCCGCAGCTCCTTACAATGCAGGCGTTCGCGATATTCATCTGCGCTTGTCGTATACATCGGCAGGAACAACCTACTATTGGGATAACTCTGTTTCTTTCAGCGCCATGGCTTCGTCGAGTGCCTGGTTTAGTGCCGACAACACAAATTGGATTTATGGTTCCGGGACACCGGTGGACTGGGCCCCCCAAGGCGCGGGTGTTACGTCACAGTCTTATGCTCTGGAAGCCCTTTCGGAAGATTTAACGTATCTCTCCAATGGGACACCGTTGGGGAACTACAGCAGTACGGCGACAGTGACGTTTATGATTGATGAAACCGCCCCCACAGCGGCGATCGTACACCCTGCAGCCAATGCCGCATTCAATAGCATTTCGATTACTTCCGGAACGATGTCCGACGCTTTGTCCGATATCAGTGCTGTGTATGTTCAGTTGTCGAGCGGAACCGGTGGGAGCAAGGTGTACTGGAACGGTGCCGCATGGACCAGCACGGTATCTTCAGTTGCGGCGACGGGGTTTGATTCGGTTAGTGGGACATGGACCTATACGCTTCCATCGCTGATACAGGATAAGAATTATTATTTGCGAGTCCAAGCAGTCGACAGCGCATACGACTATCCTGCCGTGTTAAATGGGAATAAGTATGTCAGTGCTATTACAACATTTACCTATGATACCGCCGCCCCCTCCGTGGGTATGACGTTACCTGTGAACGGAGAATATTATTCTGCTGTAAAAGTGTCTACCCCGTTTGCGGGGAGCGCCAGTGACCCCGGTGCTTTTGCTACGGGCGTCAGTACGATAGCGATTTCGATTGTGGATGTTGATGGAGGACCTTTCTATTGGAATGGCAGTACCTATGCGGCGGGAGGGCCCTACTACATTCCAGCGCAGGGAACCGTAAGCAATTGGACCTTTACGCAGACAGGTCTATTCTTTGTTAACAATCACCGCTATGACATTAGTGCGCGCGCGACCGATGCGGCTGGCAATAGTGCGACGGTCACCAACCGCTTCGTCTACGATGTGATTCTGTCTACAAGCCGGGTGTCCACGCCCTCCGGCCTCTACTTCAACACGCTCTCCTCCATCGCTGGGACGGCCAGCGATGATCCGAATACGGTCTATAACAACGCATCATGGCTCTCGACCGCAGCGGTGCAGGTGAGTGTGCAGAAAGTGACGGGGGGGAACTGGTGGAATGGCACAAGCTTTGGTGATACCGATCCAGATTACAGTGTATTGACGATTGCAAATTCCACGACATCGGTGCCGAACAACTGGACGACCAGCGCCGGCGTTCCGGCTCTGCTCGCCGGCATGGTGACCGGTAACAACTATCGATTTGTCAGCCGTGCAACGGATCGTGCCAACAATTCAGAATTTGGTCCCCTCGCGGGCAATATTCCGGTCAGTGTCGGTGCCACTGTGCTTTACGACAGTGCCGCCCCGGTTGCTGTCATCGCCTATCCCGCAGACAATGGTAATTACAAGAGCGTTGTCATTGTGTCGGGTACGGCCGATGATATGTCAACAGGGTCTGGCATCCAGAACGTTAGCATTGCACTCCTCGATGTGTCGGGTCGTTATTGGGCGGGCACGGGTACGGGATGGACAGGCAATTGTACGGGCGGTGGCTGTACCCCGTGGCAGAGTGCGACGTTTGTGGGCAATACGAGCGGCACGTGGACCTACAGTGACTTTGACGGGACAACCTTTAGCTCGAATGCGCAGTACTATCTCTTTAGAAAGGTAACCGACCGTGCAACGAACCGAACGCCATCGGCCGACCCGGCCGACTTTACGGCAGCCTCTCCGGACGCGACATTTACAGTGGATAGTTCAACCCCTTCTTCACGTACGACGACTCCTGCCAACAATGCCAATCTCGGTGTTGTGTCTACGGCGATTTCTGGGACGGCCAATGATGTCTCTCCGAGTGGATCGGGTATTCCTGCAACAGGCGTCACGTTCCGTATAGGGCGTTCGGATGGCCTCTACTTTAATCCAATCAATACAAGCTTTGACAACTCTGCGAATGCGCTCAACTTCCCCTTCACATCGATTGCAAGTCCCTCAGGTGGGGGCAACTATACGTGGACTAAGAATTTAACAGGTCCTCAACAGACAGCTTTCATTGATGGGTATCAGTACACCATTCAGTCTAAAGCAACCGATCGTGCGGGCAATTTTGAAACGGCATACACAACGGTGTCATTCATCATCGATGATTCCAGCCCCACCGCGACGATTAGCTATCCGGTCAATAGCGGTTACGTAAGTCAAATAGGCTATGTGCAGGGCGATGTGTCGGATCTCTTGGTCCCGCCCGGCAATTATCCCAGTGGTGTGCTCAAGGTATATGTCCGTATCAGTACGGGCGCTGCGCCGACCTATTATTTTACGGGATCCAGCTGGACCACCAACAACACTTGGCTGACATCCACTTTATCACCGTCGGCGACGTTCTTCTCCCTTCCGACCTCGACACGTGCCTGGGTGACGAACGTAACCTTTACGGCGGAAGCCTATGCCGTTGATAAGACAACCAATTCTCAAATGACGTATTCAACCGTAACATTCAGTGCTGACTTTACAGCGCCGACGTCCACCATCACAGTGCCCAATTCCACGCCGCTCGTGCAGATTTTGACGACGCTCTCCGGTTTGGCATCTGATACAGCACCTGGAGTTCTCAACCAGGTGCTCGTGTCTTATCAGCGTAAAGACACCGGTTTCTACTGGAACGGGGTATCCACTGGAGACTTTACATCGCCCACAGAAGTCTTTATGCCGGCAACGATTGCTGGGGCATCCTGGACGATCACGGGTGCCAATGTTCCAGACTTTCCCACCAATCCTACGACGGGTATTACGTATGACATTTTTGCCAAGGCGGTCGACTTGGCCAACAACGAGTCCACCAAGCCCGGAACCAACGGTTCCAACACCGCTTTCAACACCTCCTATATTGAGGTGACGTTGAAAACACCGCTTCCCGTGTCAACCATCAGCTCACCCAATGGGAGTAACCCTCATTTCCGCTCGGTCAACGTCCTCTTGCAGGGAACCGCAGCCAATGCGACAACGGTGCAGGTTCAGTTGACAGACTGTGGCGCCGATCTCGTTTGTGGCACGGGCAACGACGATACGTATTTTGATGGGTCTAACTTTGTGTCGACAACAGGCTGGGTGAATGGGGGTTACATCGGTGTAACGAGTTTCGCTGGGAGTGTCTGGTCAGAAGCGGTGCCGCAGGCCAAGTGGACGACCAACCACAACTACAAAATTAATTCGCAGGCACTGCACCAGGGCAACGGCACCACCGAATCCCCGGCGCAGACAGCAACGTTCGTCATTGATGACACGCTGCCGTCCGGCAGCATCACGGCGCCAGACAGCCGTTTGTATTTGAGTTCCTTGCCGACGCTGTCCGGTACGGCTTCAGACACACCCCCGGGCCTTATTACCAGCGTTGTCTTCCGTGTTGCGCGCGGTGAAGATGGATCGAAATTCTGGAATTGGCAGTCTTCGACGTTCACGGCCATTGCCGGTGCGGCAACCGATCTCGTGCCCTCTCTGGGCGGCGGTTTTTACACTTACACGACAACGTATTTCCAGATTAGCACAGGCACCGGCGCATGGGAAAATGGTCGTTCCTATGTGGTGCATGAAGTGGCTACCGATCGCGCCGGCAATGTGAATGATATTCCGCACGCGGCTTTTACCTTTGATATCGTGCAGCCGACGGCAACGCTCACATCGCCGCTTCATGGGCTTGCGGCGGTGCGCAGCCTGACTTCAATTTCCGGAACTTCGGAAGACGATAATGCCAATGCCAACGTGCGCGTAGCCGTTCAAGATCTGCAGAGCACGTTCTGGATGAATGGCACGAACTTTAACTTCGACGTGGCGCAGTCTTCGCCCAATTATTTGCCCGTTTCAAGTCTCTCCACCAATGCGACCTCCTGGGCGTTTTCTCCGGTGGGCTTAAACAATAAATTTGTTGATACGTTCTCCTATAGCGTGGTCGCCCGCGCTTATGACGTCGCTGGTAATACGCAGACTCTCAGCGCCGTTTCGATTTCATCGGCCACGATCCTGATCGACAAGACAGCGCCCACCGTATCCATCACTTTGCCCGTGCAGAATGTGTCGTATCAGCCGGGTCGTCTCGGCACTGTTGTCACGCGGTCCTCCGGGACCTCGAGCGACGTGGGTGCCGGTGTCGCACTGGTGCAGTTGCGTATTTCGTATGTGCTGACCGGGACAACCTATTATTGGGATGGCAGTGTCTTTTCCTCCTATACGGTCACATCTACGACGGCCTGGCAGAACGTGACGGGTGTAGCACCATGGACTTATGTCATTGGCATTAATTGGCCAACGGATATGAGTCATGCCTTCATCATGGAAGCGCGCGCTACTGACAATTCCTCTCTCGGTGACAGTTCGGGCGGAGGCAACACGAGTACCCCGGGCATTGTCGGTTCAGACATGGTGAATTTTAATGTCGACTTTACCTCGCCGACGGCCACGCTCTCTTGGCCCTCCGCGCTAGCGGCCGTGTCCAGCACGACGGTGACGGCGGTAGGAACGGTGTCCGATGACTTGGCGGGAGTAAACAATGTGTTCATCCAGCTCTCTAGCGGTACAGGTGGGAGCAAAGTCTATTGGAACGGTGCTTCCTGGACGGCATCTGTGTCTTCGAACGCAGCGACGCTCTTTGTTTCGTCCTGGACGTACACGCTGCCGACACTGGTTCCAGATAAGGATTACTACCTCAAGATTCAGGCGCGTGATAACGTGGCGACGCAGCCCAATACCTTTATCAGTGCGGTCTCGACCTTTACCTACGATACGGCGGGCGCGGTTATCACCATCGCCTTGCCGGCCGCTGGCGGCTACTATTCGCGTATCTATGTCTCGACACCGTTTGCAGGAACAGCCACCGATACCGGCACGGTGGCTGTGGGTATCAGCACCGTTGCGATCGCCTTAACGGATGTTGATGCTGGCAACTATTGGAACGGCAGCACCTTTACCGCGGGCGGACCGTTCTACTTAGCGGCGCAAGGCACGACCGCGAATTGGACCTATACCAATGCTGCATTCTTCTTTAAGAACGACCACCGATACGATGTGTCGGTGCGCGCCACCGATAATGCCAACAATAACGCGACAGCGACCAACCGTTTTGTCTACGATGTCTCCATACCGACTTCGAGCATCGGTGCACCCCTCGGACCGTATACAACGTCCTGGACCACCATCACCGGTACGGCGAGCGACCGCATCGGCAGCCCGGTCTATCCGTCCAGTGTGTCAGTGAATGGTGTGCAGATTGCTGTGGAACAATTGTCCAACAGTAAATGGTGGAACGGCGCAGCTTTTATCGGTAACAACCCAACCTACAACGCCTTTACGGTGACCAACAGCAGCTTGGCAGTGCCAAACACGTGGACTACGACACTGCCAGGTGGTTTCGTCAACTCGTTGGTCAGTGGTACTTCCTATTATGTCGTGAGCCTGGCGACCGATACAGCGGGCAACTATGAATTTGGTCCGTTGGCGGTGGATATCCCGGTAGGAACGGGTGTGACCTTTACCTACGACAATGTGGCACCGACGGCCACCCTCACACTCCCGCTGTCGGGTCTGGCGGGCATCAAATTAATTCCAACCATTTCTGGTACGTCCAACGATGATGTGACCGTCAGTACCGTACAGATCGCGCTGCAGAACATGACCTCATTTGCATGGTTCAACGGCACCAACTTCGTCATCAATCAATCCAGCCCGAACTTTTTGGCGGCAGAGGGAACGCCGTCGGCCTGGAGTTATACCAATGCCGGTAATCTGAACACCCGACTGGCCACCGATACACGTTACTCCATTGTGGTCCGCGCGCTTGATATTGCGGGCAATACGCAAAGTCTCTTTGTCTTAAACACCTCGTCCTATACGATCTTGATCGATAAGACTGCTCCGAACGCACCGACGGTCAGCGTGCCGAGCAACGGCGCGGCGTATCAGCCGTCCGATATCGGTCATATCGTCAACAATTCGCAGATTCGTGGAACCGATAGTGATCCGGGCACGAACCCCTCCGGGATTAAACGTGTGGACATTCGTCTTTCTTATGTCTTGAGTGGCAGCACCTATTATTGGGATGGGGCTGCATTCTCCTCTACCAGCGTCAATGCAACCACGGCCTGGCAGAGTGCGGGCACGGCCTGGAACTACAACAACACCAGCGGTTCGGATATTGATTGGCCGACCGATATGAGTCATGGCATGGTGTTGGAAACCCGCTCGGAAGATAACGCGACGCTGATCGACGGGACCGGCTCAGGCAATTTTAGTTCTTATTCCACGACCACCTTTAAGATCGATTTTGGATCGCCCACGGTCTCCATTGACTGGCCCTCTGTCAACGCAGCGGTATCGAGTGCGACTGTGATCGTCACCGGAACAATGTCGGACGATCTCTCCGGCGTGAGTGCCCTGGCCTTGGAACTCTCCAGCGGCACGGTGACAAAGTATTACTGGACCGGATCCAGCTGGACCACTACGCAAAGCAACGTGACGTGGGTTGCCACAACGCTCTTTAGCTCGTCCTGGACGTATACATTGCCGACTCTGACCAATGATCAGAATTACTACTTGCGTGTAAAAGCCACCGATAACGTGTTGTCAAACCCGAACATTTATACGAGCGCGCTCTCCACCTTTACGTACGACCGCTCGGCGCCGAACATCAGCATCACCTTGCCGGTGGCCAACGGCTTCTACTCGGCGGTCTCGGTGTCGACGCCGTTTGCCGGAGTGTCTTCGGATACGGGCTCGGTGCCCGTGGGCGTAAGCACGGTATCAATCGCCTTAACGGATATCGATGCGGGGAACTACTGGAACGGCAGCACCTTTACGGCGGGCGGACCGTTCTACCTGGCGGCGCAAGGCACGACCGCAAACTGGACCTACACCCATGCATCGCTCTTCTTTAAGAACGACCATCGCTACGATGTATTGGCGCGTGCAATCGACTCGGCCAACAATATTTCAACCACCACGAACCGCTTCGTCTACGACGTGGTGAAACCAACCTCGGTCGTGACCTTCCCGCTCGCGGGGTATGTGACGTCCTGGACCTTAATCAGCGGGACCGCATCGGATCTCGTGGGGGCACCGGTGAATCCGTCCAGCGTGCCGGTGAATGGTGTAAAACTGGCCGTAGAACGCTTAAGCGATGCCAAGTGGTGGAACGGAACGAACTTCCTGGGCGCCAATCCGACCTACAGCACCTTTACGGTAACCAACACCAGCCTGACGGTGCCCAACACCTGGACATCCACCATGCCGGCGGCCTTCATTACGTCTCTGGTCAGCGGTACGTCTTACTATATCGTGAGCCTCGCCTCGGACACTGCGGGCAATGCGGAATTTGGTCCGCTCGTGACCGACATTCCTGCGAACGTGGGCGTGACCGTGACTTACGATAACGTCGCGCCGACGGCGACCGTCACGCTGCCGCTCATGGGTCTCACGGGCATTCGTTCCCTGCCTAATATCACTGGAACATCGAATGATGACGTACGCGTGAGCACCATTCAAATTGCCCTGCAGAACTTAACCTCGGCCAAGTGGTTCAATGGCAGTAACTTCGTCCTCGTTCAATCGACACCGAACTTTTTAGCGGCGGAAGGGTCGACCCTAACCTGGCAGTACACCAATGGCGGCAATCTGGATTCGCGTCTGGTGACCGATACCCGCTATGCGGTCGTGATGCGTGCCATCGACATGGCCAATAATGCACAGAGCAATTTTGTCCTGAATGTCTCGTCATTTTCGATGCTTATTGATAAGACGGCACCCAACGCGCCTATCATCTCCACACCGACAGCCAATATCTCCTATCAGCCGAGCGAACTGGGTGTGGTGGCGAACAATACCTCGCTTCAGGGAACGGACACCGATGCTGGAACAAATCCATCGGGGATCTTCTACCTATTATTGGGACGGCGCGACGTTCTCTTCGACCAGCGTGAATGCCACAACGGCTTGGCTGAATGCGGGCGGCTCGGTATCGGGTTCGGGCACAGGCAACTGGGACTACGATGTGCAAAGCGGAGTGGATATTACCTGGCCGACCGATATGAGCCATGTCATGACGCTCGATGTGCGCTCAGAAGACAAGACCACGCTGGGCGATGGAACGGGTGGTGGGAACATCAGCGCAACGACAAGCCTCAACTTCAATATCGATTTCACATCGCCGACGGCTTCCTTAACGTGGCCAGCAGCCAATGCCTCGGTGTCGAGCGCAACGGTCATTCTGACGGGCACCATGTCCGATGACTTGGCCGGTGTTAACAATGTAAACGTGCAACTCTCCAGTGGTACGGGCGGCAGCAAAGTCTATTGGAACGGCGCCGCCTGGATCCCGACCATTTCTTCGAATGTGGCGACCATCTTTGTCTCGTCCTGGACCTACACCTTGCCATCGCTGGTGTCAGATAAGAACTACTATCTGAAACTGCAGGTGCAGGACAACGTGACCGGCACGGGAGTGACGCCGCATCGCAACACGTACATCAGTACGATTTCAACCTTTACCTATGATACGTCTGTGCCGAGCGTTACCATTTCGCAGCCACTCAACAACGCATTCCACTCGCAGATTCAGATTTCCACGCCGTTTGCCGGAACCTCCAGCGATCCGGGTGGAACACCGTCTGGCATCAGTACTGTCACGATTTCTCTGACCGATGTCGATGGCGGGGGGCCGAACTACTGGACAGGCAGCACCTTTACTGCCGGCGGACCGTTCTTCATCGGTGCGCTGGGGACGACGGCCAACTGGACCTACACGCATGCCAGCCTCTTCTTTAAGAACGATCACCGTTACGACCTTGCGGTGCGCGCAAGCGATAATGCCGGTAACGTCACCACGGTGACGAACCGCTTTGTTTACGACGTGTTGATACCGACCACCACCATCTCCTCGCCCAGCGGTCTCTATTTCACAACGACCACGGCGGTTTCTGTCTCCGGGACGGCCACGGACAACTTGAGCGGAGCCCTCAATAACCCGGCATGGATCTCGACCGGTGCGGTGCAATTGGCCGTGAAGCGTCTGAGCAACAATTTGTGGTGGAATGGGGCTAACTTCAGCGCTACCGATCCGAACTACGCGACGCTGACTGTCACCAACAGCACCACGCCGATTCCCAACACCTGGACCTCCAGCCTGCCAGGCGGTCTGCAGAGCGCCTTTACGAGCGGTATCAGCTATCGTTTTGTCAGCCGCGCGACCGATCAGGCGGGCAATGTAGAATTTGGCCCGCTCAACACCGATGTTCCGGCGGGCACAGGGGTTTCTCTACTTTACGACAGCAGCACAGCAACGTCGCAGATTTCCGTGCCGTCCAACGGTGGCGTGCCACAAGCGGTGACATTAGCTTCGGGCACCATGGACGATACATCGACAGGATCAGGTATTTTGGCGGTGGATGTGGCGTTTGTGGATACCCTCAATGCCTATTGGAACGGCAGTGGCTGGACAGGCGATTGTTCGAGCGGTTGTACGCCGTGGTTGAGCGCGACAGTCGTAGGCATTACGAGTGGCACCTGGAGCTACAACAGTCTCTCCGGCGCCTTCAGCTCCAACGCCCGCTACAAGATGTTTGTGCGCGCACGCGATAATGCCGGTAATATTCCGATCGGCAACCTCGGCTCCACGTTTGATTTTGTCACGGGCGCGGGGGGCATTAACTTCACGGTGGATAGCAGCTCACCGACATCACAAACGACGTTGCCCACCAACAATGTGAGACTGTCTTCCGGGCCGCTCGTAATCAGCGGGACCGCCAGTGATGTCAGTTCCAACGGATCTGGTATCGCCTCAGGCGGTGTCAAGATTCGTATTGGCAATTCTTCGGGCCAATATTACAACCCGAGTACGGCGCTCTTTGATAACTCCGGCACGAGCCTCAACTTCCCGTTGGCGGCACAAGTCACCCCGGGCATACTGCCCAACTACACCTGGTCAGTGACCACAGGTCCGGCGATTTCAACCAACGTGTACACCGATGACCGTTACACCATCCAGTCGCGTGCCAACGACCGTTCGGGCAACTTTGAAGTGGCGTACAACACCGTCACCTTTACTCTCGATACAACGGCGCCCATCACACTGATCCAGAAACCGGTGAACGGCGCTGCCCATTCCATCATCGAACCGATGACGGTTATTTCCGGAACGGCCAGCGACCCGAATACTTATCCGGCGGGTGTTTCTCGTGTGTATGTCTCAGTGGAAGAACTCAGCGGTGGTGCGACCCACTACTTTAACGGCGCGAATTTCGGTGCGACTACGGAATATTTCCTAATTGCGACATCGACGGCTTCCTGGTCCTATTGGAACACAGGTCTTGATGCCGTCAATCTGACTAACGGGGCGACTTATATTGTTCATGCCTATGCGGTGGATGCGGTGGGCAATACGGAAACCCCTGGCACAACGTCGACCGTTATCTTTGATACGGATACGCCACACGGTGCTGTGTCATCACCCGCCGATAACGACGTGCAGCAGAACCCGGCCAGCATCGCAGGAACTGCGGCCGATGTCGGTCTAGCCGGCATCCGAAAAGTGCAGATCTCCCTGCGTTTGGATAACGCGCCCACCGGCCAGTCGGCGGGACCGGAGGACTATTTCTACAATCCGTCCAGCTTTAACGCAGTCAACAACTCCTCCTTCTCACGCGTCGGAACCGATGAAGCCAACTCCTGGCTCGACGCTTCGGGAACGCTTAACTGGAGCTACTCGAGTAACAGTATTTGGATTTCCGGTAAGCGCTACTGGGCAAAGGCGCGCTCCATTGATAATGCCGGCAACATCGAGTCCAACTCGGACATCGGCAACGGCAACAACTTTATCGTGACCTTGCCCGCCGATCATCTGCAGGTGATTGTGGATACGACGACCAATATCACGGCCGGTACATCGCGTGACATCACAGTCAATGCGCTCGATAACGCCAATGGTGTGGCACTGTCGTATAACGGTACCGTTGGTTTCTCGATTGCCAATCCCGATGCTACGATCGGACCAGAAAGTGCAGGCGCCGGCCTTCCGGCAAATTACACTTTTGTACCGGGATCGGATAACGGTACTCATGTCTTTACCAATGGCCTCACTCTGCTGAAAGCGGCGCTGGGCCGTACACTGACCGTGTCTCGTGTGTCGGGCTTGGCCGTTTCAGCGGGCAATCAGACGGGCATTAATGTCGTGCCCAACACAACCGTCGGATTACAGGTCTTGATCCAGGGCGAAACCAACGCGGGGGGTAAAACGACAGCCCCGGCCGGCAAGAACACCATTCCTCTGAGCTTTACTGCTGGGGCGCCTTTTACAGTTACTGTGAACGCCGTCGACCAATATTGGAATGTCACGCCGTCAAGCAACCCGACGATTACGGCGACGACCTCCGATTCTTTTGATACAGATCCGGGCAATAAGCCGCTCTCTTCCGGAACCACCATCTTTAATCAGACCATGGTAAGTGCCGGCGTGCAGACAATGGCTGTCTCTGGTGCCGGTACAGGAAATACCTCGAGCAATATTACGATCAATCCCGGAACGGCCAATCGTCTCTTGGTGATGCTGCCGGGTGAGTCGCGTGTCCAGGGCAAATACCAGACAACACCGCTGGGTAAGAGCGGTACACCGAATGGTATCCTGGCCGGAAATACACTCGTGGCAACTGTTTATGGGGTCGACTCGTTCTATAACACGGACACCTCGGACAGTCTGGATAAGGTCTGGATCTCGCTTTCCAGTGACACCTATGCGGTGGTGCCGTCGTCCTTGACGTTGGCTTCGGGTGTGACCACGTTCTCGCTTGTACCGGTGACCGCCGGTTCGCAGGTGGTGCTGGCGACCTCGGTCCTCACGAACCCGAATTACGTGACTTCGAACTTTACGGTGGGTGCCGATACGGCCTCGGTCGGTACACAGCGCCTGCAGCTGGTGATGCAGGGCGAAACCGCGGTACCGGGTTTGCCTCCTTATAATCAGACCAACGGCGGTAAGAGCGGAAGCCCTGCTTTCTACTACGCGGGTATTGCCAGCACCTTCACGGTGCGCCTGGTGGACCAATACTACAACCTGATTACGAACAACCTGCCGATGCCGGTGGTGAATATGCACTCGGATACCTCGCTCAGCGGCGATCCCAACCTGACGCCGATCTTCCTGGCAATGAGTTTGAATAACGGTGTGGCGATCGGCACGGTAACCTACCGCACGCAGAACAACCCGACATCGCCTTCGACCAACCCGACGCGCAACCTGAAAGGCTGGCTCATGACGGTGCGCGATCAGAACGACCCGTCCGACGGCGGCTCAGGCTCCTATTACACGATGGATCAATCGACCTGGGTAAAAGTCTATCCGGGCCCGGTGGTGAAATTGCGCGTCTTAACCGCGAACCAGACTTACGATGAAGGGTCCTCACCGGGGGGTGCGGGGAAAACCAATCCAGCGCTGCCGGGATCAGCAACCGCTGGTGTGGCTTTCCCGATCACGATCCAGGCGGTTGACCACTATTGGAACCGCAATCGTGGGGCCCCAGGCATCTACACCAGTAATGTGGCTGACAATGTCGCAACCGTGGGCAACGATGTCTATGTTCAGGGTAATTCCACAACGCCCATGAACCAAGGCCAAGTGGTGTTTGCTTCCTTCACACCGCGTACAGCACAGTCGGGCTGGAGCTTCTCGGCGGTCGATACGGACAGCGCGACCATTTCGTCGCAAACCATTTCGAGTGTGAACGTGAAAGCGTCCAGCAACACGGCTGTCTTCCAGGTCTTGTTGCCGGGTGAAACCAACGTCCCAGGCTCAGGCGGCAAGACGGGAACGCCGACCGCGCAGACCGCGGGTGTGGCGATTCAGGCGCCGGGCGTCATTGTGAACTTGGTCGATGCCTATTCGAATCCGATTAAGAACGTGTCTGGTCTGCCGTTCCCGACCGTTCAGTTGGCGGCCTCGGCGGCGTCCTTGCCGATGGATCAATACGCCACGTATCCACCGAGCCTCGTGATGACGAACGTCGGCAACAACGGGTACAACGCTACCTTTATTGCCTCCGTGACCCTGGTCACTGCGGGTTCGAATCACCAAATTGAGGCGACGGATCCAGGCCTGACCTATGCCGCAGCCGATTCCACGTTCTTTACCGTATCGGCCAACACGCTCTCGCGCTATCAGATTGTGGCCCCGGGTGAAACGGCTGACGCTGGTATCCCGGCAGACTTTGGCGGCGCGGGTAACCCGGCCGGAAAAACGGGAACTCCCAATACACAGACCGCCGGCCAGGCGTTCATCGTTACGGTCAATGCGACGGATGACTGGTACAACATTATCTCGACCAACGTTGCGACGTATTTAACCAGCGATGACGCCTACGGAACGCCAGGCCTCACGGCGCAGACGAAGGCGTTGACCTCGGGTTCGACGACTTACTCGGTCACGCTGCTTAGTGCGCAGGCCTCAAACGGGGCATCAATTCCTCACGTCTTAACGGCGACAGGGACACTGAACTCGGACGTGTCGCAAAACATCCCGATGCAAGTGGCCAGCCCGACAAAACTGCATATTCTTCTGGGCGGCGAAACCGCCGTGCCGGGCAATGTGGCAGGTGGTGGAAAATCAGGCTCGATCACCGCAGCGACGGCTGGAACGAGCTACAGCCTCACCGTGCGCCTCACCGACCCATACTACAACGTGGTCAATAATCCCGGCGGAGCGGTCAATTTGAGTCTGACGACGACCGATCCGTACGATTCGCCGGATCCGGACACGACCAAATCGATCAATAGCGGCACCTATTTCACGACCTACGGCCACACCTTTAAGTCGGCCTCGACCACGGGCTGGACTGTGACAGTGACGACCAATACCGGTCCGGGCTACACCTATGCGAGCGCAGGCCCGCTGCTTGTGAACCCGGACACCAACGCCGGAAATCCGCATCTCCTGGTTATCCTGCTGCCGGGCGAAAGCCTGTCGCAGGGCAATGTCGCCGCCAGCGGGAAAACAGGTACCCCCTTTGGCGGTGTGAGCCCGGTCGCCGGTTCCACGTTCACTGTGACCGTGGTTGGTACGGACCAGTACTACAACCTGGTCAATGACAACCCGGTCGTGCGTGTCGGCGCGAATGCTTCCTTATATACGCAGTATCCGGGCGGCGCTTCCTTCGGTTTGTCGGGCGGCTCAGGGACGGTCGTTACAGCGGTCAACCGCTCCACGACCACCGCGTCGTACTTCGTTAACGTGGTGACATCCAACACCTACAACTTCACAGCATCTACCAGCACCTCGTTTACGGTGATCAGTGGCTCGGCCACCTTACTGCAGCTCCTCGTGCAGGGTCAGACGGCCGCTCCAGGATCGCCGACTGGAAAATCTGGCAGCCCGGCCACGCCGTTTACGGCTGGCCAGATGTACTCCGCTACGGTGAATGCGACGGATAGCTACTTCAACTTGATTTCGACTGCGGCGGCCAAGATCAAGATGATCGAAAGCGATCCGAATGCGACGCAGACCAATATCCAGCAGGACCTGACCAGCGGGACGACGGTGTTCGCGCTGCAATTTATCACCGCTTCCGGCAGCGGCTGGACGGTGCGTGTGTCGACCGTGACGGGCCAGCGCTTGGCCGATGAAGTGTCCGCCGCTCTGCCGGTTGTGGCGAACTCGCCGACCAAGATTATGGTGACTGTGCCGGGCACCACGCTTAACGCGGGAAGCGGCATCTCAGGGAGTCCGACTGGCGCAACTGCGGGCGCGGTGTGGAAAGCGACTGCAACGATCACAGACGCGTACAACAATGCGGTGGGCGGCGTGGCGACCGGTAACGTCTGGTTCCAGACGACCGATCCGTATGATACGGACGGCACCACACAACCGCTTGCCAGCGGCACGACTTCTTTTGCGATCCAGATGTATCAGGCCGGATCACAGACCGTTTCCATGTTCCACACAGGCGCGTACACGTCTGGTTCGGCCGCCGCGATTCCGATCACCGCGGGTAGCGCGGACCGCGTACTTGTGGTGTTGCCGGGTGAAACGTATCAGGCAGGTCAGCCTCCCTATGCGCCGGCCACAGGCGGAACGGGGGGCAAATCTGGAACGCCGACCTCATGGATTGCCGGTACGCCGCAGATCGTAACGGTATATGCGGTCGACGGCTATTGGAACCAGACCAATTCTGGAAGCTCGCTCACTTTGAGCTCGCCCGATGATCCGTTCGCGACAGGTGTCGGTGCAAAATCACTGACCAGCGGTACGACGACGTTCAGCGTCACCCTGTTCCGTGCGGTCGACTACAACGGATCCTCCCAGACGATCCGTGGCAATATCGTGGGTCTGAGCAATCCGACTTATACGTCGCCGGCCTTTACGCTCTATCCGGATTCCGGTGCGTCGAGCCCTCGCTACTTGCGCTTGCTGGTGAATGGCGAAAGTGCGTTGCCCGGTTCTACCTTATTAAAGAGCGGCCCCCGCACGGGCCCGGCTTCGGATGCGCACTTCGTC
This sequence comes from uncultured Elusimicrobia bacterium, assembly GCA_964506645.1. Lineage (GTDB taxonomy): Bacteria > Elusimicrobiota > Elusimicrobia > 2-01-FULL-59-12 > 2-01-FULL-59-12 > CAZDML01. The sequence goes on along the minus strand of CAZDML010000002.1, from coordinate 57,368 downwards.
GCTGGCTCCACTATTACCTTTACGTTGGATGCGACCGATACCTGGGGCAATATTATTTCTACCAATGTCACGGTCAACGTGCAGACCGACGATACGAACGCCAAACCGTCGCCGTCTCTCAGCATCGGACTGACGCAAGGCACCTCGACTTTCCTGTGGAACTTCGTCACGAAGCGCACCACCGATTACGACCTTTCGCTGGCACCGTTCACGGCCTCCACCGCGACCGCCACCGGTTTTAACTCAGCCTATGAACATCTGACGATCGACCCGGATGTCACCAAGAAAAATCTACAGATCCTGGTGCAGGGCGAAACGCCGGTACAGGGCACGGGCTACTGGCCGACCAATAACGGTGGCAAGACCGGAGCGATTGTGACGCAGACTGCCGGTGTGGCGGTGCCGATCACGGTGCGCGTGGTCGATGATTACTGGAACCTGGTGGAAGCCAATACCACCGGAAACCCTGTGAATATTTATGTGATTACCAATGACTCCAATGTCGTCAGCCTCGGACTCAACCCGCTGATCAATGGTGCGGGCACATCGAACGGTGTGTTGTCCGACAACACCAGTATTATCCTGCGGACTGCGACTGCCACCGGTTGGACCCTGACGAGCTCGGGAACGGCAAGCGGCACGCCGTTCAACATCCATCTATCGAGCCCGGTGAAAGTGAATGCGGCCGGACTCTCGAAACTGCAGATCTTACTGCCAGGTGAAACCGCGGCGCCGGGTTCGGTGACCGGAAAGACAGGAACGCCCAATACCCAAACCGCAGGTATTGCCTTTACACTGCCCATTGGCGCTATCCGCGCGGTCGACGCGTTCTACAACACCGTTTCGACCGTGACCATTGCCACCGTCACTTTGTCCGATATCTACGGCACGCCAGCATCGCAGTCCGTCAGTCTCTCCGGCGGTCAGAGTGTGGCGACCCTGGGTGTGACGCTGGCCGTGTCGACCGATACGTTTAGTCCGCAGGTGCTCTACGCCAACGCGTACAACCTTACGACCGCAACGTCCGCCGCTATCCCAGTCAATCAGGGCGCACCGGTTCGTCTGCAGCTCCTCATGCCGGGTGAAACGGCCGTGCCAGGCTTCGGGAAGTCCGGATCGGTCAGTGCGACGGTTGCAGGTGCGACGTATGCGACCACCGTGCGCATGGTTGACGCAAAGTACAACAAAGTCACCAGCGGCACGATGCCGACCGTGCAAGTGACCGCCACCGATCCGTACGCGATAAACCCGGCGGCCAACAGCCTCTCGGCCGGTCAGGCGACCTTTAACATCACCTTTAAAGTGGCGAACACCGCTCCGGGTTGGACCGTCGGCGCGGCCACCACCGCAGTCTCCGGCATTACCGTCAGCTCGGATACCTCCAATTTTGTCGTTGTGAATGCCACCACGACCGACCGCGTCCTTGTGGTGTTGCCGGGACAAACCTACACGCCGGGTACCGCGCGCGGTTTCCTGGGTGCGATCACGGATGCTGTGGCCGGCACGGCGTACATCTCGACCGTAACGATCACCGACCGCTTCTACAATACGAAGACCGATATCACGCCGCAGATTCAGATGATTACGAGCGACCCCTACGATACAGATCCGGCGACGACCGTTGTAAACGGCCCCACGGCCTACACCATTAATTTCCGCAAAGCGCCGGGCCCGTGGACGGTGTTTGTCTCTACGATTACCGGCTACGGCGGCGCACCGCTCATTAGCACGACCACCGATCCGATTACGGTCCATGCGGCGGCCCCAACGAAACTGATCGTCCTGGTGCCGGGTGAAACAGCAGATCCGGGCCGTGCACCGTACGACGCTGGACAGTCCGGCGGTAAGACAGGCACAGCTAACACGCAAACCGCGGGGACGCCGTTCAATGTGACGGCGCGCCTGGTCGACTCCTATTTCAACCTGGCTGAATCGGCGACGACGTTCCTTCAGCTCAATACGGATGACACGAATGCGCAATCCGGCATCCAGGGTCTTGGCAGCTTCCAGACCGGCTCGGGAGGTCAGACGGGTCAGGTGGTCATTACCGGTGTGACGCTGATTACACGCAATCCGGCGGGCTGGCAGCTCATGGTGTCCACCGCGACGGGCGATCCCTACACGATGGGCTATTCCACATGGATTCCGGTCCAGGCCAACACGGCGCAGAAACTCCTCGTGCTGGCCCCGGGTGAAACGAGCCAGGAAGGCAATACCACAGGAGGCGGCAAATCCGGATCGCCGGACTCCAACTATCCGACCACCCCAGGCACACTCGATGCGTTTGCTGTGGGCACCACCTACTTTGTCGAAGTCCGTGCGGTAGACGCTTACTACAATATTGTGACGACGACGGCCCCGGTCGTTACGCTGACATCGTCCGACGGTAACGCCGTGCCGGTCTCTACGGATAGTCCGAAGATCTTGACCGGCGGTTATCAGCTTATTCCGTTCATGATGAAGACGGCAGAAAATGCAGCAGGAAACGCCAGTACACAGACTGTGACGGCGTCGGCCACTGGCTTCACGCTGAGTGCACCCTATCAATCCGGTGTAATGACGATGGCTCCCGACAGCGTGAACGCAGTTCAGATTTTGGTGCCTGGCCAGACGGCTGCTCCTGGGTCAGCCACCGGCAAAGTGACTACGTCCATCAGCACAGCCACCGCCGGCACTTCCTTTAATGTTACGGTGCGCACGGTCGACCGCTTCTTCAACAAGACCAACACCACGCCTCCGGGCATGACCCTGGCCAGCTCGGATCCGTACGACAATCGCACGGCAGAATATCAAGCCGATCCACTCTCCATCGCTCTTACCGCAGGATCCACGATTCAGGCCTGGACGATGACGACTGCCAGCACCACAGGCTGGACGCTAACCGCCAGTGCCCCAGGTCTCAATGTGGCTTCGGATGTATCCCCAGCAATTCCGGTGCAGTCAGGCGCCGCACAGACACTGCAAGTGATTCTGCCGGGCGAAAGCGTGCTCGCCGGTTCAGGAACGTACAATTTGAACGGCCTGGGCCGCACTGGCACACCGACGGCCTGGACCTCGGGTGTCTCGAACACGTTAACGGTCAACGCGGTAGATAAACACTTTAACGTTGTGCCGACCGCATCGATCAGCGTGAAGGTAACACCGTCTGACCTATTTGTAAGCCCGCAAACGATTTCGTTGATCGGTACTACGAACTACGCCTTTACGCTGCAGACAGCAACCCCCACGGCGTCTTTCACAGCGCTGCGTATGTCCGGGACGCCGCTTGATGCAAGTTCCTCTTCTGTGACATCTTCGCAGATCACTGTGAATGCGAACAGCGTTGTGAAACTGCAAATTCTGGTGCCGGGCGAAACCGCTGTACCGGGCTCGACCACGGGCAAAACGTCGGTGAGCATCACGACCCAGGCCGCGGGCGTGGCTTTCCCAGTAACGGTGAACGTGGTTGATCTGAACTGGAACAAAGTTCCAGCCAACGTCAAAGTGCAGCTGACGACCACCGATCCTTATGCCCCAGCGCTTAATCCGCAAACGCTCAGCGCCGGAGCGACCATCTTCCAGATGGTCTTTGCACGCGCCAGTTCGAGCTGGACGATCACCGCATCGACCACTTCCGATTCTGTCACTACGGTCTCGTCCAATACCTCTGCCGTCGTGCCGGTGACAGCCGGTCCGGCTGCGAAACTGCAGCTCCTGATACCGGGCGAAACGGCGGTGGCGGGCTATATTGCTGGCGGTGCCAAAGGCAAAACGGGCTTGCCTACCACAGCGACGGCCGGTACGAACTACAACGTGACGGTACGCTTGACGGACAGTTATTACAACGTGCAGTCGGCGGCTACGATGCCGAGCGTTCTGCTGACTTCAACCGATCCGTTTGATAATGAATCGGCGTACTTGGGCGGTAACCCACAGTCGCTCTCGGCAGCGGTCGCTGTCTACGGTGTGACCCCGGTCACCGCCGGCACCTGGACCTACACGGCCGCGGATCAGTCCGCTCTGGGCTATTCATCGGACACCAGCACCAACGTGTTTGTGCAGGCCGGTGCGCCGACCAAACTCTTAATTGCACTGCCGAACCAGACGCTTGTTGCGGGTTCTGGCATCAACGGGACAGCCGCGACACAGATCGCGGGTGTGGATATGCCAGCCACGGTCTATGTTACCGATGCGTATTCCAACATTGTCTCGACCGGCCGCAACCCGATCTATGTCGGCACCAATGATGCGTATGACACTGATCCAGGAAGCTACTCGCTCTCCAGCGGGCAGCTCCAGGTGAGCAGCATCAATGTTCAGACCGCCGGTCTAACCACCGTAACGGCAGTGTCCAATGATACGAATGCGCCAGCACTTACCCTGGCGTCGTCCACGTTTACTGTGACTGCTGCTGGGGCCTCCAAGCTGCAGCTCGTGCTGCCGGGCGAAACCGCAGTCCCGGGCAACGTCTTGATGACGCGCGGTGTGAGCGGATCGCCCAATGCGCAGACGGCGGGGGTGGTGTTCTATCCGACGGTGAATATCACTGACGGTTTCTGGAACCTCGTGGCCAGCGCGACGGGCACATTGCGCGTAACGTCGTCAGATCCGAACGATCAATCCACGGGTCCGTGGACATCCGATGGGCTCGATCCTGTGGCTATTAACGTAACCACCGGCAGCTACACATTCCCGATGACGCTACTGACATCCACCAATACCGGATGGACACTGACGGCGCAGGATCTGGGGACTTCCAACTACACACAATCACTCACCGCGGCAATCGCCGTGAGCGCCAATAGCAGCGGCGGTGCGACCCGCAAACTACTGACGGTGCTGCCGGGTGAAACACCGTCCTACGGAACGGCCACCGGTAAAGCCGGATCCCCGTCAGCCTACACGGTCGGTAACTTGCTGCAGGTGAGCGTGTACGTGACCGATAAATTCTTCAATACGATCACTGTACCACCGGCCAATCCGGGTGCTAACACCGCTGATGTTCAGATTTCAATTGTGGGCAATCAGGATCCTTATGCCGTGAATCCGAGCACGCAAGCGATTAATGCAGCCTCTGGCCAGACAACCTTTGTATACACGCTTTATAAAGCGACCACCGAATTCTTCCGTGCCGATGATGTGACGGTCGGTCACGGTACGGCCTGGACGTCTTCCATTTCTTCCCAGTTTACGGCGAGTCCGAAATCAGCGACCAAGCTGCTCCTGCTTTTGCCGGGTGAAACCGCAACGCCGGGCTCCGGGGCTCCGGGCAAAACCGGCACCGTGAATACCTTCGTGGCGGGATCTACTTACACGGCCACTCTGCAGGTGTCCGATACGTATTTCAACGCGGTGACGTCGCACTTGACCGAACAGGTCGCCGTGCGTACCTCTGATCCTTACGATACGGAACCGGCCACGCAGACAATCAGCAACGGCCAGAGCGTGGCCAATGTGACGCTGCAGTTCCGTACGGCTAGCACCGGCACGGCCAGCGCGGTCGATACCAACCTGGTTGACCCGACCACGACTTGGGCAACTTCGGTTTCACCGGATACCGGTTCGTTCAATGTGCTGGCGGGATCGGCCACCAAATTGATGGTTGTGATGCCAGGGGAAGCGCCGCTCCAGGGCTCGGCCACCGGTCGTACCGGAAGCCCGACCTCTCAGGTAGCGGGTACAGCCTTTGTGACCACCGTCTATCTGACGGATGCGCAGTACAACCTGGTCAGCCTCGGCACGATGCCGGAAGTCCTCTTAACGTCCAACGATTCAGATGTAAACTGGCAGTCACCGGCCAACCCGAGCCAGCTCTTGAATGGTGTCGGCTACATGCCGTGGACAGTTGTTGCCAGCTCGGCGCAACTTAGCTTTGTGATCACGGCTTCGACCACGCCTACGACACCGGTGGGCACAACAGCAATTACTTCCGGCGCGTCCAATGCCTTGCGTGTGTATCCGGGTCCCAAACATCATCTGCATATCACGGGTCTGCCGACAACCAGCTCGGCCGGTGTCGGTTTCAGTGGCTGTGTGGTGATGCACGATGCCTATCACAATATTCTGTCGACGGGTCCGCATACGTCAACCTCCACGGTGACATCGATTTCCTTCAATGCGGAGACGACAGGCAACGGCTATCTCACGGATGGCAACCAGGATCCGCCCTGGTTACCCGGCACCACAACCTTTAATTTAATTACGGGCAGCGGACAGAAGTGTCTGACCAACTACTTCAGCCTGCGTGCGGCAGGCAGCCGATGGCTGCAGGCAGTGGATGATTCCGATCCGATTAACGTGAACTCGACGCGCGGCTGGACGATTGACACCAACAATGTCTGGTCGCCGACAGGGGTCGTGTACTCAACCCCTTCGTATATTACCGTGACCCCAGGTGCGCCGTCGCAGTGGGTGGTTGATCCGGCTGGTGATCAAAATGTACCGGCGGGAACGCTGTCGTCTCTGGGCCGCTGGCCGGTGACGGCGCGTCTGGCGGACCCCTACGACAACTATGCGGACAGCGCCGGTATTACGGTGGCCCTGACCACGGCGAATGTGTCTGGTGTGGCTGGGACGATATCCTTCGATGCCTCTGCATCATCGGCCGTGCCACCCGTACCGACGACATCCACGGTAACCAACTCCAGTGGCGCTGTCTCGGTGTATTACTACGTCTCCTCGCACGCCGGCGACTATGGCGCTGTCCGGTTTAGCGCAACGGTCGGAGCGCAACCGGTGGCCAACCAGTCTGGACGCATGATTACAACAGGTGGTGATACGAGCAAACTGGCGTTTGTCTCTCCACCGGTGTCGCAGACCGCAGGCCAGGATTATCTGCACCTGCCGCTCTTTACACTGGAACGTCGTGACGACTTTGACAACCCGACGGACTATCAGGGATCAACGGTGCAACTCGATTACACCGCCAATGGCCAGGTCGCGGTGCATGCGGGGCGCGGCTTCTCCTCCAGCAACCACGATTACGAGTTCCAGGATCCGAATTTGCTCGGTGTGCCGATTACCAACCTGGCGTTTAGCGGTGGCGACACGCAGAAGACATTCGTCTACTTCGACAAGATGTCCTCCACGCCGATCGAAGACGGTCGTGTAGGGACCTGGACATTGCGCGCCTACATCGGCGGAACAGGCTACGCCAACTCTAACGTAAGGACCTCGTATGACCTTATCGTGAATCCGGATGCCAAAGCGCAGATTGCTTTCCATAACCCGGTGCGTACACTCGTCGCCGGAACGCCGCTCTCTCTCACCGGTAATCCGAACCTGTCATATCTGAATCTAGAAATTCAAGATACCTATGGCAATCCAACGCCGGTGGTCTCCACCGCGACCCTCTTCTTGGCCAGCTACCGTGTGGTCTCATCGAGCTACGACGCTTACGGCTTCTCGTCGTCAACGTCCTACTTCGCTGCACCGCCGGCGCCGTCTTTTGTGAATCCAATCACGACCGTGACGATCAACAGCGGTTTCTGGGGTACGACCTTCTACTACCTGGATACGAACGCCAGTGAAAACTATACAGCGCCGGTGTCGAGCCCGATGCTGCGGGCCTTCTCCACAGGGACCATTGATGGCGCGCTTCTGAGTACCGGGACGCAGAAAGTGACGATTTCTCCCAACGCGCTCTATCAGATTGGTTTCCTGAGCGCGCCATCGGCGCTTGTGGCGGGAACAACGTCCCAGCAGTTCCGCTTTGCTTCGGAAGATATATTCGGCAACCCGAGCCCGATCACCAATTCGGCCGCGGTGTTCACCTTAACGACAGATGTTCCGGGAACGGCGAGCTTTGCCACACCGTACAGTACCTCCGCCTTCCAGTCGGGAACGAGCTCGGCCACGATAGCCGTGGGTCAGAGTACGATGACCTTCTATATGAAGGACACGCTGGCCGGTGATCGTACGGTGACCATCAGTCGCAACGGTTTTGTATCAGCAAACTCAACCTATACAGTGGCCCCAGCGCCGGCGAGCCAGCTGGTGTTTGCTACCCCGTCACGCTACCTCGTGGCCGGAACGACCGTGCAGTATGAACCCAATTACTCGGTGGGTGCGCCGACCAACACCGTGATCACCGTGCGTGCGATGGACCCGTACCTCAATATTTCGTCTGTGACCGCAAACACGGTCGTGAACTTCTATGTATCGAATTCCACCGGTGCCTACGGCTACACCGATGCGTCCAACCTGTCACTCTTCAAATACATTCCGGGCCCTGTCCTGCCGAACGTCCTGCCGGTGCAGATGCTCGCTGGCAATAGCTCGGTCAGTATGTACTACTACGATACGCAGCAGGGCACGCGCACCATGGTGGCCTTCGACAGCGTCGGTGCCCTCACCTCGGCGACCACCACGCACTTTATTTCGCCGGCGCCGGCAGCGTATCTCACGATCGAACCGATTAATAACGTCAATAACCCGATGCCCGTCAACAACCTGTTGCCGTTTGGAAATATTGTGGCGCGCGACCAATTTGGCAACGTGGCGCGCGGCGATGTCAAAAACGGTCAGTATTACACGGGTACGGTTCAGTTTGGTACCTCGGGTTCAACCACCACGGTCCAGATTTATGATGCGACCGACTTGGCGCATGTGGTGTCCAGCTATACCTTTAAGGTCGCCGATGCGGGGACATACTCCAATCTGCTCATGACCGACAGCGTACAGGAGACGCTGCATGTGTCAGCGACTGATTTTGTGACGGTTGTTCCACCGGTAGTTCCGAGCAACAACGCCTTTGATCCGAATGAAGATACGCTCCAGGGCTGGACAAACGATGCAGCGCGCATCGTCCCCGTGCATTCTTATGGTGATCTGGTGACCGCCGGTGTCGTCATGACGCCGGTGGATCTGTCGCCTGTGCCCACGACAGATCCCACGTATAACGCCAAACAGGTGTTGCTCTTGGGGACACGGTGGCAGGGTAAGACAAGCTTGGCTCAGGGCGACGGAACAGTTCCTGTAGATCCACAATACTTGCCGGTGCCTATGATGCGTCTTAGTTTCCAAGTGCAACCGCCGACCTATTCATCCTCGACCATCATTAGTCAGATTGTCCTTACGAAGAATCTAGCGTCGGGGGCGCTCGCCGATAGTGACATTGCAGAGCTGGATCTGAACTACGATATTAACAACGACGGGAAATTCCAGCCAGAATCGACCTATCAAGGAGTCCAGCCGGATCCGATGGTCAGTAGCACGACGTTCGTAAATGGAGTCGCTACGTTTGCGAACCTGAGCTTGCCGATTACAGCGGCTTCTGCAAAGAACTACTTTGTCTCAGTCCGTGTGGCCAGCGATGTGGTGACTGCACTGCCAGCCAACCTCGGTCTCAAAGTCACGGCCGCCAGCCAAGTCACAGTGGTGGGTCTGGGTATGGCCAGTAACAACTTCCCTGTGGTTACGAGCACCTCGCCCGTTCTTCGTCAGCCCGCTACGATTCGCGTGGATGGACAGGATCTTGCTGCTTGGTGGGATCCGGGGACAGGGCTCGGACAACAAAATTATGTCAGCCAGGGAAGCGACCAGGTTGGCATGTTGCGCCTGGGTTTCTGGACCGATGCCTTCCAGGGTGCGGTGAACCGTATCCGTGTCAGCCGCACGGGAACCGGAGACGACACGGATATCGCGGACGTGAAAATCTATAAAGATTGTAACAGCGATGGCGTCTTTACCCCATCGCTGGATAACTGCGATATCACCAGCGGTGCCACGTTTGTGAACCAAGTCACCTCGATTACACTCAATTCCAATTTGATCGTGACGCCGACGACCAGCTATGTCTTTATCGCGTATCACTTAAGCCCATCAGCGTCGCTTAATACACAAGGCGCGTCTGTCCGTAACCCGTCCGATATCTTCCCTGCCGATGGGACCGTGGGCGCATTCTCACAAATTAATTCTACGCAGGTGCCTGTCCAGCCGAGCACGGACGAACTGGATCTGACCCGTGTGAACGACCCGGCCAACGGTTTTAACATTGGCCAAGTGGCGACCCAGGGAGACACCGATGTGGTCGCGATGAAGATGACACTGGCCGTGCGCAACCCGCTTGGGGGCGGCTTAGTGAACAGCGCGATCTGGAACCATCTGCGACTGGATCGTGGCAATCCGAACGGCTTTAACCATGCTCGTGATATTGATGCGATCCGCGTGTATTACGACAACAACAATGACGGCTTGTTTGAAGTGAATGCCGATACACTGGTGACGTCCACATCCAAAGTCTATGAGTTTCCGCATGAAGTGTTGACCGCGGATGTCGATGCATCCACCACCGTGATTCCGGTCAACGACGCCAGTGCCTATCCGCCGGCTCCGGGTCTGGTCTGGATTGATGATGAGCAAATGACCTATACCGCTTTGGATTTGACAAACAACAAGTTGACGGGTGTGGTGCGCGCCAGCAGTGGCACCGTGGCCGCTGCCCATACGGCAGGCACGGATGTGGAGGGCCAGGCCTATCTGGATCTGGTCGATCCAAACGGTATTTTAAATGGTCAGGAAATTCTTGTCACACCGAAGAATTACTTTATCGTCATGGATATTAATTACCTGGCGAATGTAAACTCGCAGGATTCTCTCGGTGTAGAAATTGCATCGACCTCGTACTTCGTTGTTGATACGCCGGATTTGGTGGGTAATCATTCGGGCAATATCGGGCTGCCGCCTCTCGGACAGACGGCGGGAACCTATATCACCAACGTCAAGGAATATGTGGATACGGTGGTGCTGACCTCCACAAATACAACGGTCGGCGATTACCTGCAGCAAGGTGCAACCAATCAGGCCGTCCTACGCTTCGATATGCGCACCAACCATGCCCGTGCTGGGTTTACCGGTATCACGGTGTCGCGCGCGGGAACGGCTGCCGACAGCGATATTACAAGTGTCAAAGTATGGTACGACCGTGCAGGCACCGGTATCTTTAACGTCGCCGTCGACTCGCCACCCCTGGGCTCAGGGGTATTTGGTAACCCGGCCGCCGGCCTGGCACGCATTAACTTCGATACCGTGACGTATTCCACGGATTTGAACGACCTGACGACCGGCCCGCTCAAAGTAGATACGGCCGTCCGCAAACTCAACAACTATTTCATCACCTTCGATATGGCCAATATTGCGACCCCGCAGAACACGATCGGTGTCACCGTGAGCTCGCCGGTCTTTGTGAACATCTCAGCGCCCAATACGATGTCGGGCACGAACATGCCTGCCAGCTCGAAACTGCGTACGATTATTCCCAAACCGCAGCGCTTGCAGGCCAGCTCGACCTATTACTTCTCAACAGATACGGGCAACTATCCACTGCCGCACCTCTTGGCGCCGGTCATGAGCAACGATGTGACGGCCACCTTGAACACCTCTAGCGGTATGCCGACCAGCGGTTTGATGGTGATTGACGCCGAAGTGCTGGGCTATACCGGCATCTTGGGCAACGTGCTTACGGGTCTCTCGCGCTGCGTGTCTGGTTCCTGCACGACGCCGCCGGCCATCCACTCGACCTATACCTATGTGAACAGCGTGGAACAGCCGAACTATATCGGTGTGAACTACACGCAGGGCATGCGCAACGTAGCGCTGATCAAATTCTCATTGCAGGATATCGACGACTACAACATCCGCTGGTTCTCGCTGGATCTGGGACGCACACCGGGCGGCCTTTCAGGTGCTGACAGCGATCTCTCAGCGGTGAAAGTGTATAGCGGGGACACGCTCTACCGTACGTCCGATGGAGAAATTGGTATTCAGAACACCCTGGTCGGCAGTGGTGTGTCTCAGTTTGGCTCGATTCATTTGGCTGTCAATGATCCAAACCTCGGCAGTCCGGGGTATGTGCTCATTAGTACTGCGCCGGCGACGTACTGGGTTGTGGCGGATATTAGCCAGTCGGCTACGGCGGGTCATGCTTTCGCACTGAACGCGATCACCAAAGACGCTTTCACCGTGGGGGCGCTTGTCGCCGGCGACGGGATCCACTCGGTCATGCCGACCAACTTCCCGATGCAGACGGGCGACCATGTGATTGGCGCGACGGTTGATACGATGACCGTTGTCTTTACGGATCTCCTGCCGACGGTCATTCAGCAGAATGCAACAAATGTGCCGGTAGCGAAGATGAATTTGAAGGTCAATCAAAACACCGTCATCTGGACCGGCCTTACACTCACCCGTACAGGCGCTAAACCCGACGACGGCGATGTCCTGCGCATGAACGTGTGGAAAGATATCAATGACAACGGCATCTTCGATGATGGCAACACCCTTCCGCTCTCAACACTGTCTCAGGCCATCACGGCGTCGGATTCAAGCTTGCAGGTGGCTGTCTCGACGTCTTTCCCTATCGGTCCGGCTGTACTGTTGGTCGGTAGCGAACTCATTCGCTATGCGAACAACGACTTGGCGGGCAACTTCACCGGTCTCACCCGCGGTTTCCTGGGCACCACTGCGGCGGTGCATGCGATTGCGACCAATGTTCGCGGCGTGGTGAATGATACCCTGGTCAGTGATGCGGGGACAAAACCGGGTCAGATTACTCCGGGCACCGATAACTTTACGAACAGCGTACGCGCCATTACCTTTACGGCGCAGCAGATTATTCCGAATGTGACCGATAAGATTACGGGGATGAACTACTTCATTACCTATGACATTAACCCGTTTGTGCCGGTCTACCGCGATCTGAATAACAACGGTGTACAGGATGCGGGCGAAGCGGTGAGTATTGGAGGACTTATATCGGCGACGACATCCTTCGCTGTGATCACACCGGACCTTGTGACACTCTCGGCCAATCCGCCGCTGACGACAAAACTGGCGGCGTTCTCGGAATATCCGGATCAAGTGTCGTTTTCACCAGATACGAGCATTACGCCGGTGTATGCGACACAGGGCGATAAAGACATTCCAATCCTGAAATTCTCTCTGCGCTCGAATGTATCTACGGCGTTGTTTAACACGCTCAAGATCTCGCGCAAAGGTGCCGGCGCCGTGCAGACCCAGGGTTCCAATGACGATATTGGACTCGTGAAAGTGTACCGTGACGTGAATTTCAATGGCATCCTGGAGCCGACGACGGATGAATTGATCAGCTCGGGCACCTTCGTGCAGCCGGACCCGAATGGCACCAATCCCAAGACGGTGCAGCTGACGATTAAAGATCAGCTCTTGAGCCCCACGACACAAACCTACTTTGTAGCGTACGATATCGCGACGGGCGCGACCTCAAACAACACGGAAGGTCTGACGATTATTGATCCAGGCTGGTTCGGCGGTTCGTTCACGCCGATCGGTGTCGATCAGATGCTGCCGAATGGCATCCCCGTGGAATCGCGCCAGGTGACCATCAGCCCGCTGACAGTGCGCGTGAGCGGCCAATCGCTGGCTCCGGGGTCGGCATTGGAAGGCGAGGCGAGTGTTCCATTGATGAGTGTGACCATCCAGCCCAGTATCAATCAAGTGGTGGTGAGCTCGTTGACCTTAACGCAACTGGGCACCATTACCACGTCGACGGGAACTCCGCCCAACTTGGTGGGGGATGGCGACTTCTCGAGACTTTATGTGCATCTGGATACCAACTATAACGGGAAGCTGGACGCCGGCGATTCACTCTTGGGCTCGCTGCCATGGGGCACGACCTCCAGTGGATTTATCGGTGGACTGGCGACCATTCCGTTCTCGACAGCAGTGAGCATTAATACGTCGGGGGCTACGCTGCTAGTCTCCGCAGATATCGGTACCGTCGACGGATCCGGTGCGGCGACCCAGGGCCATAGTGCAGGCATTTCAGTGGCCTCTGCAGGCGCTATAACCATGACTCCGCTCACCGCGCTGCAGGATCAAAGCAACGTCTACCCGATTCGCAGCGCTCTTGTGCCAATCTTTAACTTCCAGACAGTGCAAGTGGGCACCGTGACCATGCGTCCGGATTTAACGACCAGCACTGTCTCGGGACTGGAAGGCGTCTATATGCCGGAAGCTTGGGTCCATGATCAGGGTGCGATCTCCGCGCACTGGACCACGGTGCCTCCGTCTCTGCCGGCCAATGTGACCGTGACCTATCAGGTGGGTATGAGCGCGTCAAGCAATACGACGATTGCTCCGAGCTTGACCGGCTGGGTCTCGCTGAGTCAGACGCCTCCGATCACGCTGACCGGTTTGGGTCTGGAAGATACGAAGACCTATTACTTCTTCGTGCGCACGATTACTACGATCAACGGCCTGACATTGCCGCCATCGCCGGTGATGATGGGCACTGTGCATGTCGATGTCACGAAGCCTGCGCCACCGTCGAAGTTCATCAATCTGCCGAAGACGTCCAACACCGGTATCGTCACCCTGCAGTGGCCGGTGCCGTCGGATTACGGCCCGTCGGGCATCTTCGCTTACAAGATCCGTCAGTTCGAAGGAACGAGTCCTGTGCCGACAGAAATTATCATGACCTCGACTCCGAGCTACACCTTCGGATCGAACATCAACAACAACGCGCCTGCCTACAGTCTGCATGCGCCAGGCGGTGCAGCCAGCATTGGCGGCGCTAGCACCACCTCACCGTTGGTCTACCTAAATGGGGAAACAGGTGCGGCACGTTCGCCGAACAATTTCTACCGCTGGCAGATTCAGACGATCAACGGCGCCGGGACGGCCAGCGAATGGTCGACGATTTCTGAGACGGTAAACACGGGTCTGCCGGAAGACATCATCTCGGAAGTGTCGAACTACCCGAACCCGGTGGATACACGTAAGGGTGGTCTGGAAGGGAAGACCTTCATTACCTATCTATTGGCTGGCGACGCCGATGTAGAAATTACGATCTACGACTTGCTCGGCTACCGCGTCATGCACTGGAGCTTCCCAGGTGGTACTGAAGGCGGTCGTCAGGGCCCGAATACGGTGCCTCCGGGCGGATGGGATGGCACGAACGAAGCCGGTCAGAAAGTATCGAAGGGCGGCTATTTGGCTCAGATTAAGGCCGGCGGTCAGAAGGGTTCCGCGACGGTTATCCGCAAGATCGGGGTTATCCACTAGTCTCCCATAACTCTCCCTAGATTTTCCTTCAATCGGGCCCCCTCACAGAAAAATCACAGTTTACACAAGCATTTAAAACAAGCTTAAAAATCAGCCTGATTTTGAATATCTAAAATTAGGGTGCTTGACAGGTAATTTACATTAACAGATTGATTTTTCAATAGCTTTTTAATAGTTCCAAGTTTAAACTCATTCTGTAGCACGGGACGTGTATTTAAGTCGTTCACGATAACGGCAAAGTCAGAGAAATCTGGCGACGCAAAGCCTCCGGTCCTCTCCTGAAGTTAGGCGGATAGCGGGGTTACCGAATAAACGATGAACTTAACGAAGACCTTTGCTGGGTTTTTTGGGCGCATGTTCTCTCTACAGAGAGCGTGCGTTTTAATTTTGTTCATCGCACTCGTTCCGTCGATTGGCCACACTGAAGCCACCGGCGGCCAGGTGACGGAATTCCTGTCCTACGGCGCCGGCGCCCGCAGCCTGGCCATGGGCGGTGCCTTCGTCAGCGTTGCGGATGATGCCAGCGCCACCTACTGGAACCCGGCGGGCATGTCCCAGCTCACCCGCAAAGAATTGACCCTCCTGCAGGCCACCCTCTACGGTGAAACCAAATACAATTTCTACTCCTATGTGCATCCGTCCAAGAAGGGAGGCAGCGCCTGGGGCGTCAGCATGACACAACTCTCCAGCGGCGGCTTTGAACGTGTGACCGCCAAAATCGACCCAAACACGCAGACCTATACGAGCGTAGAAAAGGGCGGTGGCTTCCAGGTGAGCGAATCGGCCAACAGCTTCTCCTACGGCCGCAAGGTGGTCGACCATGTGGCAATTGGAACCTCGATTCGCCAGATCACTCGTGCTGTGGATACCTCGTCCGATTCTTCTCTGGCAGCTGACCTGGGGGCTCTGCTCGATACGCGCGATGGTCTGCGTCGCTTTGGTCTGACCATCCGGGACGTCTACGCCAAGACCTCGGGCGATACGTCCGACACACTGCCTCTGGTTTTCCGCTTCGGTTTTTCCGACCAGTTCTTCAAACGCCGCCTCTTGCTTTCGACAGATATCGATAAAAACCTCGCGGCCAACACCGGACTCCATTTGGGTGGGGAATTTGGCTTTACAAAGAAATTCAAAGGCCGTGTGGGGATTCAATACGACTTGGGTGAAGGCCTGCGCGAAACCGATGTGGGTTTTGGCTATTCCATAAAGAGCTTGACCTTTGACTATGCCTTGGGCCTGCACACCTTGGGAACCTCAAGCCGCATCTCCGTCTCCTTTAAATTTGGCCGTTCCGTCCTGGAACGCCGCGAAGAAAACGTCCATGCGCTCATCCAAAAAGCCTACAAGGCAATGGAAGCCGGGAACTTCCTGGCAGCGCAGGAACAGCTGCAGGCGTCCTTGGACGTGGATCCGTCAAACAAGAAAGTCCAGGTGCTCGTTGAGAAATTCCAGAAAGTGGTGGCGAACGTACCGTCAGCCATGGGTAATGAGGAATCGGCGGCGATGGTGCGCAAGGGCGTGCTCTCTTACGTCAACGACGACACCAAGAGCGCGATTGCTGCTTTGCGTCAGGCGTACTTCAAAGATCCGCGCAACGAGAAGCTCCTGTCGCTCCTCAACAAGATGGAAGCTGACACCAATCTTGACAAGACCGAACGGCCGAAGGGTCCGGAACTCTTCAGCCCGGTCGATCAGAAGATCTTCGATGCTCGCCAGGCGATTCTGGAAGGCAAGTACGATGTCGCCATCAAGAAATGCCAGGACATCCTGGATCTAAACCCGAACGATGTGACGTCCATGAAGATCATGGGCTCTGCCTTCTTCCTGCTCGATGACCATACCCGCGCTCGCAAGCTCTGGAGCCGCGTGCTGGAAATCGACCCCAACGACAAAGAAATCAGCGAGTTCATGAAGCAGTTGCGCCCGGAATAACAGGCGCACCTCAGTACTCAGGGCTCAGAACCCAGAAATCTTATATATAGGTAGTCTTTTTATCGCTCTGAGCATTGAATTCTGCATTCTGAGCTGTTTTGGGCCATTTCTCCCCATTTCGTTGCATGTAAAAAAAGCCTTGAAATGCTGTCAATACGGACTAAACTCACTGCGGGAGAATAAACCTATGTCCATGTCCGACCGTTTCCGAAACCTGTGGGGGAAGAAACCTGCAGATCCTGCGCCTTCGAAAGACAAGGCTCAGGACACTCCTGCGTCCGAGGCGTCTGTTCCGTCAGCTCCCATTTCCACGAAACCAACAGCCCCCAAAACAGTACGGTCGGTCAAAAAACCGGCCGGACCTCCTCCTGCAGAAACGCCCGCCACACCGGAAGCCGGTTCGGCCCAAGACGGGTCCACTCCCAAATCCGATAAGCCGAACCTCGAAGACCTGATCCTCAAAGAACGCGCCGAAGCGCAGGTGCGCCTGCAGAACTTGGATAAAGAAATCCAGGCGACGCGCTCGCAGCTGGAAAAACTCGATATCACGTTTAAGACAAAGCGCGAATCCAATCAGCAGTCCCTGCAGTTTCTCCAGCAGGATGCGCAGCGGGAAATTAAATTCCTCGAACGCAAGCTGAACGAAGATTCTGCGGCCTGGACGCGCCAGCTTGCCGACCGCGAAAAGAAGCTTGAACAGGCCGCGCGTCAGGTGGAAGCCGAACACATCGAAAAAAAGAATCTCACGGACAAAGAAGAAGAATCCCGTGTGCAGGCGCTGCGCCAGGCCGAGGAATCGGTGCAGGTGCAGGAAGCCCGGCTCCTTCAGGAACGCCAGAAATGGCAGGAAGTGATCCAAGCCCGCGATGAAGAACTGATGGCACTCAAGCAGGAACTGGCACGCCGCGAGACCGGCCTGCAGAAAGAAATGCAGGATCAGGACGCGCAGAAGAAGGCGGCTGAAGAACTCTGGCGAACCCGTTTGCAGACGCTGGAGAAACAGTGGGCCGAACGCCGCAAAGCCTGGGAAGAAGCGATGAAGTCGAAGGAAGAAGAACGCACTCGGCTGCACTCGGCGCTGCAGGAACGTCAGACCGCCTGGCAGCTCGAACAGGAAAAGCGTCTGCAAGAAATTACGCACCGACACGACCGCGCGTTGGAAAAACTCACCGCGCTCAAAGCCCATTTTGAAAAGGAAAACCAATCCTGGCAGCAGCTCTTGCAGTCACGCGAGGAACAAATTCAGCAGCTTAAGATGAAATCAGTGCTTGTGGAAACGGATGCCAAGACCCGCGCGGAACAGGCACAGAAAATTTTAGAAGAGACCGTGGCCTCTGCCGTAGCGCAGGTGCAGTCCGTGCAGCGTCAGTTGGCAGAGGAACAGCAGAGCTGGAAAATCTCCCTGGAAAATAAAGAAGCAGAACTCACCCAGACTCAGGAATCCATCCGCACGGCTCTACGCAAACTCGATTCAGAGTACGGGCAGCGCATGGGTGCTATCAATGAGCAAAAGCGAGTGCTCGCGGTTCAGCTCCAGGCGTTGGAAGATCAGCAGAAGGAGAAGCTGAAACAATTTGAAGCGCGCTCGGTTGAGCTGCGCGAGGAACAAGCGACACTGGAAGCCAGTGCTCAAAAACGCTTGCAGGATTTGACGCAGCAGAACGAAGATGCTGCACGTGTTTTACAGGCCGAAACGGTCGAGCTGGAACGTCAGAAAGGCGAAGCCGAACAAGGACTGCAGGAGCAGCGCCTGCGCTTCCAGGGAGAGATTAGACTTAAAGAGCAGGCGATCAAAGAACTCGCCGCCACGCTTGCGACTCAGGAAGCCGCGCTGAAAGGAAAATACACTACGGAAGAAACGGCGCTCTCGCGCCAGGTGGAAGCGACCCGCTCTCGCGTGCGTGCGCTTGAACGCGAAATCACCAAGCTTCAGGAATCGTCCCAAAGCTACGAGATTGACCACCGTAACGCCATTGAAACGCTGGAAAAAGATTTCAAAGCCAAAGAAGAAATGCTGCGCAAGCGCAATGCGGAGCAGGAAGAGCGGTTGCGCAAGAAATTTGAAGAACGCCGTGCAGCGCTTGAAGCTTTTATGGCTGTGCGCCGTGAAGAAGACGTTAAGTTCCAGAAGACGATGGAAGCCAAAGAAAAAGAGCGTGCAGATATGGCCGCTCGCTTGGCCCACCTGCCGGAACTGCTTGACCAGGCCATGCAGGAAAAACGGGACGCCTGTCAGAGAGAAACAGCCAAAGCACAGAGCATAATCCTCAATTTAGAAAAAGAAATTGCTCAGGCACGTGAACAGTACAAAGCGTCAGTGCAGTCAAAGGCCAATCAGTTGGGTGCTCTGCGCCAGAACTTGGAAACCCGCTACAAAGAGTTGGTTGCCGCTGCCCATGAGCAGGAGCAGATGATTGACGCCGAGCGGGCTTCGATGGAAAAGCAGCTGGCCGCGGCTCAAGGGGACAAAGAACGCATCCAGATTTATTGGCGTCAGGAAGTCGACAAGAAAGAAAAAGAGAAGCTGGCGCTGGAAGCCGAAATTCAGAAGCAGGAAATGCTGCATGCCCAGAAACTGGAACAAGAACAAAAAATCCTTGACCAGCAGGTGCAGCCGCTCCAAGATCGCTACCAGCAGCTGCAGGAAGCATTGAAAGATGAAAAATTGACACACGACAAACAGCTTTTTGATCTGGAAAACGAACAGAAAGCACTAAAAGAACAGCTGCAGCAGATCACGCAGAAAGCCAAGACCGAACGCGAGACGCGGGATACCCAGTTTCGTGAGGCGCGTGCCGAATTCAAAGCCAAGCTCGATGCCCTGCGCTCTGAGCAGGAAGCCCTGGTCAATTCCGGCAAAGTACAACACGCCGAAAAAACCCTTTTGGTTGAACAGCTCGAAGAACAGGTGCGCCAGCAGGCCGTGGCGCACGAAGCCAAGAAGCGCGAGCTGATCCATTCGGCCACCGTCAAAGCCCGCACGTTGCAAGACATGCTGCAGCAGATTGAGGGAGAACTCAAACAGTCGCAGGCCGGCTTCCCTCAGGAAATCCGCGTTCGCGAGGAACGCATTGCCCATATTCAGCAGCAGCTCGTCAAAGATCAGGCCAAACACCAGCAGACCCTTGACCGCTACGACCGTGCGTTGTCCACGCTCATGCGCCGCGGCCATGACAAAGAAGAAAAGATCAAAGAACAGCTGGTTCAGCTCAAAGAAGAATGGGCGAAAAAGTGTGCCGCTCGCGATTCCGAAATCACGACGCTGCGCTCCAATTTGCTGGCTAAAGAAGCTGAGCGGGAAGGCGAACTCGACCGTTTGGCCAAACAATTTGCTGAAGAACGCTTCCAGCTGGAAAAAGCCAAAGACGAATTGGAATGGAAGCTCAAAGATCATAAGGAAGTGTCGGAACGACAGCTGGCCAACCGTGAAAAGGAAATCCGTCAGCTGGAAAACGAACTCAACCGCGCCAAGATGCAGCGTGATCAGCAGATTGTGGAAAAGAGCACCCACTTTGACACAGAAAAACGCAAGGTCCAGGAAACGCTGACCGCGTTGCAAACGCAGACAGAAAAAGACCGCAAATCTTTTGAATCGCAGTTGGCGTCCAAGGAACAGGAGTTGGAAGATCTCCTGACCTCCTCCAAAGACCGCTTGAAAGTGCTGGGCGAAGAATTTAATCAAAAGGTCAATTCCTGGAGATCCACCAATACGGCGCTGCGCACTCAGATTGACCAGCTCAAAAGCCATCTTGCGCAGGCGCAGGATCATTGGGAAGCGCTGCGCAAAGAAAAAGCCAATGAAATCAGCGAGCTGCGGCAGGAAGTAGCGCAGTGGGACGTACGGCTGCAGAGCGAAATCAAATCGCTGGAAACGGCACATGACCAGGACCGCCAGGCTCTCTTGTCGCAGATCCGAAAACGTGAGAAGGAGCTGGAGGAACTCCAAGCCCATTATCAGCGTCAGGTGGCTGACAAAGAAGCGGAGATGAGTCGTGCGGTCGCCGAAATTCAGAAACGCGAATCCAGCGAAGAGTTGCAGTGGGGCTCGTCTCTGGAACAGTGGCAAAATGAAAAGCAGGCACTGGATCAGGAAAAGAGACAGCTCGAAGAAGATATTCAGCAGCTGCAAAAACATGCGGAACAAGAAGTGCGCCGCATGGAAGAGTCCATGACCAAGCTGCACATGGAACTCAGCCTCAAAGAATCTGAGATGGAAACCCAGCAGGAGCGCTTGAAGGGGCAGATCGAGACAGACCTTGAACCGCTGCGTGTTCAGCTTGCCCATTTGAAAGAGGTCACCCAACAGCAGCAATCGACCTGGGAATCACAACTGCATATTAAGGAAGAAGATTTGCGGGTGGCAAAAAACCGCCTGGAATGGCGCGACCGTCGACTGCAGGAAGAAGCGGAGAAACGTCGCAAAGAACTGGAGAAGCTGAAAAAGCAGTCGACGGAAGAATTAAACCGCGTGCGCCAACACCATAAGACCGAGCAGGCCCGCGTGGCGACTCAGCTAAAAACGGTGCAGACACAGCTGGCTGCGATGCAGGAGCGCGATATGCAGTCTTCCAAAAATGCAGCCGCTCGCGACGCATCCGCCCAGCACGCACTTGAAGCTCAGCGTCGCCAGCTCGAAACACAGATCAAACAGATTCAGGACCAGCAGGCCGAGATGAAGAAACACTTTGACACGCTGATTAAAGAACGTGAAACCCTCTTTACGCAGCTCATGACCCAGATTGAAAAACAGGACAAGGAAATGACGGCGCTGCGCGACAGCACTCGAAAGCTGGTGGACAACCTGCGCACGCAGGTCGAAGGACTTAAAGACGGCGTGCTCTCGCCGACCAGTGCCAAAACCGAGCGCCTGGGCGCGGCGGCCTGGTCGTCGTTTGAGGCCGGTGTCCATTTTTATCAAGCGCAGCAGTGGCCCGATGCTATCCGGTCGTTTCAGGAATGTTTGGAGAAGAATGCTCATTGGGGTGCAGCGTATCAGTACCTGGCTCTGGCCTACCATGCCCAGGGCGATGAGCAGCGTGCCGCCGAGGCCGTGGATCGGGCGCTGTCACTGGATCCGTCCAATACGCAGCTCAGCACGTGGGCCAGCCGCCTGCGCGCGTCACTCGATTTGAAGAAAAAACCGAAAGCGTCGTAAACCGTTTGAAAGGAGCTTGCCATGGCTGAAGAATCGCGAATGACACCGCCGCCCCCGCCGGGACCCGGAGCCTCGAAACCTGTACCCCCGCCGCCGCCCGCGCGCCGGCCGGTACCCCCGCCGCCGCCCCCACCGCCTGCAGCGATGGGCAGTGTCATGCCCCCTGCGATGCCCAAGGCCGCCGCGCCCGCTCCAACGCCTGCGCCCGCTGTGCCACAGCCGTCCATGCCCAATATGCCGCCGCGTCCGATGACGCCTATGGGAATGCCCCCGACGCCCGGTGCCGCCCCTATGACCAATCTCCTGGAAGCCCGAATGCAGGAAATGGAACGCCGTTTTCAGGAACAGATGGAATCCAAGAAAGCCATGGAAAAACAGGTCCAGGACCTGGAACGCCAGTTAAAGGAAGAACACGAGAAGCTTATGATCCAGACGCTCAAGGCCAAGGAGGATGAAAATCTTTCCGTGCGCGTTGAACAGCAGCTGCGTGACATGCAGGAAAAATTGCGCCGGGAAAAATACGAACAGGAACTGCAGCAGTCGCGCGGCAAGGCGGAAGGCCAGATTAAAGATCTGGAACGCCGGATTGCCGATGAGCGGGAAACCTGGATGATCGCGCTGAAGAATCAGCTTAAAGAACGTGAAAAGATGGAGCGCGAAGTCGAACAGAATTTAACGCGCCAGATGCGCGAGATCGAACGTCGCTATCACGAAGAAAAAAATCAGTGGATGACCTCCACGCGTGAGCGCGATGAAGTGATTAGCCAGCTGAAACGTCAGGCCGAGCTCGACAATGAAAAATTGCAAGATGCGCTGGACCAGAAAGATGAAATGCTTCAGCGCATCAAAGAGACAGCCCTGCAGGACCGGCAGACCTATGAGCAGAAAATGCAGGCCGAACTGGAAAAACGCTTGCGCGACGAAGGGCAGCTCAAAGCCCAGATCGCACTTTTACAGTCACAGGTTCAGCAGACGGACGTCCAGCAACAGCAGGAGCGCTTGCGTTGGCAGACCAAACTCGACCAACTTGAGCAGGATCATCTTGAGATTCGCCAGCGCCTGGAATCGCAGGTCGTATCGCGCGAAGAAGATATTAAACGGGAATTTGTCCGCCGTGATCAGGAACGGGCACAGTACTGGGAAGGGATGCTGTCGCAACTCCGCTCCGAACGCGACACGGCCCGATACGGCGTAACGCAGCGCGAAGAAGATATTGCACAGCTACGCATTGAAATCGCGAATATGAAACGTGGGTTTGAGGTGGAGCGCAGTGAATGGAAAAAACAGGCAGAGTCGATTCGCCTCCAAGCGCGCGAAGAGGTGCTCCATGAGATGCCCGTGATATACCAGCAGCGTCTTGAAAAGGAACGCACAAAAATCGAGCATGAAAAAACAGCTGCCATTGCTGAATTTAAACAACAGCTCAATCTTGCTCAGCAGCATGTCCAGCAGGCAGAGTCGCGATTGGTGGAAGAGCGCGATCAGTATGAAAAACAGTCCAAGGAACTGTTGCTTCGTATTGCTGAAGTGCAAATGAAAGAAAAAGAAGCCGAGGAATCCCGCCAGGCCATGCAATTGGAGCTAGGCTCGTTGCGTACGGTGCTCGACGCTCGCCAACAGGAACTGCAGCTACAGAAAGAAGCGATTCTGGCCCATCAGCAGGATATGAATGACGCACAGAAAGAAATGGAAGCACTCAAAGCGCGCCAGGACATGCTTGAAAAAGATCTGAATCGCAGCCAATCCGATTACAAAGAAGCGCAGCACACGCTGGCGGAATGGTCGGCCAAGGAAGAGCAGTGGAAATCGGCCCAAAGTGCTCTCAAAGATGCTTTCACAAATGTGCAGAATGAAATCAATAAGCTGCAGCAAGAGCATGCGAAAAAGGAAACGGAATGGACCAAGAAAGAATCGGAATGGAATAGTGTAAAATTGGATTTGGAAAAGAAAGCGACTCAGCCAGCGGCGGCAACACCCGTGGCACAAAAAGCGTTAGGCGACATTAAACAGTCCATGCAGGACATGAAATCCGCGCTGGAATCGCTCAAAACTCGTCCGACCCAAGGAAAAGCGGCGTGAAATTTATCCAGCATCCGCCCAGCGAAAGCAAAGGATCGCAGGGAGTTCCTTCGATCCCGACGCTGACCATTGTGTCTTCGCCAGATGCGGTTGCTCCTGCACCGCAAAAAGCAGACCCCGCACCCGTTCTCCGAGTCCCGGCACCCGCTCCTGCGGTTCCACCGCTGGCTGTTCCTGTCGTGGCATCGGCTCCTTCACCCGCACCGGCTTCGGCACCGACGGTCTCCTGGCAGATCGCGGCCGATCCGCAGCTGCGAGCCCTGGAAATGGATTTGAAAAAGGGCCACGTCATCAGCGCACAGCAGCTCAAGCAGCAGCTGCAGGGACTCCTCCAGAGCCAGCAGGCCATGAAAGATCTCCAGGCTACTCAATTTGAAAAAACCGTGGCGACGGTGAAGCAGGAATGGCAGGACGAGCTGAAAACTCTGGAAAAAAACTTTGAAGCGCAGAAGGCCCAGTGGTCTGGCGAACTGGAAGCGAAGAAAAATGTCATCGATTCGCTGCAAAAAGAAATTGCCGAGTCCCACAAACAGCTGGAAATGCTGATCGCCGAACGTAAAACAGAGCCTGCTCCAATTGTTGTTGAAGCTCCGGCGACAATGGTTGCCGCAGCTTCTGTGCCGATCCCGGTTCCTGTACCGGTTCCGGTCGAACGTCTTACCGTGACTGAAATTAAACCCAGTCTGCTGCCACCGCTGGATGCGCACGGGTCGAAACCGCATACCTCTTTACTGACCAAACTATGGAATTATCTCAATCAGCCGGCCATCACAGTGCCGCTGCCCACACGCCGCCCGTAGGGTTAGCGCAGGCCATTCAGGACGCTTATGA
Source organism: uncultured Elusimicrobia bacterium (assembly GCA_964506645.1). Lineage (GTDB taxonomy): Bacteria > Elusimicrobiota > Elusimicrobia > 2-01-FULL-59-12 > 2-01-FULL-59-12 > CAZDML01. The sequence goes on along the minus strand of CAZDML010000002.1, from coordinate 32,350 downwards.
GCGTCTGGCTTTTCATGAAGAGCGCCTGGATCTTGCCGTGGCGCGGTCTCGTGCGGCGGTACGTCCGTCTGTGACGGTGACTGTCACAGTGCCGCAGAATCCCCTACATCACCTTCGACAGATTCTCGATCTCATTAGCCAGCGTACCTCCGAGTGCGAAACGCAGATCCGTGGATGGGACAAAACCGCGCTTCCTTTAAAAGAAGTTCTGGCGATAGCGCAGGTCGTACAGCGTATCCAGCGTCAAACCGAACGGGCGTCCGCCATGCTGGATCATGCCTCCGCGGAGCTGCCGTCGAGCTGGCGGTCACAGGCTCGTTTGTACCGCCGCATGCTCACCCATCTGACGCACCGACTCAACGCCGTGTGCACCCGCGTGGAAGACTGTTCGCTTCTGGCACAGCGCCTGCGGAGAGAAGAACTCTCCCGTAAAGCCGCTGCGCCTGCAGCGAAACCGGCTGCCCCCGTGATTGTGAGAGCGACACCGGCCATCCGAAACCGTTTTGCGGTCTTCTCTAAAATGCTGTCCTGGCTGACGCATCCCCTCGTTGACGTTCAACTCTCAACCCCCATCGAATAAGGAGTCCCATGCACGATTACGCGGGATGCATCCACTTCCATTCCGAGTATTCGTATGACGCGCGTACACCGCTGCCCGCCATTGCAGAGGCTGCGCTGCGGGTCGGGCTCGACTATGCTGTGGTCACCGATCATTTTCGTTTGGAGGCGCAAAAGGCAGGTGGTGAGCAATGGTATGCCCGCGCGGGAAAATCCTTTTTGATGCTGACGGGCGAAGAGGTCTCCCCGCGCTACAACCATTACCTGGCGTTCAACATTCAAAAACCGGTGGTTGTCTGGAAAACCCATGCTCAGCCTCAAACGGTCATCGATGCGGTGAATGCCCAGGGTGGGTTCGGGTTTATTGCCCATCCCGATCACCGGGGTGCCCCGCTTGTGGGCATGCGCGCATACCCCTGGATCGACTGGTCTGTGAAAGGCTATGCGGGTCTGAGCATCTGGGATTTGATCGGAGATTGGAGCAGTGCTCTTACCTCGCATCCGCGGGTGCTCTGGGCCCATCTGTTTCCATCGCGATATCTGCATGGCCCGCACAAGAAGACGTTGGCCCGTTGGGACACCCTCACCCAGGCCGGTCATTGTGTTGCGATCGGCGAGCTCGACAATCATGCCAACCGCCGAAGCTTTTTGTTCTTCCAGCGGCGTATTTTCCCTTTTGATTTTGCCTTTCGAACGCTGCGTACGCATGTGCTGTTGCCCGAACCTCTGAAGCAGGACGTTGCGGCAGACCGTGCCGCGATTTTTAACGCGCTGCGCCAGGGGCGTTCGTATGTCTCTCTCGATTTATGGAACGACCCGAAGGGATTTTCTTTTGAGGTGTTCAACGACCAGCGGCGCGCTACGATGGGGGAAACGTTTGAACGCCAGGGACCCGGGCTCCTGGCTGTAAAGATTCCATCGCGCGGTAACATCCGTTTGATTCGCAATGGAGAATTGATCTGGCTGGAGAAAAAACGCGCGTACCTGGAACAGGATCTCGACCGACCGGGGGTGTACCGCATCGAAGTCGATCAGGAGATCGGCGGTCGCATGCGCCCCTGGATTTTTAGCAACCCGATTTGGGTGAAATAATGAAAATCTTTTTCCTTTTAAATCCCACCAAGCGCGAAAAAGCCTGGGACTACCGCGACATGGCGGCGAAAGCCGCCAAGCAGTACGGTTGGATACCGCGGTTCGGAGACGTCGACCGTACGCAGTCACGATCGACGGAAAATCACCTGCGTCAGGCGATGGAAGAAGGATGTTCGCGTATTGGCGTGATCGGCGGCGACGGCACCCTTAACCGTGTGATCCAGGTCCTTGCCCAGCGTAAGCGGCTCGCGACGATGGAGATCGGTGTGGTGCCCGCCGGAACATGCAACGATTTTGCCCGCTATCTCGGACTGCGTAAAAAACGGTCTGCTGAGGCGCTTCGAGCGCTCTTTACCGGCAACGTCCGCGCCACCGACCTCGGTTTAATGGATTCGATCTACTTTTTAAACAATGCTGGCTTTGGACGTCGTGCGGCCACACAGCAGGCCGGCAAGTCGGCGCTCAAACCGCTGCGCAGTCTGCGCAATTTCCGACCAATTTCGGTCCAGGCGAGCTGGGACAAGGGGTCGATTGAAGGCACGTTCTTTATGGGACTGGCCTGCAACGCACCGTATTTCTCTGGTGGTTTGCATTTCTCTAAGAGCACCGACCCCCGAGACGGCTGGCTCGATTTTTTTCTGGTACCCCGGATGCCCAAATGGCGGCTGGTGTCACGTTTGGTTCTGGGTAAACTGGGGAAACCGGTGGGCAATCGCCCGATGATTGCCTTGCGGGCCCAGGCGCTTACGATTACTGCGGAGACCGAATTGTGGCCTCAGGCTGATGGAGAGCCGGCCACACATCCCGTCAAATCTGTCCAGTTTTCCATCGCCCCAGAAAAAGCTATGATCGTTTGTCCTGATGGAACTGGATCAACTCGCCTTCCTTGATATAGAAACCTCTTGGGAACGTCGGATCACGGTTGTGGGTGTCTATCGCCCGCTGCGCGGCACGGTCCAATGGGTTGCCCCCGACATTTCCGCGGCTAAAATATTGGAAGGACTCGAAGGAGTGCGTCGGCTTTATACCTTTAATGGGGCCTGTTTCGACCTCCCGGTATTGCGGGACCATCTGGGGCTGGATCTTGCCGCACTTATTCCTCACCAGGATCTGTTACGGGACTGTCGCAAGAAAAAGCTCAAGGGTGGACTCAAGTCGATCGAAGTGCAGCTGGGCATTCACCGCGAAACGGCAGGCACCGATGGGTTGCAGGCGATGAATTTGTGGGCTTCGTATCAGCGCGGATCACAGGAAGCGCTGGAGCACCTCCTCCGTTATAATCGGGAGGATATCGAAAATTTAGAAATTCTGGCCCGGAAACTCCGGGTGCTTGAGGCCTGGTCCTAACATGAAAATCTCCGAACTTTTTAAACAAAGCCGCCCTATTTTTTCCTTCGAATTTTTTCCGCCTAAGGATGAGGTGGGGGAACGTGCGCTGATGGATGCGGTGCGCAGTTTGCAGCCGCTCAAACCTGATTTTGTGTCCGTAACCTATGGCGCCGGGGGGAGCACCCGGGCCAAAACGCTGGAAATCGTCGAACGTATCCAGAGAGAATTCGGTATTACCGGCATGGCGCATCTAACTTGTGTCGGTCACTCCAAATCGGAAATACGTACGATACTGGCCGAACTGGCTGACCATGGCATTGAAAATGTTTTGGTGCTGCGTGGGGATCCGCCGAAAGGGATGACGGCCTTTGTTCCTCATCCTGATGGCTTCCACTATGCCAACGAGTTGGCCGAAGAAGTGGCGCGGGCGGGGAAATTTTGTTTTGGTGTGGCCGGCTATCCTGAAAAGCATCCGGAAGCCCCTTCCCTGGACGAAGATCTGAAAAATTTGAAACGCAAAGTCGACATTGGGGCCTCCTTCGTCACCACGCAGCTCTTTTTTAATAATGACTCCTATTTTGAGTTTGTCTCACGCGCTCGTGCCTTGGGTATTGCCTGTCCCATCGTTCCCGGGATCATGCCGATCACCAATTTTGCACAGGTTCAGCGCTTTGCCACACTGTGCGGCGCATCGATTCCTGCGACACTGCACTCCGAACTCGAGCCGGTGCAGACGGATAATGAGGCGGTGACACGCATCGGAATAAATCACGCTGCCCTTCAGGGGCGTGCACTCTTGCAGCGCGGTGCCCCGGGCATTCATTTTTACACACTCAATAAATCGCGGGCGACGTTTGAAATTCTGGCGCATCTGGCTTCCCTGCGCCGCGGTGTTTCACGTTCGTTGTTGGGGGATATCTAACATGGCAGCACTCATTCTGGATGGAAAACGGTTGGCCGCAGACATTCGTGCGGAGATTAAGCGAGACGTCGAAGTGTATCAGAAGGCGTCCGGGCGAAAACCCGGTTTGGCCACCATTTTAGTCGGCGAAGACCCGGCGTCGCATACGTACGTCAGCAATAAAATTAAAGCCTGTATCGAAGTGGGTATTGAATCGATCCATAAACCCCTACCCGTTACCACGACCCAGGCCGAACTGATTGCCCTGATGAAAAAACTTAATGCCGATCCCAAGGTCGACGGGATTTTGCTTCAGTTGCCGTTGCCTAACCGCATGGATTCGACTCCGATTCTGGAAACGATGGATCCCGGCAAGGATGCCGACGGCCTGCATCCCTACAACCTGGGCCAACTGTTTGAATACAAGAGCTGGTCGGAGATGGCCTCCGGAAAAACACCGCTTTCCTGTACACCGCACGGGTCCATTCAGGTGCTTCAGCGTTCCAAAATTCCGGTCGCCGGCATGCGCGCCGTCGTTCTCGGTCGTTCGAAGCTGGTCGGTAAGCCGATCGCGATGATGTTGCTTGGAATGGATGCGACGGTGACCATGTGCCACTCCCGAACACACAATTTAGAAGCGGTCTGCCGCGAAGCCGATATTCTTGTCGCGGCGATCGGCCAGCCGCGCTTTGTCAAAGCTTCGATGGTGAAGGAAGGCGCGGTTGTGATCGATGTGGGTATCAACCGTGACACACAGGGGAAACTCTGTGGGGACGTGGACTACGATGCGGTGCTGCCCAAAGTCTCGGCCATTACCCCCGTCCCTGGCGGGATCGGGCCGATGACCGTGACGATGCTACTGCACAACACCTTACAGCTCGCTAAAAAACGAAAATAACATGAATCACCAAACACCAAATTCCAAGCTCCAAACAAACTCCAATCGCCGAAACTACAATAGAGTTTGGCGTTTTTGTTTTTCGAATTTATTGGGAGCTTGGTGTTTGGGATTTGGAATTTACCAGTCACCCGTCTTCGCCTACGACACTCTCCAGCTCAAACAAACACTGCTCGCGCCGACAACCACGCAGCGCTTTGATCCGGTGGCGCTCACCGTGGATAAGCAAGGGCGTGTCTGGGTGCTCAACGGCAGTGCCAGTGCGTTGACGGTGTATACCTCCTCGGGGGAAGTTGATATTCCGTTGCTGGGTCGTGCCGGAAAAGGGGCGGGCGAATTTTCTGAGCCCCAGGGATTAGCGACAGACAGCGAAGGATCGATTTATGTCGCTGATACCGGCAATGACCGTATTCAAGTGCTGGCCCCAGATGGAAAACCACGGCTGATGTTTGGCGAGCATGGGTCAGGCCCCGGTCAGTTCCGCAATCCAGTGGCCGTGACGGTGAGCCAAGACGGCGTGATTCTTGTCGCCGATGCCGGCAACAAGCGCGTTCAGCTTTTTTCCAAGACGGGCATCTTTTTGAAAGCGATTGATACCGGGTCGGAAATGGAAGGGGTGGCGGTGGATGCCTCGGGACGTATCTATGTCACCAACGCCAAACTGCGTCAGATCGAGCAGTGGTCGACAGCGGGGCAATTGTTCCGTTCTTATTCCGGCGCGGAGCCGGGCATGAAAGCATTTAGTAAACCTGGTGCGCTAGCCATGTCCGCGCAGGGACTTCTATATGTGGCCGATCGCGGGGCGAGCCAATTTCGTGAAATGGATTTGAACGGACATACGCTGGGTGCCTTTGGGCGTGCCGGCAGCGGTGAGGGTCAGTTTAAGAGCCTGAATGCGCTGGCGTGCTGGAACGATCAACTCTATATTGCTGACACCGACAATCACCGCGTCGTGGTCTTTGCCTTATCCCGCCAAAATTATCCGCCGGCTGTGACGCCGACCCCCACCGTCCGTTTCCAGGCAGCCCTGAAAAATTTATGGAATGTGGATGCCGACCGCCTTGCTTTGTTGTCCGATGGCCGTTTGGCGGCTTACTCGGCCAAAACGGGAACGATCACGTTGCTCGATAGTGACGGCAAGCCGAGTGATACCCTTCCCCTAAAGACAAAGCTGGGCGTACGTTCGGATATCGCGCTGACGGTCGATGCGGCGGGAAACTATTTCATTGCCGACCGTGGTAATAACCGAATTCTGAAATGCGATGCCTCGGGCAATCGGCTGGCAGAAATCGGTAAATCGGCTTCCATGTTTAAGAGCGGCCAAGGAGATCTCTCTGCGCCTCAGGGTCTTTTTGTGAACAAGCAGGGTACGATTTTTGTAGCCGATACCGGCAATAGCCGCTTCCAGGCGTTTAATGATCAGGGACTCTTCCTTTACGCGGGCGGCCAGAAAGGCAAAGAACTCGGCCAGCTAAAAACACCTGTGTCAGTGGCTTGGGACAACGACAAAATTTATATTGCTGATGTCGACAATCACAAAGTGGTGTCGTTTAACGCCTCGGGTCGTTTCCTGCACGAAATGGGAATGATTGGCGGGGAAGCATTGCTAGAGCCGCGGCACCTGAGTGTCGATCGGGAAGGCTATTTGTATGTGCTCGATGCCGAGCGCGGGCGGATTGTGGTGTATGACGAGCAGGGTGTGTTTGTCGGGGGGTTCGGCGCTCCGGGTCTGTCCAAAGGATTTCTCAACAAGCCGCGGTCATTTGTGCTGAGCGATGATGGACGGCTGTATACGGCCGAAGAAGGCCGTATCCAGGTGTTCCGTGTGGTGGTGGCCCCTCCCGCGCCGACCCAGTTGAAAGCGACGGGTGGCGAAGGCTATGTGGAATTGGCCTGGGAAGCGTCCAAGATGCGTTTTCCTCCGAAATATGTCGTGTATCGTGCATTGCCTCCGGCCGAACCCCAAAAATTAAAAGAAACCGTAGAAACGACGTTCACCGATGATTCGCTCCTACCGGAAACGACCTATACCTATATGGTTGCTGCGCAGTCACTGCAGGGGGCTACCAGCGTGCCTTCGGTCCCGGTGCGCGTCATGGCCAAGCCGTCAACCAGTGGCCCGCGCCTGGAAATTGTGTCGGCACAGTTCGATGATATTTTCTCAGCCTACTACAAATACTACAGCCGTGTACCGTTTGGCAAAGTGGTATTGCGCAATAACGGACCCGCTCCAGTGCAAAAACTAAAAATCGATTTTGCCATCCAGGGCTATATGGATTTTCCCAGTGACACCCCGATCGATGAGTTGCGCTTCCGCCAGGAGAAAGAAGTGCCCGTGCTGGCGACCTTCAATAATAAAATTCTCGAAGTGACGGAAACCACGCCGATCCAGTCGCAAGTGAAGTTGACGTTTTATCAGGGCGGCCAGGAAAATACGGTCGTGAAGAACTTTCCGTTGAAGCTCTACTCGCGCAACAGCATACGTTGGGATCACAAGGAACGATTTGCCGCGTTTGTGACACCGAACGACCCGCCGGTTATTGATGTCGCACGTTCGCTGGTGCTTCCTTATGAAGACGTGCATGCCGTCAGTCCGCTGCCGGCACCGATTAAAACGGCCTGGGCGCTGTTCGCTGGGCTGGGTACTTACGGAATATCCTATGTTCCGCGGCCGAATAATCCCTACGACCGCGTGTCGCTGGATTCGTCCACAGTCGATTCACTGCAGTTCGCTCGCGAAACCGTGTCGCGCAAAAGCGGTGATTGTTCGGATGTCGTGGCGATGTTCGCTTCGGCGCTGGAAAGTCTCAGTGTGCCGAGTTGTGCGCTTGATGTGCCGGGACATCTCTTCCTGATGTTTGATACCGGCGAGTCCGATTTGCAGGTGCTGGGTCTGCCCGAGCCGATGGTTGTTTCATATGCGGGCACCTACTGGATTCCACTGGAGATCACGATGTTGGGCTCTTCCTTTATGGAAGCCTGGAAACATGCGGCAGACGAGTACCGCCGGTTGAGCGCGGCGGGCAAAGTCGGTGTTATCGACATTCATCAAGCCTGGCAAACCTATGAGCCGGCCACGCTGGCTGAAACGGCCGTAGTGACGAAGATGCCAGCGCACGAGGCCGTAGAAACACGTTTTGGTAAAGATTGGAAAGCGCTTGTGGATCTGCGTTGGCAGACCCGGCTGGCAGCGGCCAAGCAGGAACTGGAGAAAAACCCGGCTGCCGGTGAGCCGCAGCTGCAGATGGGCATTTTGGCGGCGGAGTTCCGGCGCTTCGATGAGGCCCGTGCCTACTTAAACAAAGCACGTTCCGATGCAGCCACGGCAGCTGCTGCTTACAACAATCTTGGAAACATTGCCTTCTTGCATAAAGAGTATGAACAAGCGGAATCGTTGTATAAAGAAGCCGCGCAACGCGACCCGGCTGATGCGGGCATTCACTTGAATCTTGCGCGCATGTATTTGAAACAAGGATTTGCCAAAAAGGCATCTGACGCATTTTCCAAAGCGGTGAAAATGGACCCGTCCCTCAAGGAGAAATACGGCGATGTGTCGGCTCTGGCACAATAAGAAAATCAAATTCCAATCATCAAGCACCAAGATCCAAATGGCCGTCTTGGTTGTTGGATTCTTATTTGGAGCTTGGGATTTGAGCGTTGGTGTTTCTGCTCATGCTGCCGAAGTGGAACGTGACGATTTTTTAAAAACCATCGAACGTTTTGACTTATCCAACCCAGTGCCTCCGACTCCGAAAGCACCGCCCCCGCCACCCCTCGCTGCGCCAGGCGGACTGCTTCCTCCTTTTAATGTGCAGGCTGTGGTGCTCGGCAACAAAGTCACGCTGCACTGGCAGTGGCAGGCGCCTACGCCGGCGCCCGTGTTTGATGCCTTTGCTTTTTATGTGTCGCGCGGAAGCACGACGATTGGCACGGTGACCGAAACCAGTTTTGTGGACAGCGACCTGGGATTTGGAACGTACACGTACCGCGTGCGCGCGCAGGGGTACATGAAGAGCCGTAAGAAAGGCACGGTGTTGGCCAGCGAATGGTCCGAGCCTGCGGAGGGCCTTGTGAAGGTTCTGTGCTCGGCGGCTCCGCAGGTAACGTTGACCGCAGAACCGTTGAAGACCAGCTACCGTGGAAGCATTCCCTCGCTGCGCATTCGTTTGCGCGGCGACACGCAGGTGCCAGCGGGCTGTTCCTTGACCAAACTGACCTATACGGTAGATTCCGGTCGCGGCATTCAGCACCAGGGGGCGTTATCAGTTGATGCACACGGACATTTTGACGATTTTATCGATGCCATTCAGTCCACGGATGAACCCCCAACCGATGACACGACGTTTACCGTGGCGGTTGTCGCTGAAGACGAAGCGGGACCCACCACCTCTAACGCTTATCAGATTACGATCCGGCTGCAGAATCCCTATGCCCCACAGTAATCCCCTGCATCCTTTGCTCGAGAAGCAGATCAAACAGTATTTAAAAGACGGCAAAATCACGCCGGCCGAATGGAAAGCGTTTGTGAATGCGATCAATGAGACCTACGAACAGCATGACACCCAGCAGGAAGTGCTAAAGCGTTCGCTCGACCTGACCTCCAAAGAACTGCTCGAGATGTATATTTCGCTGAAAGAAAAAGGAAAGTCCGCGGAAGCGCCGGCATCCACGTCTACGTTGGCCGACCGCGCACTCGCCATTTTTCGCTCCACTCTGGTCAGCTTGCCCGATGGTATTCTGGTGGTCGACCTCAAAAAGAAGATTCTGATTGCCAATCAGCGTTTTACGGAACTGTGGAAGATTCCCGCCAGCCAGGTGACGTCCTGGACAGAAAAACAGACGCTTAAAGACGTGCTCAGTCAATTGGCGGACCCGGATGTGCTTTTTGGCACCGTCGTGTATCTGAATACACATCCCGAAGCCCTCAGCCATGACCTCATTCATCTTAAAACCCGTCAAATTGTGGAGTGCTACTCCATGCCTCAAAAGATCGGCGACCGCATTATCGGCCGGGTCTGGTCCTTCCGTGACATCAGTGAACGCGGTTAGCTCGGTTGTTTCCACGCGGGACACTTTGATAAAATCACATCCTCGACGTTCAACCTTCGAGAATAACCTCTACTAAAAGGGAAATCCCCATGGCGTCACAAGCGGTGTCACAGAGCGTGGATATTGCGGAACGGCTGCGCCTGCAGGCCGAAACGATGCGTCTTGCCAATTTGAAAGCCCTGACCCGGGCCGGTTCCGGCCATCCGGGCGGCACCCTGTCGCTCGCCGAAGTCATGGCTGTTCTGTATTTTGGCGGCGTGCTCCGCTATGACCCGAATGAACCCTCCTGGGACAACCGCGACCGCCTGGTGCTCAGTGAAGGCCACACGGCTCCGATGCTGTACACCGCGCTGACCTTGGCCGGTTTTAAAGGCTGGTCGGAAAAAGAATTGATGGATTTACGGCAGAACCCAGACGTCATTGCGCAGGGACATACAACTCGGCTGCTGACACCCGGCATTGATTGCTCGACCGGCGCGCTCGGTATGGGAGGGTCCAAAGCGCTTGGTATGGCGCTGGCCGCCCGCTACAAAGGGCAGGATTATCATACGGTCTGTATCATCGGTGACGGTGAAGCCGAAGAGGGCCAAGTGTATGAGGCTGCTGCCAATGCGGCGCTCGTGGGCGCGGATAACATGACCTGGATCTTGAACCGCAACAAGGCGCAGCAGACGGCTGGCATTGCCGACCTCACTCCGGCCAAATACGAAACCGTTTTTCAAGGACTCGGCTGGAACGTAGTTGTGTTGAACGGGGAATCCGCCGAACCGGCGAAGAATCGCGAGTACATTACGAAGTTGCGAGACGCGCTGCTCAAATCCAAAGCGGAAGCCCACAAAGCCGGACGGCCGACCGTGATTATTGTCGACACGATCAAAGGCAAAGGCGTCGACTTTATGGAATACAACGGTCACAAGCCGGGGGAATATAAATTTCACGGTGTAGCACCCACCGAAGAACAGCTCGCCAGAGCGCTTCCGATCATCGAAGCACGTATTGGCTCGATCGACAAAGCTGACCAGACAGCCTGGTCGAAGCAGTCTGCGATTTCGTCTGCGGACAAAGACAATGTCAATCAGGCCAACAAGAAAACAGTCGCAGAACGACGTCAGAAACATTTAGACACTCGCAAAGCCGCCGGCCCTCAGGCGTTCCCGAATTATCAGCCGACGGATAAGGCTGCCAGCACACGCGAAGGGTTCGGTAAGGCGCTGACGGCGCTCGCCGCACAGTATCCGGAAGTTGTGGCAACCTCGCCTGACCTGCAGGATTCCGTGCAGATGTTCGGTTTGGAAAAAGTGGCCGGCCGTCATGGCAAGTCCAATCCGACCGGAGCGTATTTTCCGGAAGGTATTGCGGAATGCAACGCCTGCGGTAAGGCCGCGGGTCTTGGCTACGAAGGTCTGATTCCGTTTATCGGAACGTTCGACAATTTCTTGCTGGAAGCTGCAGACGAACTCAATCATGCGGCTGCATTTGGATCGTTCTATGTGGCCGTTGGCACACACTCTGGTTGTGGCGTGGGTCCAGACGGCAAGAGCCAGATGGGTGTTTCCACGCCCGGGATGCTCGATCATTTCTCCGGAGTCGATGGCGATCTCTTTGAACTTTTTGAAGCGGCCGATTCTCAGGAAGCGGCTGAAATTACGCGATTGATCGTGGAGCGTGTCGTGAAAAACGGCCCGCCCAGCCATCCGATCTATCTGCGCTGTACGCGCCATCCGATTACCAATTTAGGCTTGTCCGCATTGCCTGACTATCGCAAGAAGCTGGAACAGGGAAGCTACGTGGTTCCGACCCAAGCCTCGGGCAAACCCAACCTGATCATCGTGGCTTCTGGTGCCACGGTGGCCGAAGCGGTTAAAGCCAGCAATGAGCTGGCGGCGCAAGGCATCGTGACCAAGGTCATCAATGCGGTCAGTATCAATAAGCTGCAGCGCGTGGACCTTCCGTTTGTGCGCGATCTGCTGGAAGACAATACCCCTATTCTCACTGTCCATGATGCTGAACCCCATGCGCTCGGACACCGCGTCAAAGACGCGGTCAACCAGGCCCGGCTCATCGGACGCAATCCCGGTATTGTTCTGAAGTCCCTGGGCGCCAATGTGACGCCCAAAGCCAACCATGTCGGTTCCGGCACGACCGAGGAAAACTACCGTCGCAACCAACTCGACGCGGCCGGCATCAGCACGGTCGTCCGTCAACTTCTCAAGAAATAGTTCATATCGTAAAATAAACTATGGTTCAGTCTCCTCCCGAAACGGATTCTCTCCGTTATCTCGCTGACTTTTTCTCTCATTGTGTGAACCTCCGGCGTGCCTCTGGGGAGGATCTTCCCTGGCGTGATGTGGCCAACGGAGTTCTTCAGGCTGCCCATGGTCTTTTGGATGCCGAACAGGTTGTGTTACTGCATGTCGATCCGCAGCACTTTGAATGGCGTGTGGCCGGCGCGCGCGGACTGGCGCCCGAAGCCGCCGATGCCCTGCGGGTGCGGCTGGGAATCGGCATTCTCGGCAAGGCGCTGCAGGGCACAAAAACGGTGGTCGCCAAAGTTGGCACACCGCCGCCTCAGGCCTCCGCATCGACCGATAAATTTCTGCAGGCGCCCTATATTCTTGTGCCGTGTACGTCACGCCATCAGGTGGTTGGGCTTCTGATCTGCAGCCGGCCTGCGTCGGGGGATTTCGCTCCCTCGGCTGTGCGCCTGGCGGAGTTGATCGCAGCCGAGGCCTCGCTCTTGTTGGAGAACTTGGAAACGCATCAGCGGTCCATCTCCAATGAGGCTTGGGTGGTACGTGGGTTTGAGCGCGCACTGGCGGCCCGCGATCCGTACAGCCACGGCCATTCCAAACGGATGAGTCTCCTGTCCAAACATGTAGCGGAAGCCATGAAACTGCCGCAGCAACTCATCGCATGGGTCGAGACGGGGGCCATTCTGCACGATCTGGGAAAAATCGGTATTGAAGATCTCATTTTACGTAAGGCCGGCCCACTGACCCCGGACGAATATCGGCGCGTACAGGAACATCCTGCGATCGGACGGACGATGCTCGCGGATATGGATTTTTTAAATGCGATCTGGCCGATTGTGTATTACCACCACGAGTGGTTTAACGGCCAGGGCTATCCGGAGAAACTGGCGCGGGAAGAAATTCCTCTGGGCGCACGGATTGTGTCTGTGGTGGATGCCTGGGACGCGATGACCTCCGACCGGACGTATCGGAAAGCCATGCCCAAGAGCGCGGCGGTGGCCGAACTTCGTCGGCAGGCTGGCACGCAATTCGATCCGGTGATCGTCGACATTTTTTTGAAAGTGCTGGAGCACTTGGAATCCAAAAACCTTCCCACGACCGAGAAGGAATTTCTGGCCGTGACGCATGCGTAACACAGGCACGCTTTATCTGGTGCCAACGCCGCTCGGCAATCTGGGCGATCTGACCCTGCGAGCGATCGAGGTTTTAAAAGACGTGGATGTGGTGGCCTGCGAAGATACCCGCCGGACGCTCGGGCTTCTCAACCACCTGGGAATCACCAAGACGTTGTGGAGTTATCACGCCCACAGCAGTTCGGGGAAGACGCATCAAGTGATTCGCGCGCTGGAAGACGGTAAGCGTGTGGCGGTAGTGACCGATGCGGGCACGCCGGGTCTGTCCGATCCGGGCACCGAGCTCGTGCAGGCGGCACTCGAGGCCGATATCCCGGTAGTCTCATTGCCCGGGCCCTGTGCGGCGATCACCGCGCTTGTGGCGTCGGGACTGCCCACAGACCGCTTCTTTTTTATAGGATTTCTACCGAGGAGACCCGCTCGGGCCAAGAAGATGATTGCCAAGGCCCTGGCAACGGAAAGCACCCTCGTCATTTACGAATCCCCTTACCGCGTCAAAGACACACTTGCGCTTGTGAAGGGCTTGGTCCCGCCGGAGACCCCTGTGGTGGTCGCCCGCGAACTGACCAAGGTCTACGAAGAATTTATCCGCGGCTCGATCGAGAGTGTGATTGAGCGGTTGGGTGACAAAGAAATCAAAGGCGAAGTGGTGCTGCTGGTGCACCCTACGACAACGGACAACGAAAACGATGATTAATATATCCATCATAGGCGCGACTGGCTATACGGGAGGCGAACTCCTGCGGTACCTCATTCGCCATCCGGACATCCGGATCAGTCATCTGACCTCGGAGAACTATGTCGGCAAGCCGATTGCCTCGATTCATAAATTTTTAAAGGGTCACTGCGGCCATCTATGCGAGAAAATGGATGTAAAAACAATCGCGAAGGATTCGGACGTGGTGTTTTTGGGGTTGCCCCATGGCGCAGCGGCGAAAACGGCGGCCGCGTTTCTCTCGCACGGCACAAAAGTGATCGATCTCTCTGCGGATTTCCGGCTGGAAGATGACGAAACCTACGAAGCCTGGTATGGTGCTCATCCGGTCCCGAAACTTTTAAAGGAAGCCGTCTACGGCCTGCCCGAACGCTACCGGGAAATGATAAAAGAAGCGAAGCTCGTGGCCAATCCCGGTTGTTACGCCACCACCTCCATTCTGGCCGGGCTTCCACTCTTTGCCAAAAACCTTCTCGGCAAAGGCCCGATCATCATCGACGCCAAAAGCGGTGTCTCCGGTGCCGGTCGCAAGCTCGACAACACCTACCTTTATGCCGAGGCCAACGAAAGCATGCAGGCTTACGGACTCAAGGGCCACCGGCACCATCCGGAAATTTTGCAGGAATGGACAAAAGCAGCTCAGGACTCAGGACTCAGAACTCAGAAAGTAGAATTTATTTTCGTGCCGCAGCTCGCGCCCATGAATCGGGGCATTCTGGCCTGCCTCTATGCCCCGCTGAAAAAGAAAATGTCCGCGGAAGCGCTTCGGGATATCTATGGGGCGTACTACGCACGCGAACCCTTTGTGACTGTTTTGCCGGCGATGGAATCGCCGGAGGTCAAAGGCGTCACCTATACCAATATGTGCCATATCGGTGTGGCGGTCAGCCCGACGGGTACGCATGCGATCGTCATTGCAGCGCTCGACAACCTCACTAAGGGCGCCAGCGGACAGGCGATCCAGAATATGAATCTGATGTTCGGATTCGAGGAGACTACGGCTCTCAAATGAGTACGCTTCCCTTAGGGTTTCGAGCGGCCGGATTGCCGCGCAAAGATCGTCCCCGACCCAGTCGCCACGGGCTCGCCATTTTTTATTCGGAAACTCCGGCCACCGCCGCGGCTTGTTTCACGACAAACCGCGTGAAGTGCGTGCATATCCCTCTGGATCAGGAACGGTTAAAGAAAGGAAAAGCGCAGGTCATTATGGTGAATTCCGGCTGCGCCAACTGTTGTACCGGTGAGCGCGGTGTGCGAGAAGCCAAGCAAACGATCGAATGGGCCAGCCAGGCACATAATGTTTCTCCGGATCTTGTCCAAATTGCCTCCACGGGCGTGATCGGGGATTTTATGCCCATGGATCTTTTGTCCGAAGAGATCCCGATGCTTTCCCAGAAGATATTTACGGAAGAAGGAACGCAGGCGCACGCCTTTCATAAGGCGGCCGAAGCCATCATGACGACCGATATGGTGGTTAAAATTGCTCACCAGTCCATCCTGATTGCCGGCAAAGAAGTCCGAGTCTGGGGCTGCGCCAAAGGCGCGGGCATGATTCACCCGCTTATGACACTCACGGGGAAATTAGGCGATCGACCCAAAGGCAATCGTGTCCCTGTCGCGCCAACGCCACATCATCCGGTGCCTTCTCTGAAAGGCAAGCATGCCACGATGCTGGGGTTCATTCTGACGGATGCACAGATTGATGTGGCCACGCTCAAGTCTCATGTGGCGCTAGCGACGGAAAATAGCTTTAACCGCGTGACGGTCGATGGCGATATGTCGACCAACGATAGCGTCTTCGTGCTGGCCAATGGGGCCTCCGGGGTCCGGATTAAGTCCTCCGAAGATAAGAAAGCCTTTTTTCAAGCCCTGGATCAGGTGTGTATCGATCTTTCGAAAAAAATAGCTCGAGATGGTGAGGGCGCCAGTAAATTTTTGGAAATTCGTGTCGAAGGCGCTCGTACCGAAGCCGAAGCCCAGCAGATGGCCATGACCGTCTCGACATCGCCGCTCGTCAAAACGGCAGCCTATGGCGAAGATTCAAATTGGGGACGTATTCTCGCCGCGATCGGTCGTTCGGGCGTGGTCCTGGATCCATCGAAAGTGGATATCTTTTTTGGAACCTTGTGCGTATTTCGACAGGGTGCCCCGACGGCGGTGTCTGCGGAAAAGGCGCGAGAACCGTTAAAGGCGAAGGAAGTCATTATTACGATTCGCGTGCACCAAGGAAAGGCTCAGGGTTGGTATTGGACCTGTGACTTTACGGGACAATATGTCGACATCAACGCGCGCTATCGCACGTAAAAAAAGTGCTGTGAAGAAAGCGCTGAATCCTGAGTCGAAAAAAGGGATTCTAATCCATGCGCAGCACGCAGCCCCCAGCACGGCTCAGCTGAAACAGATTGCCCGCTCTTTGATAGAAGGTGCCGTTGCTATCTTTCCGACGGAAACGGTCTACGGCATTGGGACGAGCGCATTTTCCCCGCAAGGGATTCGCGCCATCTATGCCCTGAAAGGCCGAACGTGGCGTAAACCCCTGGCACTTCTCGTGTCCTCTCTGGAAGCGGCGGCCCCGCTGGTGGAAGAAATTCCTCGTGAAGCCTTCAAACTCGCCAAAGTGTTTTGCCCCGGACCTCTTACCCTTGTCCTGCGCGCCTCGGCGCTCGGGCGGCTCGTGACGGGGGGGAGCGAAACCATGGCCGTGCGCATCCCCGATCATCCGATCGCCTTGGCACTTTTAAAACAGGCCGGGCTTCCACTGGCGACCACGAGCGTGAATAAATCGGGCGATGAACCGGCGGTGTCTGGGGAAGAAGCCTATCGGTTGTTTGGCGCACGTGTGGCGTGGTCGATCGATGGCGGTCGTTGCCGTATTAAAGAAGCGTCGTCCGTGATTGATGTTTCCGCCTTTCCGTTTTCTGTAAAACGTGAAGGGGCCATTCCCAAAAAGGATCTCGAACGGGTCCTCTTCGGGAAATGAAAAAGAGTCCGCAATCGATTCTCATGGTGTGTTCGGCCAACTGCTGCCGCAGCGTTCTGGCCGAGGCTCTGCTGAAGGATGGGCTGGCCAAGAACGGCATTCCCGATGTGAAGGTGTTTTCGCGCGGGACGCATGCTCTGTTTGGACGTCCCGCGTTTGCCGGTGTCGCGGATGCGCTCAAAGAATGGAAGATTGATGTGTCGGCGCACCGAGCACGCCCCATCGAGCGCAACGACATTCAGGAAGCCGATCTCATTCTCGTGGCGGAAGAAGGGCATAAGAACTTTATTCTGGAGCAGTTTATTAAATCCGAGCCGAAAACATTTTTGCTCAAAGAATTTGCCGGCGATCCGCCGGATGCCATTGGCTCCTGGAATATTCCAGATCCCATCGGGATGTCGCAGGATGCGTGCCGCATCTGCCGTGATGATTTGAAGCAAACAATTGACCGCCTTATTTCTAAACTCTGGCCAAAGGAAGGGACCCCGTCGTGAAAAACACTCTAAAGAAACAAGATCCACAGGTCTATAAAGCCATTTTGGGCGAAACACAGCGCCAAGCCTATTCGCTGGAACTCATCGCATCAGAAAATATGGTTTCAGAAGCGGTGCTCGAAGCCCAAGGCAGCGTGCTGACCAATAAATATGCCGAAGGGTATCCCGGTAAGCGCTACTACGGTGGATGTGAGCAGGTCGACATCGCTGAAAATCTCGCCATTGAACGCGCAAAAAAACTTTTTGGAGCCGAACATGCCAACGTCCAGCCGCATTCTGGTAGTTCTGCCAATATGGGTGTGTATTACTCCGTGCTCCAGCCCGGCGACACGATCATGGGGCTTAATCTCGCACACGGCGGACATCTGACGCACGGCCACCCGCTCAATTTTTCCGGAAAATTCTTTAAGGTCATTGGATTTAACGTCCGCCAGGATACCGAGCTCGTGGATTATGACGAAGCCGAACGCTTGGCGCTCCAGCATCGTCCGAAACTCATCTGTGTGGGCGCCTCCGCCTATGCCCGTGTGTTCGACTGGAAGCGCTTCCGAGAGATCTGTGATAAGGTCGGCGCGATCTATATGGTCGACATGGCCCATTACGCGGGCCTTGTGGCCGCAGGCGTTTATCCGAGTCCGGTGCCGTACGCCGATTTTGTGACGACCACCACCCACAAGACCCTGCGCGGGCCTCGCGGTGGCATGATCCTGAGCAAGGCCTCGTTCGCTCCTGCGCTCGATAAGCTCATCTTCCCGGGTATTCAGGGCGGCCCGCTGATGCACGTGATTGCTGCCAAAGCGGTGGCGTTTGGTGAGGCGCTCAAGCCTTCTTTTAAGAAATATCAGCAGCAGGTGCTTTCCAATGCCCGCACGTTGGCCAAAGCCTTGGCGGGTCATGGACTGCGCATCGTGACCGGTGGAACCGACTGCCATATGTTTCTGCTCGACCTGCGTTCCAAAGGGATTACCGGGGCGGTAGCAGAAAAGGCGCTCGATCATGCCGGCATCACAGTGAACAAAAATGCGATTCCTTTCGACCCCGAAAAACCGTTTATCGCCAGCGGCATCCGTCTTGGAACCCCGGCGATGACGACCCGCGGCCTCAAGGAAAAAGACATGCTACAGGTTGCGTCCTGGATCAATCAGGTGCTCGGTGCGCCGGACAACACCAAGAACCTGTCGTCCATTCGACAAGCGGTTAAAAAGCTTTGTATGAAACATCCGATGTACACCGAACGGCTTCGCTCCTAGGAGATCCATGCCACTTCTTTATCTCGCGGCTTTTTTAGTCGCGTGCGCCGCCAGCTTCACGGCGACGCCCTTTTCCATCTGGCTGGCCAAGCGGTTTAACGTCCTCGACCAGCCCAACGCACGTAAAGTCCATGCCACGCCGATCCCGCGCTGGGGCGGCATCGCCATTTACCTGGGCGTGATCATCGCGATCCTGGGGGTCTACGTGGGATTCCCTGCCTTCCGTACGCTGCTCGAATACCGTCATTCTCTCTACGATCAAGGCCGTCTTCTGACCGTGGTCGCTCTTGATAAACAGATGATTGGTATTCTGGTGGGCTTGACCGTGGTGCTGGTTCTGGGTATGAGCGATGACCGTCAGCCGGTGCCCGCCATCGTGAAACTCCTGACGCAAATTATTGCGGCGTTTATGGCGCTTGATTACGGCGTACGGATTTCCGGGTTGCGCCTGCCCTGGATGTCGTATGTGCAGTTCCCCATTTTGTTTTCGCAGGTTATCACGGTATTCTGGATCATTGGGTTTATGAATGCTGTGAATCTGGCCGACGGACTGGACGGTCTGGCGGTGGGTCTGGCGGCGATTGCTTCAGCAACCTTTCTCGGGGTGGCTGTGATTCAAGGAGCCTCGGCTGCGCCGTTTGTCTCTAATCAGCTCAAGCTCGCCGGGATTTTGTCCGCCGCACTTTGCGGCGCATGCCTCGGATTTTTACCGTATAATTTTTCACCGGCTAAGGTGTTTATGGGCGATGGGGGCGCGCTGGGGATCGGGTTCCTGTTGGGGGCTATTACAGTCATCGGCACGCTCAAAACCACCGCCGTGCTTTCGCTCATGATCCCCGTGATCGGTGTCGCGCTGCCGGTCATTGATGTGGCGCTCTCCATGGTGCGCCGGTACAAACGAAAGTCCAAGCTCATGGAGCCCGACCGGGAGCATCTGCATCATAAGCTGCTGAATCTGGGATGGACCGGGCGCGAGGTTGTGCTTTTGGTCTACGTGTTGACGCTGATTTTGTCCGTGTTTGCTATTTTTCTAGCGATCGTGAAGGAGTCCTGATATGTCCACTGCCCCGAAAAAAAACATTAAAGTGCTCGTCGTTTTCGGGACGCGCCCGGAAGCCATTAAGATGGCGCCGGTCGTGCGTTCGCTGCGCAAACGTCCAAATGATTTTACGACCTGTGTTGTGTTGACTGGACAGCACCGCGAGATGCTTGACCAGGTGATGACGCTATTCAATATCACTTCGGACTACGATTTAAACATCATGCAGAAGAACCAGAGCCTGGAATATGTCGTCACGGAAGTGCTTAATAAACTCGGACCGATTCTCGATAAAGAAAAGCCCGATCTGGTGTTGGTGCATGGCGATACGATTACAACGTTCGCTGCCTCGCTCTCAGCGTTCTACCATCGTATTCCCATCGGTCATGTGGAAGCCGGCCTGCGGTCCTACGATAAAGCCAATCCCTTTCCGGAAGAATCCAGTCGCGTTCTGGCCGACCATCTCTGTGCACTTCATTTTGCGCCGACCCATCAGGCCAAACACAACTTGCTTCAGGAAAACATTTCCAAAGAAGGGGTTTATGTCACCGGCAATACGGTGACCGACGCACTTTTTATTGCCATCCGCGAAGCGCACGACTGGACGGATACGACACTGAAGAAAATGTTTGACCCGAAAGCCTCCGGCCTGGCCAATCAGCCGGCCTCCCGGATGATTCTCCTGACGGCGCATCGCCGCGAGAACCACGGCGCCCCGCTCTTAAATGTTTTCCGAGCGCTGCGCAGGATCGTTGACCAGCATCCGGGGGTTTATGTGATTTATCCTGTGCACTTGAATCCCAACGTGCAGAAAGCAGCGGATGAAATTCTGAAAGGGCATGAACGGATTCATTTGATCCCGCCGGTCGACTATCTCGACCTCGTGAATCTGCTGAAGCGTTCCTATATCGTAGTGACCGACTCCGGGGGGATCCAGGAAGAAGCCCCGGCACTGGGGAAACCGGTCCTTGTGCTGCGTAAAGTCACCGAACGTCCCGAAGCCGTGGCGGCCGGCACGGCCAAAGTGGCCGGCGTCGATGAACAGAGTGTGTTTGAAGACATTCATCGCTTGCTCAGCGATCAGCGGGCTTATGAACGGATGGCCAATGCCGTGAATCCCTACGGGGATGGCAAAGCGACACTGCGCATTTTGGATGCGATCCGCTATCACTTTAAAGTGTGGGAAGAACGACCGGCGGAATTTCTGGGCGACTTGTCGACCGGGCACAAATCTTTTTTTGAACGTATCGTCGATTAAGCGAGGACCCTTATGGGAGACGAATCATCTTTTGATGTTGTTTCAAAATTAAATATGCAAGAAGTCGAGAACGCAGTGGCACAGGCCAACAAAGAAATCGGCACACGGTTTGATTTTAAAGGCAGTGTCTCGCGAATGGATCTCGATAAGAAGGAATCGAAAATTACGCTCTATTCCGACGACGAACAGAAGCTTAAGAGCGTTATCGATATTCTGCATAGCAAATTTGTAAAGCGCGGCGTGTCGCTGAAAGCGCTCGACATGCAGTCGATCGAGCCTGCCGAACGCGGGACCGTGCGTCAGGTAGCCAAACTGACCCAGGGGATCGTCTCCGATAAAGCCAAAGAAATTGTTCGTGCGATTAAAGATCAGAAATTTAAAGTCCAGGCCAGCATTCAGGGCGATCAGCTGCGCGTGAGCAGCAAATCCAAAGATGAACTCCAGAGCGTGATTACGTTTCTTCGCAGTGCCGATTACGGTTTGGCCCTCCAGTTCGAGAATTACCGCTGATGTCGGCTACCCTGCATACCTATTCCGATGGGGGTGCGAGGGGAAATCCGGGGCCGGCGGCGATCGGCGTCGTGATCTGTGACGCCAAAGACAATGTTCTGCTGGAAGCCAGCCATCTGATCGGTGAAACCACCAACAACCGGGCAGAATACCTTGCGCTCCTGTTTGCCCTGGAACTTGCCAAAACCCGCAAAGCCAAACATCTCGTCTGCCATGCCGACAGCGAACTGCTGATTTATCAACTGCAGGGCGTCTACAAAATTAAAGACCCCCATTTGAAAGCGCTTTCAGAAAAGGTAAAGTCTTTAGCGCAGGGATTTGAGTCGATCCTTTACAAGCAGATTCCCCGGGAATCCGCTCTTATTGCCAGAGCGGATAAGCTGCTCAACGAAACGTTGAACCGGGCAAAACTGAAAGGCCGCAACCGCTCCCAGACCCTCCCAGGGGGCGACGGCATCCAACAGGAGATGTTTTAGTGGGTATTAAAACGTTCTTTCTGCGCTGGATCAGTAACGGTATCGCACTGCTACTGGTGTCGTACCTCATCCCGCGCGGCGTCTGGTTTCAAACCTGGCACGCCTGTATTTTCAGCGCACTGGTCCTCGGCCTCTTAAACGCTTTTGTTCGTCCCGTCCTACTGTTTCTGACCCTGCCGCTCAACATTTTGACCCTGGGTATCTTTACGATTTTTTTAAATGCCGCCATCTTTTTCAGCGTGGGCTACATCATTCCGGGCTTGATGATCCGGGATTATCCCTGGGCCATTGCCGGTTCGGTGTTGTTTTCCGTATTCAGCACGCTGCTCAGCTGGCTTTTTCATGAGCGCCGAGAATTTAATGTACGTTTTCATCTCTGGCGCTACTGACCTTTTACGATGAAGATTACTCGCCTGCAGATCCTGGTTGTGTTCCTCGGTACCCTCTTTCTTATTTTTGGTATTTCCGCTTATTTAAAGCAGCGCGCTGATGAGAAAGCGGAAATGGCTCTTGAACGCGCGCATGCCATTCAGGCGATGAAGCAGCATGAGCTTCAGCAAACGCAGAGTACTCCGCCGCTGAATGTGCCGCAGGAAGAGGCCGAAGCCGCCGCCAAGCTGCGTAACAGCGCCAAGCAGGCGATTGCTGTGGTCGGTGAAGCGTACAAGCCGCTCCATCAACATTTTGGCGAAATTCCAGAAGTAGCCAATCCCCTTCGCGCGGCAAAAAGTTATCTGGCCGAAGACAAACTGGAACTGGCGGTAGCGGCATCCAAAGAAGCGTGGGCCGCACTCAAGACCTTCCGTGACCGTGAAAACCCCGTGGCCGGTGTCTATACGGTTAAAAAAGGAGACACCCTCTGGAAAATTGCCGTGACGCAATCGCCCTTCCATCAAGGGCCGGGATGGGTGACCATCTGGCGGGCCAACGAAGCGCACATCAACGATTTTGACAACGTCGACCCCGGTACGCAGCTGCAGATCCCGACCGATCCGAAAGCCTACATCCTTCCCTACTGGCGTCCCCGCGTCCTTCAACGATGAACGTGACACGTTTCTCACTGCTTGCGGCAGGACTGCTATCTATTTCTGCCGGAGTGTTTGCTCAGGCGCCTAACGTGAGTGTGATTCATCCTTCCGAGGGCATGAAGGTGCCTTCGATCTCTCAGCTTTTTGTATACGGGGCTGTCACCCCCGGCAGCATGGTTTCTGTGAACGGCAGCTCCATGTCTGTGCATGCGCAGGGCGGCTTTCTGATTATGCAGCCCGTCACGCCGGGAGAGAATGTTCTGCATTTTGAAGTGCGCAATGCATCCGGAGAAGTGACCCAGCTCGACCGCCGCTTCACGGTGGCAGAAGGATTTCGTGTCAGCCCCACCAAACCCCTGACGATTGAGCCCGGATCTGTGGCGCCGCAGGACGATATGTGGTTGATGCCTGGCGATGTCTTGTCGTTGTCGTTTCAAGGGTCCCCCGGCGGCGAAGCTTGGTGCAACATTCATGGGCTCAAGAAACATATTCCTTTGATTGATGCCGGGGGCCGTGGGGTATACAAAGGGACCTATGTTCTTCCGCAGGGCGATTCAGCCGATCATGTGAATGTGCAGGCGGTGCTCAAATTAAACGGTCGGGAAACCGACGCTTCGAGCAAAGGACGCGTCACAGTCGAAGCCATACGGGTCCCCCGCATCGGCCAGATTACTGAAGATGTCTGTGCGGTTCGCACGGCTCCGGATGGCGGCTACGACATGTTTGTATACAAGGGAATGCGCGTTCAGTTGACGGGAAAATCCAATGGGCAGTGGCGCATTCGGCTTTCACCAACGCAAAGCGGCTGGATCAAAGAAAGTGCCGTGCAGGAATTGCCGCCTGGATCGTCCGCCCCGCGAAGCCTCTTGTCCAATATCACGGTCACGCATCAGCCGGAGAGCACGTTAATCCGCATTCCGCTCGAAGATGTACTTCCCTACCGGACCGAACACACCATGGATCCCACCCTGCTGACGTTGACGTTTTATGGGGCATCCAATAAAACGGATCTTATCCGGTACGATCCCGAAGACCCCCTGATTCAAAATATTCGCTGGAAGCAGGTCGGTCCAGAAACCTGTCAGATCCTCATACAGCCGCGCTTTAAGAAGTGGTGGGGCTATGACACGCGTTACGAAGGCAACACGTTCGTGATTGAAATCCGCAAGCCCTGGCCGTCCACATCCCTTGAAGGGATGGTGATTGCGGTCGATGCCGGACACGGCGGTACCGAAATGGGCGCCACCGGCCCGCATGGCACGCGCGAGAAGGACATCAATCTTCAAATTGCCAAAGTCGTGGCCGACCGCCTGGAAAAAGCCGGAGCCAAACCCTTTCTTATTCGTGATAAAGATGCCGATGTGCCGCTCTACCAGCGGCACGTTATTGCCTGGGCCAATCAGGCGCGGCTTTTTGTGAGCGTGCACTGCAATGCCTCGGGATTTGGAGAGAACCCGCTCGTCACCAACGGGTTCAGTATCTATGCCTACCATCCGCAAAGCATGCCCCTGGCGCGAGCGATTCATGGGTATTACAAAAAGAACACACTTTTGCCGGATCGCGGGCTCTTCTACGCCGATTTTGCCGTGTGCCGCATGACGCAGATGCCCGCCGTGCTAACCGAACAGGCGTATATCATTGTGCCGGAGCAGGAAGTGCTTCT
This sequence comes from uncultured Elusimicrobia bacterium, assembly GCA_964506645.1. Lineage (GTDB taxonomy): Bacteria > Elusimicrobiota > Elusimicrobia > 2-01-FULL-59-12 > 2-01-FULL-59-12 > CAZDML01. Next base: position 7,725 of record CAZDML010000002.1, on the reverse strand, counting down.
GCTCGACAGCACCTTCCACCAGAGCGTGGCCAAATCGATATTGCAAGGCATCAAAGAGTTCCTCGTCCAACCGTAAGGTGAACATTCTCTTCCTCTTATCGTGCCTGGAGCCAGCCGGCTCCGAAACCTACTGTGTGTCCCTCGCCAAAGCGTGGGGCCCGCGCCACAAGGTTTTCTGGATCTCTGATACGCTTCACTATGGCCAGGAGTATCTCTCGCTGCCGATCTCGCAGAAGGCGATTCCGGGCGGGGTGCGCAATACTTTGCGCGTCAAACGTTTCATCGAGGAGCATAAAATTGATCTCGTGCATTCGCACTCGCGTCGGGCGCATTGGGTGGCAGCCCAGGCCGCCGCGCTCTGCAAGATCCCTCACGTGACCACCATTCATCAGCCGCCACCCGTTCACCTTTTCTCAAAACTTTTTCCTTGTTTGGGCGATCAGGCCATTGCCATCGACGAGGTCGTGGCGCGCCACCTTGAAACCCACTTCAAATTTCCCAAAGAGCGAATTCATCTCATTCGCAACGGCATCGACCTCCCACCCGCCACCCCCGCTTCGCCCGGGGACGTCCCGAAAGTGCTTTTGCTCGGCCGCTTAACAGGAGGACGCTGGCGAGCCGCCTCGTTTGTTTTTGATGTGCTCAAGCGCTGTGGGAAAACGCTGCCGCGTATGCAGTTTCTGGTCGCGGGCCGCGTGCCCGAGGAACACCGTGCCGACCTCGAGCGCGAACTGGCAGTCGTGAGCCAAGCCATTGCCCCCAGCACGATTCAAGCGGTCGGATTTATTCCTAACTTGGCGTCTTATGTGGCGGGGTGTGACGTCGTCATTGCGGGAGGGCGGTCCGCCTTGGAAAGCATGGCGCAGGAAAAGCCTGTCATTGCGATGGGGGAGGGAGGGATTCTCGGACTCGTGTCGCCGGAGACGTTGGCGTCCTGCTTGGAAACTAATTTTGGCGATCATTTAAGCGGTCTGCGTTTTGTCCCGGCAATGCTCGAGCTTTCGTTGCGCCAGGCGCTGACCGATTCAGCTCGGATGAAAACGCTCGGCCCCTGGGGCCGTCAGCACGTCGAAACCTATTACAATCTAACATCGGTTGCCCAAGCGGTGGACCAGGTTTATGCCCTACTTACCCATACTCACGTATCATCGCGTCATTAACGAAACGCCGACCCGGGCGGTCGATCCGCATCGGATTGCCGTCAGTGCGGATCAACTGCGGTCGCATTTGCAGCTGCTGCGACGCTTCGGCTATCGCAGCATCTCCCTGAATCAATACGTTGCTCTTCTCAAAGAAGGGAAAAGCGCTCCCGCGCGATCGGTCGGTATTACATTTGATGATGCCTATGAAGACATGACCGAACTCGCTCTGCCCCTTTTAAAAGACGCGGGATTTACGGCGACGGTATTTTCGGTGTCGGCCTATTTGGGGGAAACCAATCGCTGGGACGATGGCCGCGCGAAACTGCTCACAGCAGAAGGACTACGCACCTGGCGAAAAGCCGGCATGGAAGTAGGCGGACATACGGCCAGTCACGTGCACTTGCCTCAGGTTGACGCGGTAACCGCCCGTCGTGAAATCATCGATAACAAAAAGAAGCTGGAAGACATTCTCGGCGAAACCCTTCCGACATTTGCCTATCCCTATGGCGAAACGACAGAAGACGTTGACCGGATGGTGTTTGAGGCGGGCTATCAGGGCGCTTTTGTGACGGACCATGGCCGCCGCAACCATGCCGAAAATGTGTTTCGCTTGCGACGTGTGGTTGTGTTTCCGCGCACCAACGGTTGGGAGCTTCTCTGGAAAGTGCAGGGATGGTATCCGGCCTATCAGGATTGGAAGAAACGTCGATGAAACAGATCAAACGCTTTTTTATTTACTGGCTGCCCGTCCTTCTCTGGGCGACCCTTATTTTTTATCTCTCGCACATTCCCTATCTGCGCATGGTCGAAGGCCCATGGGACTTTCTCTTGCGAAAAATCGCGCATATGGTGGAATACGCAATTCTGGCGCGATTACTGGCGCGCGCTTTAATGCATTCCTTTGATACGTGGACGTGGAAGAAGGTGTTTGTCGTGACGTTGACCCTGTGTGCGCTCTATGCCGTGAGCGATGAATACCACCAGCACTTTATCCTGGGGCGCGTAGGGTCGCCGCGTGACGTGGCGATTGATACGGCGGGCGCCTGGCTTGCGCTCGGCATCCTTCCTTAAGTAGTGGTACAATAAACCCGTAGTATCGTTCCGGTACTGCCCTAACCCCAATGCTCATTGCCCTCTTAGTCGTTATTCTTCTCCTGGTCATTGCCCTTTTATGGGTGGTTTCACGCCCGAAAGCGGCGCCGGCCGACCCCGCGCTGCCGCTCATGCAGCAGCAGATTGAAAACCTCCGGACCCAGGTCGCGCAAAGCCTTTCTCAGAACGCCACCCTCCTCCAGTCGCAGCTGGAATCGGTATCCAAAGGCATCCAGAACTCTTCAGTGGACGTGAATCAGCGGCTCGATAACGCCGCCAAACTTTTCGGAGAACTGCGCGGACAGCTGGGCCAACTGTCTCAAGCCAATACCCAGATTCAATCGATGATGAAAGACGTGTCGAGTCTTCAAGACATCCTGCGACCGCCAAAGCTTCGCGGCGGCATGGGCGAAGTCCTTCTGGAAAACCTGTTGCGTGAGATTTTGCCCCCGGAACATTACGCGATGCAGCACCATTTCCGGTCCGGCACGATTGTCGATGCGATTATCCGGCTCAGTGAAGGGATTGTGCCGGTCGACGCTAAGTTCCCGCTGGAAAACTTCAAGCGCATGCTCGATGCCACCAATGACGCCGATCGCAAAGCAGCGCGTAAAGAATTTGCACGCAACGTCAAAAAACACATCGATGACATCGCCAACAAATACATTCTTCCTGAGGAAGGGACATTCCATTTTGCGCTGATGTATATTCCAGCAGAGAACGTGTACTACGAAACGATTATTAAAGGGGAAGAAGAAGACGGCGAGAAGGCCATGTATGCGTACGCCATTTCTCGCCAAGTGATGCCCGTGTCTCCCAATTCGTTTTATGCTTATCTTTTGACGCTCGCCCAGGGATTTCGCGGGATGCGTGTCGAAGAACGTGCCAAGGAAATCATGGATCACCTGAATCGCCTGCGCGTGGAGCTAGAGCGGTTTGGCGAAGATTTCCGCAAAATCGGATTTCACCTGACCAACGCCCAGAAATCGTTTGGCGAATCGGAGAAACGCCTCACTCGGTTTGAAGACAAACTGCAGGCCGCCGGGGAAGGTGCTCACCCCGAGCTTCCCGCAGCCACCGCCGCTTCGCTGACCCCCCATGCCTGAGATTCCCCAGTTCGTTCACCTGCATTCGCATTCTGAATTTTCCCTGCTCGATGGGGCCTGCCGTATTACGGACGAAAAAGGCAAACCGGGGGAATGGCTGAAGACCATCGCGGCCATGAAAATGCCCGCACTCGCGCTGACCGACCACGGCAACCTTTACGGGGCCATGGAGTTTTACCAGGCAGCCACGGCCGTGGGTGTGAAGCCGATTATCGGCTGTGAAATGTACATCGCCCCTAAGTCCCGCCACGACCGCACTTCCATCCGCGGCCAGGAAGACGCCTTCTATCATTTCACCGTGCTGGCCAAAGACATGACGGGCTATCACAACCTCATCAAACTTTGTTCCATCGGATTTTTAGAAGGCTACTACTACAAGCCGCGCGTCGACAAAGAAATCCTGAAACAATACGGCCAGGGCCTCATTGCGCTGTCCGGGTGTTTAAAAGGGGAACTGGCGGAAGCGCTGCTGGATGGCAAAGAATCGCGCGTTATGAGCGTGGTGGAAAGTTATCAGGATATTTTTGGCAAAGAAAACTATTACCTGGAGCTTATGGACCATGGTCTCGAGGACCAGCGCCGGCAGAATGAACGCCTCATTGAACTCTCCAAGAAGACCGGCATTCCACTGGTTGCCACCAACGACTGCCACTATTTAAAGAAAGAAGATTCCGCGGTTCATGATGCCCTGCTGTGCATCGGCACCGGCAGTACGCTCGATGAGCCGAACCGCCTGCGTTTTAACGCGCATGAGTTTTACTACAAGTCGGCGGCCGAAATGTATCAGGTGTTTAAAGCGCATCCAGACGCCGTGAAGCGGACGCTGGAAATTGCCGAGCGCTGCAACGTGTCGATGAAGTTTGATCAGATGCTCCTGCCGAATTTTGATGTTCCTGCTGGCGAAAATGCTGACACCTATTTGGAAAAACTTTGTCTGCAGGGTCTTGAACGCCGCTACGGCGCGACAGCCTCGGCCTACCACGAGCGGCTTCGCTACGAGCTTGGCATTGTCCGGAAGATGGGATTCTCGACCTACTTCCTGATCGTGTGGGATTTCATCCATTGGGCGAAGAAAAATGGGATACCCGTGGGCCCGGGTCGAGGATCGGGCGCGGGGGCCCTGGTCGCCTATGCGTTGGGGATTACCGATGTCTGCCCAGTGAAGTACAACCTTCTCTTTGAACGTTTTCTAAACCCCGACCGTAAGAGCATGCCCGACTTGGATATCGACTTTTCGGACGAAGGCCGCGAGCGCGTGATTCAATACGTGCGTCAGAAGTACGGCGAGAAGAGCGTGGCACAGATTGTGACGTTTGGATCGATGCTGGCACGCTTGGTCGTGCGTGATGTGGGACGCGTCATGGGACTGCCACTTCCCGATGTGGACCGTATCGCCAAGCTAATTCCGCGCGAGTTGGGCACGACCATTAAGATGGCGCGCCAATCGGTTCCCGAACTCAATCAGGAAGCCAAGGCCAACCCCGTGGTTGAAAAGTTGTTAGTCACCGCCGAAAAGCTCGAAGGACTCAAGCGTCATACCGGCGTTCACGCCGCGGGGGTTGTGATCGCCAACGGCGATATTACCCAGTACGTCCCGCTGGCCAAAGGGTCTAAGGACGTGCTGACCACGCAGTACGACGGCGAAATGCTGGCAAAGATGGGTCTTCTCAAAATGGACTTCCTCGGTCTGCGCACGCTCACGGTTATCGATGAAGCGGTGAAGCTGATTCGCCAGCGGCACAACCCCGAATTTGATATTTCCAAGATCCCGCTCGATGATGCCCCAACCTATAAGCTGCTGCAGGAAGCCCGGGCGCTCGGGGTGTTCCAGCTGGAAAGTTCGGGTATGCGAGACCTGCTGCGTAAAATGCGTGCCAGCAAATTTGAAGAAATCATCGCACTAATCGCTCTCTACCGTCCGGGCCCCATGGGGGCTGGCATGCTCGACGAGTTCGTCAAGCGAAAGCACAACCCGTCGCTTGTGAAATACGATCACCCGATTTTAGAGCCGATTCTTAAGGAAACTTACGGCGTCATTCTTTACCAGGAACAGGTCATGCGCATCGCCATCGACTTTGCCGGCTTTACGCCCGGCCAAGCCGACGGCATGCGCAAAGCCATGGGAAAGAAGATTCCCGAAGAACTCGAGAAACTGCGCGGGTCCTTTATCGAAGGCGCCAAGGCCAAAGCGATTAAAGACAAGTTGGCCGAGGCGGTCTTTCAGCAGATCGTTCACTTTGGCGGTTACGGATTTAACAAGTCGCACAGTACGGCCTATGGTCTTGTGTCCTATCAAACCGCGTATTTGAAGGCCAATTTCCCGCCGGAATATCAGGCGGCGCTGATGACCTCGGAAATCGGGCACAGCAATATCGGCAAAGAAGAAGATTCCAAACTGGTCATCTATCTCAACGATACCGAAGAGATGGGGATCAAAGTGCTGCCGCCGGATATTCAGAAATCCTTCCGGGCGTTCACGATCGAAGAGTTTGAAGGCAAACCGGCGATTCGATTTGGACTTCTCGCCGTAAAAAACGTCGGTGAGGGGGCGGTCGACTCGGCTATCGAAGCTCGAACAGCGCACGGTTCTTTTTCGTCGATGGACGATTTCTGTCAAAGGGTGGATCTGCGCCAGGCCAACCGCAAAGTGCTCGAATCTCTGATCAAAGCCGGAGCCTTCGATGGGTTCAGTACGGAGTCGCCGCGCAAGTGTCGTCCCGCATGGCTGCTGGCGATCGGCGATTGTATGGAACGCTCGTCCGCGCACCGTGAAGACATGGCCAGCGGTCAGGGGTCGCTCTTTGGATTTAAAGAGATGGCCCATTCCGCGCCGCCAAAAGCGAATGCCAACGGCAACGGCCCGGCATCCTCCACGCTCGATTGGTCGGAGCAGGAGCTTTTAGCGTTTGAAAAAGAAGTGCTCGGGTTTTATCTCTCAGGTCATCCCCTGGCGCGCTTCCAGGGGGAGCTGACACAATTTTCCACGCATCGGCTGGACCGTATTGCGATGGTCTCCAGCAACACGGCGGTTCGCCTCGCGGGTATGATTTCCAGTGTGCGCCGGATGTTGACCAAAGCCAAAAAAGAACCCTATGCGCGCTGCCGGTTTGAGGATTTGCAAGGCGAAGTCGACATCGTGATTTTTCCCAAAGCCTATGTAACTCTCGCGCAATACCTGAAACCGTCTGAGATGGTTGTCATTTCAGGCAAGGTGAATCGTCGGGATGAAGATTCACCAGCGGAAGTCCTGGTAGAGGATATGGTGCCTATTTCCCGTGCTCGCGAACGGTATGTGAGCGAGCTCATTCTCCATATGAATTCTCCCGCCCTGGAAGATGGGGTTCTCGATACCCTTCGCCAGGCGCTGGAAAAGCACCCCGGCAATTGCCGTGTCTGTTTGGAAGTCCCTTCCGAAAAGGACGGAAAAGTTGTTGTTGAAACCGATCTCAAGGTACGGCCCACCCCTGCGCTGTTTCAGGAAATCGAACGTCACCTCGGCAAAGAGTCCTGGCAAATCACCCGCGTCGGCCGTTAGCCTTCCTTTGTAAATAGGCCCAGCGGATTTTATGGGTCCTTTGGCCCTCCATTTTTAGCCCTCCGCTCCATAGATCCTCCGTCGAGATCCAAGTAATCTATCGTACGCGCGCCTGCGCGCGCGACCTATGCCCAGGTTTGTCCTCCGCTTTGTTGTTCTTCTGCTTGTTCCTTGCCTCGTCTTCACGAGTGTGGATGCCCATGCGTTTATGGCGGGACCTCGATCTCGGCCGCTTTCCACGCTGTTACTCTTCCAAGAACAAGCGCTGACCGGCGCTGTAGAGTTTATCCTAGCGCCATTTCAGCACTCCAGTGAAGGGCTGCGCCGTCGCGCCGCGGTGCTCCAGCCGGATGGACGTTGGATGCTCACCGGGTCTGTGGATAACGATCCATTCCACCAACGTTTAGTAGCGATGGCACGTGAAACGAAATCGCATTCCACGCTGAAGACGGTTGTAGTACATGATTTATCCTCGGAGGTCAGCGCTGTGGGGGTGATGGCGCAGGCGCTGATACTACAGCTCGAAGAATGTCGTTTACGGTCTGGAATACGTGGCCGTGACGGCCTAATTATTTCCATGGATGGTCCTTCGGGTGTTCTAAAAACATCACTTAGCCAAGCCGTTGAGAAAGTGTTTCGTAAGATTGCGCCGGAGTATCAAGCTCATGTCATTGATCTGGATTATTTTATGCGCCCCTCGCTTTTCCGGGGCGCTATTCGAAAATTATTTACGGGGCTGCCTTTGACCGAAGAAGAAAACGCGGCGATTCCCCAGGAAGATCGTGCCCAGATTGAAAGTGGACATTATTTGACCGAAGAAGATTTTTGGGAGAACAACCACATCGAGAAA
>CAZDML010000001.1:0-80016 GCA_964506645.1 uncultured Elusimicrobia bacterium | reverse complement strand
GTTGCAGAACGTCCCGGGCACGCGCAGCGTATTTGCCGAACGGGCCGCTGGCGGCTACTTCCTCGATTTCAATCTTCGGCGCGAGCAACTGGCGCGCTACGGGCTGAGCGTTAAAGAGGCGCAGATGATTTTGATGTCCGCCATCGGTGGCGAGCCGCTGACCACGACCGTGGAAGGCCGAGAACGCTACGGTGTGAGCGTGCGTTATGCCCGCGAGATGCGCGGCACCGTGGAGCAATTACGGCGAGTCCTCGTCCCAACCATGAACGGAGCACAAATCCCCCTGAGCGAGCTCGCCGACATCACCATGAAGCTTGGTCCCTCCATGATTCGCGATGAAAACGGTCAGCTGGCCGGCTACGTCTATATCGATTTATCGGGACGGGATGTCGGCACGTATGTTCAGGACGCCAAACGGCTGGTGCAGCAGCAGGTGACCCTGCCACCGGGCTACGCCCTCCTGTGGAGCGGGCAGTATGAAAACATGCTGCGCGTGCGCGACCGACTGAAATTTGTTCTGCCTTTGACGCTGTTCCTTATCTTCTTATTGCTGTATGCCAACACCCGCTCCTCGGTAAAAGCGCTGATCGTTTTACTCGCCGTTCCTTTCTCGCTGGTGGGCGCGATCTGGTTGTTGTGGGCGCTGGGATACAACCTCTCTATTGCGGTGTGGGTCGGCATGATCGCCCTCATGGGCCTGGATGCAGAAACCGGTGTGTTTATGCTCCTCTTCCTCGACCTCTCCTACGAGAAAGCCGTCCGGGAAGGCCGTATGCGTACACCCGAGGACCTGGTGGAGGCAATTATCCATGGGGCCGTAAAACGCGTCCGGCCGAAATTAATGACAGTCTCTGCTGCATTTATGGGACTTCTCCCGATGATGTGGTCGATGGGCACGGGTGCAGACATGATGAAACGCGTTGCCGCACCGATGGTCGGCGGGCTGGTCACCAGTTTTGGATTGGAGCTGTTGGTCTATCCGGTTGTTTTCTACCTGTGGAAGAGAAAGACGTTAAAGACCGTCAATTAACTGCGGGCGAGCACAAGCTGATTGCAGGCGTTGGAGCAGGTTGACATCTGCGTATAGGCGTCGGGCGCCGGTCCTCGGGTTCCGGAGGGCGGTGGGACAAAGCGATAAATTTCATAGTCTTTCCCGGCCGCATTGCGCAGATTGCAGACACATTCAATCAGATGGTCTTCATAGGAAACCGCATTAAAGGAAATCACCGAGGCTCCCGCCGGACGCGAATCGGCACGATCTTCCGCTTTCAAAACGGGCGTTATCGCCGAACCCAGGAGCACTGTGAGAGCAAATCGCGCAATTATGTTTTTCATGCCTTGAGTTTAAGCGAGTCGCCCTAAGCGCGCAAGAGACATGAACAGTTGTTAAGGTCAGGGCTTGTTTTCCGACGAAAAAGAGGGTAGGCTAAGCGTATGAAAATCAGGTTTCAGACATTACTTCTTCTTCTAGGCATATCTGTCTATGCCTCTGCGGTGGAAACCGGGCCGATGGGCCCAGACTATACCGGACGCGTCAATGATCCGGCGCAGGTCTGCATGAACAAGCGAACCGTCCAGTCGCGGACTTCGTACACCTACGACTACGAAGGCAAAACCTATCACTTCTGCTGCACCATGTGCCTCACCAAATTTAAGGGCGATCCCGAGCATGAAAAAATAGCGGCGGATCCCGTGAATGGGGAATCGGTTGATAAAGCCACCGCACTTATTTACTCCTATAAAGGACGGGCCTACTTTTTTTCCTCGGAAAAAACGCTGAAAAAGTTTTCCAAAAAACCTACCAAGTATCTCGCCAAAGAAAAACAAACTTCTTAACTATGTCGCAAACCCTGATCCTCGCCCTGGAAGGCATGCACTGCGCCAGTTGTGCCTCTAAAATTGAAGCAGCACTCCGTGGCGTTCCAGGAGTCACCTCTGCTACAGTCAATTTTGCCAATGCCACAGCACGTATTGATGCCGGGGCGACTTTGGCCTCTATCGATACAATCCTTGCGGCCGTAGAAAAGATTGGATACAAGGCCCGCCTACCGAGAGAAGAAGAACTGTTTCAGGAGTCGTCTGCCGCCTCCCGTGAAATCACCACGCTCTTCTGGACCTGGGTCGCCTGTGCGGCGGGAACAGCGCTTGTGATGTTCGGCATGCATCACAGCTGGAACCGCTGGCTTCTGGTGCTTCTGGCCACACCGATCCAAGGGTACGGCGGCGCGCGCTTTTATCAAGGGCTGCACCATCAGCTTCGCTACCGCTCGGCAGACATGAATACACTCATCGCCCTGGGAACCACCACCGCGTTCGGCTACAGCCTTTACGATCCGCGCTATATCGATACCGCGGCCATGATCATCACCCTGATTCTCCTGGGGCGTTGGTTGGAGCTGCGTGCCCGCGGCAAAATGTCGGATGCTATCCGTGCGCTCATGCAGCTCACGCCGCCCAACGCCCATCTTCTTCGCCAAGGACAGGAAGAGGACATTGCCGTCACCGCAATCCAAAAAGGCGACCTCCTGGTCGTGAAGCCGGGAGAACGTATTCCGGTTGATGGCCGCGTGATGACGGGACAGTCCGAGGTCGATGAGTCCATGATTTCGGGCGAACCACTCCCTGTTCTCAAGAAAGCGGGCGATGAGGTGACCGGAGGAACGCTCAACACGACAGGGTCCTTCACGCTCACAACGACCGCAGTCGGCCGCGACACGTTTTTGGCACACATCGTTCAACAGGTCCAGGAAGCGCAAGGCACCAAAGCGCCGGTTCAGTTTCTGGCCGATCGCGTGGCCGGCTATTTTGTGCCGATCGTTCTGGGCATTTCACTGGTGACTTTTGGGGTGTGGTGGTTATCGATGGGAGCTCCGCTGGCAGGTCTGCAGGCCGCTATTGCAGTCCTCATTATCGCCTGTCCGTGCGCCCTGGGACTGGCGACACCGGCGGCGATCATGGTCGGCATGGGCGTCGGTGCGCGTCACGGGATTTTGTTCCGCTCGAGCGAAGCATTGCAGAAAGCCGGTGAAGCCACCATGATCCTTTTTGATAAGACCGGAACGCTCACGGTCGGACAACCCGAAGTCGTCCGCGTGCAGGTATCCGATGAAGCCCTAGCACTGGCCGCCTCAGCCGAAGCGCCGTCCGAACATCCCATCGGTCGGGCTATTACGCTGTATGCCCGCACGCAGGGACTGATCCTCTCGCAGGCGGATTCCTTTGAAGCTATTCCCGGTATCGGCGTGAAGGCAACCGTACGCGGGCACCGTGTATTCGTCGGAAAAAATCTAGGAACGGAATCGGCCGCCGTGAACGTAGGCATTGACGAGAAACCTGCCGGCTATATCCAGATTGCCGATTCACTCAAAGAGGATGCACCGGCTTCCATTCGGCGGCTTCAGGTTCAGGGCCTGGACGTATGGATGGTCACAGGCGACCATGCCGCATCGGCCAAGTACGTGGCCGACCGCTGCGGCATCCCGCTCTCACGCGTACGGGCCGAAGCGTTGCCCGGAGACAAAACAAAATTTGTGGAAGAACTGCAGGAACACAACGAGCATGTGATTATGGTAGGCGACGGTATCAACGATGCGCCGGCGCTAGCACGTGCCGACGTTGGCATCGCCCTGGGCACCGGCACCGATATCGCCATGGCCTCGGCTGGCATCACCCTAACTTCCAAAAAGTTGGGGTCGGTTGTTTCCGCGATCCGGCTTTCTCAGGCGACCTTGCGGACGATCCGTCAGAATCTCTTCTGGGCCTTCATCTATAACACCGCCGCCATCCCCCTGGCCGCCTCCGGACGCCTCACCCCCGGCTGGGCAGCGCTGGCGATGGGCTTTTCCTCGCTGACCGTTGTCGGAAATGCGCTCCTCTTGTCGCGAACCAAACTGAAATAGCCAAGCTCCAAATTCCAAGATCCAAACAATCCCTAAGCAAATAGACATCTAAAAATAGATCTGTTTTGTTTAGTTTTGATATTGGAATTTGGAGCTTGTCGTTTGCTTTTAAGTTGGGTCTTGAAAACCCCATTTTTAAGGGGTAGACTCGCCCGGTCATGGAAACCCGTTCCTTTCTCGATGTGGCCGTTAAAAACCTGCCCGGCGGCCTCATATTGGTCGACCTCAAAGGCAAAATCCAGGCCATCAACAAAACAGCAGAGACCCTGCTCGGTCTTTCCGTGCCCTGGGAAACAGGCGACGACTGTCAAAAAGCGCTGACTCAGCATTCCCGCATTGCTCAAATTTTGATGCACACCTGTAAGGAACTCCATCCCGTCAACCGTGAGGAACTGGTCACACAGAAACCCACTGGTGAAACTATCGTCCTGGGCTACGGGACGCTCATCCTTAAAGACGACCGTGGGACGCCGATCGGTGTTGGTTTCACCTTCCAGGACATCACCCGTTTTATCCCACTCATGGACGCGCACGAATTTTTGGATGTGGCAATGAAGAACCTGCCGGGCGGACTGATCTTTATCGATCTAAAAGGAAAGATCCGCGCCGTGAACCAAACGGCCGAACGCATTTTAGGTTTGAAAGGTCCTGTCGAAACCGGCACCCCCTGTGACGAAGCCTTCGCAGGCTATGCACCGCTGGTCAAAGTGCTTTTGTCGACGACACAGAGCCTGCAGGTCGTGAACCGCCAAGAACTACAAACCCGGCGCGGCGACGGCGAAAAATTGACTCTCGGTTACGGCACGCTCGTCATCAAAAATCCGCAGGGGGTTCCCATCGGGATCGGCATGACGTTCCAGGATATCACCCGCTATATTCCACTTCCTTTAAAGGCCGAGTTCATCCGCGTGGTCGACCTCTTCTTCACGCCGTTTGCGTTGTCGCTGGTGGTCGCCGCTCTCTATTTGGGATATGCCGAAGCTTGGGCCAAGAAGATGGCCATCGGCCTTGTGATCGGGTTGGGCATTTTCAACGAAGTCTCGGCCTACCTTTCGAAGAACCATCAAGACTGGGCCAACAAGATCGGGGCATCACGGATTGCCATCAACTTTGCGGCTAATGTCTATTTGGTCTACCTTTTAGGAACCTTCTGGGGCCCGATGTGGTTGCTCTTCGTTCTGACCCCCGTGGCAACCGCGTTGTATGCCGATTGGAAAAAAACCATGGTTACGAGCGCCGTGTCGGCGGGAGCTCTCTTAGCGATTTACTGGTCTCGAGGCCTGGAAGGCAGTATCGGGTGGGGGCAGGCTTCGATCCATGCCGCATTTATTGTCTTTATCAGCCTGTTTGTGAACTCCATCGCCCGAATGATCATGCAGATGCGGACCACGACAACCACCGTGCAGAAACCGACCCTGACCGTCCATCACCCGGACACCCAAAAGAGTCCCAAAACAGCTCGCTTAGCCGCCTAAATACCCCCCTGTTTATTTCGTAAAATAGTACCCATGGACGCAAAAGAACTGGCCTCTTTTTACGACACCCTGAAACTGGTCCGTAAAGGATCGGAAGACGATTTTGAAATTCGTTCCTCAGCCGACGGCAAAGTCTGGGGTGTCAAAGCCTTCCTCGATGAACCCGGTAAACCCACCACCTGCTTATACTGGGGACCCGATGCGAAGGAGTTTGCCTGCGAAATGGCGGACTACGACCCCGAAGAAGATGAAGACGACGATGAGGACGATGACGAGGACGATGACGACGAGGATGACGAATAGTCTGTCATTCCGGCACGTAGTAAGCCGGAATCCATAAATCAATCCAGCCTCGTGGGCCCCGGCTTACAATCCGCCGGGGCGACAACTCTGAAAAGCTCCCTTAAAACAATATGTCTAAAGAGAAGAAGTATGTTATTGGTATTGATCTAGGCGGCACCAAGCTCTTGGTCACGCTTCTGAACCGCCGTTTCCAACGGTTAGCCGAAGTCAAAACCAAAACCCGTCCCCAGAAAGGCGCGGGCCACTTTTTTGAAACCCTGCGCGACTCCATTGAATACGTTCTCGATGAAGCCAAAGCCTCGCGCTCGGAAGTGATCGGCATCGGCCTGGGCTGCCCAGGCATCGTGGACGAGAAGCGGGGGGTCGTCATCACCTCGCCGAATATACCCTTTTTAAAAGCCCTCCCGCTCGCCCGCAATTTAAGCACTCGCACTCATATCCCGGTCGTCTTGGGCAATGATGTGAAAATGGGACTCTACGGCGAACAGCAGTTTGGTGCCGCCAAGGGATCCCAAAACGTTTTAGGCATTTTCATCGGCACGGGCATTGGCGGCGCCATGATCTTAGACGGCAAGCTGTATGTTGGCACGAGCGGCGGCGCCGGCGAAATCGGTCATTTGTTGCTCGACCCCTACGGCCCGATATGCGGCTGCGGTCAGCGCGGATGCTTTGAAGCGCTGGTCGGGCGACCCGCGATTGCGGCCGAAGCGGCCCTTTTGGCCTCCCGGCAGAAAGCCGTTCATCTTTTCCAGGAGTCCGGCACCGATATCGCCAATATTAAAAGTGGCGCGCTGGCCAAAGCTATCCGCGGCGGCGACCGAGCGATTGCTGAGCTCATCCGCCGCAAAGCGCAGCTCGTGGGCCTGGTCTGCGCCAACATGGTAAACCTCTTAAATCCAGAAATGATCGTTCTGGGCGGCGGCGTGGTGGAAGCTCTGCCGACGCTGATTGTGAAAGAAGCCGAACGATCCATGCGTGAGCGCGCGATGGGTCCCTTGGCGGCCCGTGTGAAGATCGTACCGGCCAAACTCGGCGACTACTCGGTCGCTATGGGATCCGCCAAACGCGCCGCCGACCGCTTTGGGCATGGGAGCTGATCGTGTCGCCTGAAACCGCCACCGCCAAAGACACCAAAGAGATCGTCGCCGTGATCGACATCGGATCCAGTGCCATCCGTATGGTGGTCGCTGAGATTGGCGCGAAACTCTCCATTCGTCCGCTGGAGACGTTGCAGAAGTCGGTCCGCTTCGGCAAAGACGTCTTTACCAACGGCCGCTTAAGCCCCGCCGCCATCCGGGACGGTATTGAAATCCTGAGCAATTACCGAACTATTCTGGACAGCTACGGTGTGAAGAAAATCCACGCCATCGCCACCAGCGCCATCCGCGAAGCAGCCAACCGCGACAACTTTATTGATCAGGTGTTTGTACGCACCGGCATCGATGTAGAAGTTTTAGAAGGCGCCGAAGAAAACCGCCTCGAACTCATTGCCGTGGAAGAAGCGCTCAAAGACAAACTCGATTTTAACCAGAAGAACTGCCTCATCATGGAAGTCGGCACGGGCAGTACCGAAGTGATTGTCACGTCCAAAGGCCAGGTCGCCCTGACGCGGACCCTCCCGGTCGGCCCCATCCGCCTGCCCGACCAGGCCGTGGCCGGCAAAACCGATGCCGCTTCCCTGCAGCGCATTTTGAAACGCCACATTCACATGGTCGCGGCCGAATTCAGTCGCGAATTCCCTCTGGAAAATATCGATACCTTTATTGCCCTGGGCGCGCATGTCCGCTTCGTCTCCAAGCAGCTCAGCGACAAGCGGGATCCTCATGTCGATATGCTGCCTGCGAAGGACCTGCAGGAGTTCACCAAATCGCTGGCCAAGATGACCGTGGAACAAATCGCTGACCAATACGGCCTGACTTATACGGATGCGGAGACGGTCTACCCGTCTTTACTCATCTACACCAATTTTCTTTCTGAAATTCGCGCTGAACAGGTCGTTGTGCCGATGGTCAGCATTCGAGATGCACTGCTCCTGGAAGTCGGCCAGCTCGTGTCCGGCTATAAACGCACTGATCTTTCACGCCAGATCATTAATTCATCCAAGAATCTCGGCAAGAAATACCACTATGACGAGACCCACGCGCTGGCGGTGGCGCACATCTGCACGAAACTCTTTGATCTTTTGAAGGACGACCACGGCCTGGGACCGCGCGAACGCATGCTTCTGGAAGTATCTGGCCTCCTGCATGACATCGGAATGTTTATTTCACCGGCCAGCCATCACAAACATTCCAGCTATCTCGTGAACGCCGCTGAAATTTTTGGACTCCGCAAAGCCGAGAAAGATATTGTCTCCAACGTCGTGCGTTACCACCGCCGCTCGGCGCCCAAGCCGACGCACGTGCCCTACATGTCGCTGCCACGCACCGACCGGGCGATTGTCTCGAAGCTAGCGGCGATTCTGCGCGTGGCCGAGGCCCTGGAGAAGAGCCACCAGCAGCGCATGCGCGACTTCACCTTGACCAAAAACGGCAGCGCCTACACGCTCTGGGTGCCGGAGGCCCTCGAAGATATTTCGATCGAACGTGAAGCGCTGGCGAAGAAGACCGATATGTTTGTCGATGTACTGGGCGCCACCCTCGCGCTGAAACAAGGGACTGCCCCGAAGAACTGATATGAGCAAAGACCTGTTCCTCAACCGCGAACTCTCTATTCTCGAATTCAATACCCGCGTTCTAGCGGAGGCGATGGATCCAACCAATCCGCTGTTGGAGCGTCTGAAGTTCACTGGCATTGTCAGTTCCAACATGGATGAGTTCTTCATGGTCCGCATCGCCAGTCTTGCCGATGAAGACCCCATGCTCGACACCATCCGGCAGCGCGCCTTCCGGCTCATGGACGAGCAAAACCGCCACTTCCGCGAAGTCCTCGCCCCCGAAATGGCGGCCGCCGGTATCGGACGCATGCCCATGGAGACCTGTTCACCCGCGCAAATGGATTTTCTGCGCACTCTCTTTCAAAAAGATATTCTGCCGCTGCTGACTCCAATCGCCCTGGAAGAAGACCGCCCCGCTCCGATGCTCGCAGGATTACGGCTGTTTATGTCTGTGATGATTGCGCCGCCCTTTCAACGTGCGCTCAAGAAGACGGCGGTAGTGGAAATTCCCTCCAATCTCTCACGCATCATTTTTCTTCCTACAGAGAAGGGCCACCCCTTTGTCCTACTCGAGGATGTGATTGCGACCTATGCGCAGGAGCTGTTTACGGGATATGAAATTCTGGAAAAGGGCTTTTTCCGCCTGACGCGCGGCGCCGAAATGACGCTGGATGAAGAGAAAGACGAAGATTTCATGAAAATCATGAGCGAGGCTCTGCGACAACGCCGCGAAGGCGACGTAATGCGCATGGAAATTGTCGCCAGCCCTGACATGATGCGCTTCCTCCAGAAACATCTGAACGTCATCGATGCCGAC
Organism: uncultured Elusimicrobia bacterium; assembly: GCA_964506645.1. Lineage (GTDB taxonomy): Bacteria > Elusimicrobiota > Elusimicrobia > 2-01-FULL-59-12 > 2-01-FULL-59-12 > CAZDML01. The sequence continues at coordinate 70,866 of CAZDML010000001.1, read as the reverse complement.
CTCTACCGTCAGGACGGTTTCTTTGATCTGAAGGGCATCTCACAGATTGCATTCCAGCCTGGCTTTGAAGAATTAAAACGGCCGGCCTGGGATTCGCTGCCGGTTCCAGAATTTGAGCGGCAGGAAGACATCTGGACCGTTCTCAAGAGCAAAAACGTGTTGATGTTCACCCCCTACCAGTCGTTTGATGCCGTTGTCCGCTTTCTGAACGCCGCAGCGGACGACCCCGATGTGGTGGTGATCAAGCAAACGCTCTACCGGACCGATAAGGACTCGCCCATCGTGCGGGCACTGGAACGGGCGGCTGAAAAAGGCAAGCGTGTCACCGTGCTGGTAGAACTGAAAGCCCGCTTCGATGAAGAAAACAATATCGGTTGGGCCAAACGTCTCTCCATGGCGGGGGCGACCGTCCTGTACGGCGTCGCGGGCCTAAAGACACACGCCAAGGCCTGTCTCGTCATCCGCCGCGAAGCCGAAGGCATGAAACGTTACGTACATCTGGCTACCGGCAATTACAACGAAAAGACTTCGCGTATTTATTCGGACGTCGGATTTTTTACCAGTGAAGAAGACTATGCCAATGACTTAGCCGCCTTCTTTAACATGATCACGGGGTATTCGCAGCCCGCGGCCTGGTCTAAAATCGAAGTAGCGCCCTTCGGGCTGCGCCAGAAACTTCTTCGGCTGATCCGCCGCGAAACCCTGCGCAGCACCCCCGAACATCCCGGCCAGATTCTGATGAAAATGAATTCGCTCATTGATTCGGAAATGATCGAAGCACTGTATGCGGCGTCCCAGGCTGGGGTTCACATTAAACTGAACGTCCGCGGAATCTGCGGCCTACGGCCGGGTTTGAAAAACATGAGTGAGACCATCGAAGTCATCAGTATTGTCGACCAATTTCTCGAGCACAGCCGTATTTTCTACTTTGCCAACGGCGGGGAACCAGAAGTTTATCTGTCTAGCGCCGATTGTATGCCGCGCAACCTGGACCGCCGCGTTGAGCTTCTTTTTCCTATTGAGGATGTGAAGAACAAGAAAGAACTGATCGATGTGTTGCACTTCTATTTCCGAGACAATGTCAAAGCCTGGCGCCTGCAGCCAGACGGAAGCTATAAACGCGTGGAGGCTGAAGGCCGCCGCAAGTTCCGCGTGCAAGAAGCACTCTGCGAACGTGCACAGGCAGACGCTGCCACCATCCGTAAGATCGTTCCAAAAGAGCTGACGCCACAAAAACCAAAAGTTCCCACCGAATGACCTCACGTTCATCGCCGCTCGCCGCTATCGATATCGGCTCTAACACCATTCACTTGTTGGTTGCCCGGCCTTTGGCCAACGGCCGCTGTCAGTTTATCGATCACCACACCGATTTTGCGTCTTTAGGGAAACATCTGGCACGTCAAGGCCGACTTTCGTCGCACGTCATCCATCACCTTCGAAAAACACTGTGCCGCCAAATCAAAATAGCACGCGAGGCCGGTGCGCAAAAAATTCTTATTGGGGCCACCGAAGTGATGCGCCGGGCACCCGGGGGAAAAAAGATTCTTGCCGATTTAGCCCGAGGCCTTGGCCATCCGATCTACCTCTTAACACCCAAACGGGAGGCCCAACTGGGATTTCTGGGCGCGTGGCCGTACCTGCACCCCACGCATTCCGAACTCCTCATTGATTGCGGCGGCGGATCGACCGAAATTACTCTGGCCACTCACCGACGGCCCGTCTCCTGGGCGTCCCTCCCCATCGGCAGCGGGATTCTCTCCGCACGACTTCGCCACGATCCCCCGCAACCTCTGGAATGGTTTCAATTGGTCGTTCCCATTCAAAAGGCGCTCTGGAAAGCCCCGCGCGTACCGCAGCCGCGCGCTGCAATGGCCGTGGGCGGCAGCGCTCACTTCCTGGCCAAGCTCGTCCATGGGAAACGTGATGGCATCCTTACAGATGCGGATCTCGATGATGCAGCGGCGATCCTACTTCATCATTCCTCCAAAAAAATTGCCAAGAAACGGGGCATGCGTCCTGAACGGGTGAGCGTGATGCCGGCAGGCTTATTGATTATGAGCCAGATTCTTCACTTTTACGGACTTTCCCGCATGAAAGTCACACGGGCTGGGATTCGCGAAGGGATGTTGCAGGCCTACCGGGCAAAGGGCCTGCACTGGTGGAAGGAGGACTGATGGAAATTTATATTTTGCGGCATGGTTTGGCTGGGGAAGCCTCGGAATGGGCACCCAAACCCGATTGGCAGCGTCCGTTAACCGAAGAAGGCCGGAAGAAAATTAAAAAAATAGCCAAATTTTTGAAGCGAGCTGACGTCGACTTCGACCGCATCCTCACAAGCCCCTACCTTCGCGCCAAGCAAACAGCAGAAATCGTCGCCAAGTCCCTGAAGCTCGAAAAGAAACTCTCCTTAAGACAGACACTGGCTTCTGAGGCGTCTCCGAAATCGTTTGCTCACGCACTGGGGCGCCAGGGTTGTTACTGGCGCTCAGTTCTTGTGGTCGGACATGAGCCGTTTCTAAGCCAGCTGATTAGCTTGTGGGTGGCAGGAAATACCGATGCGATTTCGGTGACGCTGAAGAAAGGCGGGCTGTGCAAGCTCTCGGTTCGCAAACCTCAAGCGGGACGCTGCGCGACACTCGAATGGCTTGTTCCTCCAAAAGTCCTGCTGCAATAAGCACCAATAACCAAATTTCAAGCTCCAAATAATCACAAAACATCCAACGCTTCAAACATGTTTTGAATAGTGGTTATTGGGGATTATTTGGAATTTGGTGCTTGGTGATTGGAGCTTGCAATAAAAAAACTGAGCGGCTCCCCTTTTCTTGGACGCCGCCCAGCTCGATAGAATTCTAGATACTCCCTATCCGAGACACAATCCCCTCGTAGTCAGCGGGGAGATTCTTGCTGCTGCTCCTCGGCATGATGGCGGATATCTTTACCTAGGATCATATAAATCACATCTTCGGCGATATTCGTCGCGTGATCCGCAATCCGCTCCAGATTGCGAGAGATGAGAATAATGTCGAGCCCTCGTTTAATGGTGGAAGGATCAGAAATCATATAGGTGAGAAGTTCGCGAAACACCTGGCTTTTTAGCTCATCGACCTGGTCATCACGAACGAGGACCGATCGCGCCAAGTTTTCATCGCGGTTTACAAAAGAATCAAGCGCGTCTTTAAGCATCTTTGTTCCAATCTGGGCCATGCGTGGCACATCAATCAGGGGCTTGAGCTGTGGCTCTTTGAGTAAATATTCAGTGGTTTCAGAGATATTGACTGTTTGATCACCAATGCGTTCTAAGTCGGAGTTAATCTTCATTGCGGCTGTAATAAACCGAAGATCACCGGCCGTCGGCTGGTGTAGGGCGATCATTTTGATACAACGATCATCAATTTCAATCTGGAGTTGATTGACTTCTTTTTCATGACGAAACACTTCCTGAAGAATCGACACATTGCGGTCCACAAGCGCCTTAACGGCGACATGAATCATCGTTTCCGTAAGACTCCCCATATAAAGTAGTCTCTCTTTGAGTTGCTGTAAATCTTGGTCAAAGTGTCGTTCCATAGCGTCTCCTATCCGAAACGGCCGGTGATGTAATCTTCTGTTCGTTTGTCTTTTGGTGTTGTAAAAATGTTTTGCGTCGTTCCAAACTCCACCAAATCACCCAGTAACATGAACCCTGTGTAATCAGAAATTCTGGCCGCTTGTTGCATATTGTGTGTTACGATGGCGATCGTGTAATGCTCTTTTAGAGAAAGCATTAACTCTTCGATTTTGGCAGTCGCTATCGGATCTAGAGCCGAGCAGGGTTCATCCATTAACAACACTTCCGGATGTGTCGCTAAAAGACGGGAAATACAAAGCCGTTGCTGCTGCTCCGGAGATAAGGTCATGGCGGATTCCTGCAATCGGTCTTTGACTTGATCCCATAATCCCGTTTGGACAAGGCTGGTTTTAACAAGATCGGGAAGATCTTTCGAAGAGACCAATCGATGAATCCGCGGACCATAAGCGACATTTTCAAAAATCGGCAAGGGAAAAGGATTGGGCCGTTGAAAGACCATCCCCACCCGCTTACGAAGCGACGTCAGCGAAATGCTTGTGTTATAGATACTCTTCCCATCTAAGCGCACTTCTCCTTCAATGCGAACCCCTGCAACTAAATCGTTCATTCGATTAAAAACACGGAGCAGTGTCGATTTTCCGCATCCTGAAGGGCCAATCATCGCCGTGATCGCATTGGAGGGCACACGCATAGACACACTTTTTAATGCCTGAAAAGACCCGTAATAGAGATTCAGATTTTGCGATTCCAGTTTAGTAGGAACCGCATTAACGGGTTTTGCGATGGCGATGGATGGCTCTAGCACTTCAACCATTATCCAAATCTCCCAGTAATGTATTCTTCCGTCCGTTTTTCTTTTGGATTCGTAAATAATTGCTGTGTAGGTCCGTATTCCACGAGATGTCCCAAATACAAAAATGCGGTCTTATCAGATACCCGAGCCGCCTGCTTTACATTATTGGTCACCAAAACGATCGCCATCTCTTTTTTTAATTCAGATAAGGCTTCTTCTATCTTTGCGGTAGAAATGGGATCGAGACCGGAGCACGGTTCATCCAAAAGCAAGACATCGGGACCCATCATCAACGTTCGCGCCAGACACAAACGTTGTTGCTGCCCACCGGATAGATTCGTGGCGGCCATTTCAAGACGGTCTTTGACTTCCACCCAAAGGTCTGCTGCCCTTAAACACTTTTCCGCGAGGGCCTTTAAAGTGGCCGTATCTGAAATACCGGACAGTCGAGGGCCAAACGTGAGGTTTTCGTAGATAGACATGGGAAGCGGTGTCGGGGTTGAAAAAACAATCCCCACGCGTCGGCGAACGGCGGGCACATCCACATCCAGCCCCATAATAGGCTGTCCCGCCAACGATACTGTTCCGCTGACGGTGAGCTCCTTGTCAAAATCCAAAAGACGATTGAGCGCACGTAAAAAAGTTGTTTTACCACTGCCTGCGGGCCCAATCACCGAAAGAATTTCTCCAGGACGGATCTGCAAGGTGATCGGCTCCAGAATCTGCTGAGCTCCGGCACGAATCTCTAAATTTTGGATGTCGAGACACTTTGTGGTCATCGTGCTTTTCTCAATTTTCGACGAATCTTTGAGCGAATCCAAACCGCCGTAAAATTCAAGGTAAAGGTCAACGCCAAGAGAACAAAAACTGTGGCATACAGGATAGGCTTGGTTGCTTCGACATCTGGAGATTGGGTGGCCATCACATAAATGTGATACCCCATTTCCATAAATTGATCGTTGAGTTTCTTTGGCAAATAGGGAAGGTAATAGGCCGCTCCCGTAAAGAGAATGGGTGCCACTTCTCCCGCTCCGCGGCTAATCGCGAGAATCCCTCCTGTAAGAATGCCTCCCACCGCTTGCGGAAGCACAATGGTACGGATCATCTGCAACCGTGTCGCACCTAAGGAATAGGCTACTTCACGATACGAATGAGGAATCGCGCGCAAAGCCTCCTCCGTCGCCACAACCACGGTGGGTAACGTCAAGAGCGCCATCGTCAACGCGGCCCAGAGAATGGCCGGTTGGCCCATGACCAGAAGCCCCCCATAAAAAAACTGATCAATGCCTCGTCCGACAAAATGAATAAAGAATCCCAATCCAAATAATCCAAAAACGATCGCTGGGACGCCGGCAAGATTTTGAATAGCCAAGCGAACAGCCTGAACCATCCGCGATTTCTTAGGTGCATACTCATGCAGGTAGATAGCGGTCATGACGCCCAAGGGGATAACCACAACCGTCATGAGAATAACGAGAAAGAAGGTGCCGAAAATTGCGGGGAAAATGCCTCCCTCCGTCATGCCTTGTGAAGGAGCCGCCAACAGGAACTGAAGACTCAGCGCCCCCCAGCCGTGGTAAATAATGTCGCCGAGGATGGCCCCGACGATCAGAATGATGGTCATACAACAGAGTCCGGTCAGTCCGATGAAAAAGGCCCCGATCATACCGTCCCCATGGATTTTCGCTGCAGCCGGTTCACAAACCAATGGCCCAACATATTCAGAACAAAGGTAAGAATAAAAAGCGCTGTCCCAATGAAAAAGAGGACATGGTAGTGAGGACTCCCAACGACCACTTCCCCCAGCTCCGCTGCGACAGTGGCCGAGAGACTACGGACCGGCTTATCCAACGCCCAGTCATAAATAGGCGCATTCCCAGAAGACATGAGAATAATCATCGTTTCGCCGATGGCACGACCAAAGCCCAGAATACAGGCTGCCAATATTCCTGGAAGTGCCGCGGGCACAACCACTCGCCAGGCTGTTTGCCAACCGGACGCGCCCATTGCGATGGACGCTTCGCGATAGCTTCGAGGGACAGCATTCAACGCATCATCGGCCACGGTATACACGATGGGTATGACTGCCAGGCCCAATGCAATACCTGCGTTAATGGCGTTTAAACGGTAAACTACGCCAAATAATTCCTGAACATAGCTGGCCATCACCATAAGCGCGAAAAACCCAAGGACCACAGAAGGGATTCCAGCCAGAAGCTCAATGACGGGCTTCACCACTTCCTTTAACCAATTGGGCGCGAATTCGGACGTAAACAAAGCAGCGCCTAATGCCAAAGGAATGGCAAAGAGAAGCGCAACAAACGTCACCTTCAGAGTCCCCACGAGCAAAGGAAACAGGGAATACTTTGGAATAGACGATATGGGCTGCCAGGAAAACTTTCCCTCCTGTGGAAAAAACAGATTGGAGAGGTTGGCTTCTGTCTGAACTTCCGCTGATGTAAAAATAGGCAATGCTTCCTTACCTATAAAAACAAAGATCAGAAAAAGGCTAATAATAGCCGTAAAAGCGCTCACATAAATGAGCGCTTCTACGAACGATTCGACCGTCGATGTTTGAAAGCGTTTTTTCAAAACGTTATTTTTTTCGCAGCGGGTAATAGCCTACCTGCTGACAGATTTTTTGGCCTTCTTTGCCTAAGGTCCACTCCAGAAATGCTTTCACATCCCCCTGGGGTTTCCCTGCCGTATAAAAATACAGAGACCGAGAAATGGGATATTTTCCACTTTCGACATGGGCCAATGAAGGTTCATACCCAAGACCTTTCTCGTCCTTTTTCACTTTGAGCGTTTTAGCGCCTTTAACATACGCAATGCCACCGTATCCAATGGCTTTACGATCCTTACTCACAGCATTAATGACAGCTGCGGTCCCGGGAAGGCTTAATACTTGAGGAGCAAAATCTTCATTGCCCAATACGTGTTCTTTGAAGTAGGCGTACGTACCAGAATTGTTTTCGCGCCCATAGGCAATAATCGGCCCCAGCGGGACGCCCAGATCTTCCCAGCGAGTCACCTGACCGAGATAAATCTTTTTCACCTGATCCAGGCTGATCGTATTTAACGGATTGGCTTGATCGACGTAAATGGCCAATCCATCCAACGCGACAGGAATTTCTTCTACGGACTTCCCTTGTTTTGTTTGTACGGCCGCCTTTTCTTTAGGCTGCATCGGACGTGATGCGGCAGCGATATCTGTCGCGCCATTAATGAGGGCCGCAATCCCTGTGCCCGATCCTCCACCGGTGACCTGAATCACTGTGCCGGGGTGCGTTTTCATGTATTCTTCTGCCCACCGTTGGCCCAAAATCACCATGGTGTCAGATCCCTTAATGGTCAGGACTTTATTCGCAGCCCACACCGAAGACCCTAAAACCATTAACGCGATGAAAAAGAAACCCGCTAAAAATTTTTTCATATATCCTCCTCGTATTGATTGAATTATACTGCCTGTGATTACTTTTCGTGTGACATCCATATGACATCTGTGTGACATGTATTAGAACTTCACGACAAGATCCAGCTGGAAGCGATTGATGTCGCTGTAAGCCGGGGTCGTCGCGCTTGCCGAGTACGGCGCGGAGCTGCTAATGAATTCGTTCAGCTTTTTGGTCAGGAAGTACTTCGCAGAGATCGTCACGTAATCCCGCGGTGCATAAGCAAGCCACAGGATGTGTCCTTCCCGGTTGGTTCCGCCGTTTCCAAAGTCAGAATCGGCCCAATCGGAAATGGTTGCATTGGCTTCCAAATACTTTTTGAAGTAGGCAAATTCCCAGGTTCCCGCGGCTTTTGCTTTGCCGAGAACGGCACCGACCTGGTACCCGCTGCGCTGATTGCGCACCGCTTCCAAGCCGCTCGATTTCGCCGCGTTCTTCACGTAGTCACCCTGCAGGGACACTGGCACACTCAGCGCATGGAAAGTCGCTTCCATAGTGTAGTGCAAGATCTTAAAGGCTGACGCTAGTTGGGCGCTGCCCGCCACACGGGTATTGGCTTCCTGGATGACCGTGGAATCCGCCGCTGCCGTAGAATGCAGGACGTTCGCGCGTTCATTAATAAAGCCGTAATAGCTGATGCCCATTTTGATTTTGGCATCTTCACCCAAACGAACACTGCCTCCGATTTGATTCCCGAAAACCCAGGGATCTTTGGAGGAACCGCTGATTTCATTAATGGGCAACTGAGCGAAGTTACCAAAGAAGGAGAGTGTGTCCCCTACCGGCACTTCGACTTGCTGCGCATACCCTTCTGGATTAATGTCATTGTCCCAGACGATGTCCGAGGCATAGGTCCTCCAGAATGGATTCGGCATACGGCCGCCGGTCAATTTGGCATACTCGTGCGCTTTCCACTGAATATACGCCTGATCCACATAAATACCTTTTTCGCCAAACGCATTTCCGAACGTCTGGTTGGTTGAAACTTGCTCGCCCGTACCGGTGGCCAGCTTCAATCCGACCAGGAAATCCTGGATATTGGCGGTCGCACCAAAACGAAGACGATAGCGTTCACGATGACGATCGACGGAGCCACGGGTCTTGTTGAAAAAAGACTCGTGACGCACGCGCATATCCCCATTGAACACCAACTTATCGGTCGTCTTGGACGTCTGTACATCGGTTTCTGCGGCGCGAGCCACAGACAGGAACGACACGGTCAACACGGCCAGAACCAACATCGTTTTCATTCTTTTCATCCCTTGCATCATCCACTTCATATCCACTTCCTCCTTTTGTTTATAAGAATGCGGGACAGCACCCACGAAAAGGGGGAAAGGGCACCGCCCGCAAAACCAGTCTTCCATCTGTTTCCCCTTTGTTTTTTGCATTTTAAAAGTGAGTGGGGTTGCCGGGTTAAGCGGCTTCCCGTAAGTTTCGCAGCTGCAGCTCAATAGCACGAATTCGCCATCCTAAGGCATCCGGCGTGAGTGTTTCTTTCTCAAGTTCCTGCATCAGATGCTTCATGCTTTCGATTTGCTGCCTTAATCCTGCGGCCACATACTCTTCTTTCATTTTGATCACCATACCAGTGACCTCCTCTGTGTTGTCGTTTTAATTGACTGAATTGTAGAGGAGTGGGCGCAGAATGCCCATATCGGCTGGGTAAATCCTGTATGACAATGAAATGACAGTGTGGAAGAGAGAGAAACCGCTTAAGCGAGAGGAAGAGTGAGGATGAAGGCCGATCCGGTATCGACCTGGCTTTCAACACGAACGGTACCTTGGTGAGCTTCTACCAAATGCTTCACGATGGACAGGCCAAGGCCCGTACCACCCATTTCGCGCGAACGCGCCTTATCAACGCGATAAAACCGCTCGAACACGCGCGGTAAATCGGCCTCCGGAACCCCAAGACCCGTATCTCTGACCGTGATTTGGAGCATCGCACCAAGGGCTTCAGCCGAGACTTCAACCCGACCCTGAGGTTTATTAAATTTAATTCCGTTATCCAATAAATTCATAAAGATTTGAGCCAGCTTTTCCTTATCGGCACGTACCTTGGGCGTATTCTCCTTAATCTCATTGACTAGAAATACCCCTCTGCTCTTCGCCGTGGGTGCCAGGCCCTTCATCAGGCGATCCACGACCTCTTTTGTGCTGACGGGCTCCAGATGATACTCCACCCGCTTGGCTTCGATAGCAGACAAGTCCAAGATATCCTCAATGAGATGTGTCAGACGTGCCGTATGTTCACTGATGGTCTCGAGAAACTCACGATTATGCTTCGGATCTTCCAACGCACCCCCGAGCAAGGTTTCCACAAAACCTTGAATGGATGTGAGCGGTGTGCGCAATTCATGCGATACATTGGCAACAAATTCTTGACGTATCTTCTCTAGACGCCGCAGCTCAGTAATGTCATGCAGTGCAGCTAAGACGCCGGTTTGTCCTTCTCCATACGACACCGGTAGCGCCTGGACCACCAGTGTTCGCTCCTCCGGTGAAAAAAGTGTAATTTCCTGAGCATTCGCTGTTTGTTCCGTTAATGTTTTCTGTAAGAGCTGTCCGAGTGGTGACTGGCGAAGCACTTCGAGGAACGGGCGGCCCTTCGTTTTGGGCCCAACGACTCCGAATAGCTTTTCCGCGGCAGGATTGACAAAGAGAATTTTTCCTTCATGATCGAGGGCAACAACACTTTCTACCAAAGCCGTCAGAATCGCCGATAATTGCGCGCGTTCCCGCGAAAGTTCCTGGATTTGAAGTTCCATGCGCATGGAAATATCTGACAACGCATGTTTCATTTGTGCCGTGCGGGAAAGATATTTTCGAAATTCGCGGTAGATTAAAAAAAGGGCAATGAGGCCGGCCCCTGCACTGAAGAGCCAAACAGTCATAGTCGATTACTTTGTGTCAAACCGGTATCCCACATTTTTCACAGTGACAATACGCTTGGCTTCCGTTCCCAGTTTTTCCCGCAAACGAGCAATATGCTGATCGATGGTGCGCGTGTCAATGTTCATGGATTGGTCCAGACCCCAGACCCGCTCCAAGAGCTGATCACGCGTCAGCGCCTTGCCCTTGGCCTGCAAAAGGGCTTTCAAGAATTCAAATTCTTTGGATCCCAGTGTGATCGGTTTTTCTTTTAAAGTTACCGTGTACCGGTCAAGGTCGATCTGGAGATCTCCGTAGCGTCGTTCTCCGGACGTATCTGGTGCCGCATGCGCCCGCCGAAGAATCGTCTTCACGCGTGCTGCCAGTTCACGGACACTAAACGGTTTAATGAGATAATCGTCGGCGCCCAGCTCGAGACCCAACACCCGATCCACTTCTTCCTTGCGGGCCGTGAGCATGAGAATTGGCACTGACGATTCCTCACGCAGAGTACGGCAAACATGGAATCCATCCATTTTCGGAAGCATGAGATCGAGAATGATCAAGTCTGGTTTTTCACGACGGGCGCTCGCCAGCCCCGCTTCGCCATCTGTAGCCGAGAGCACCTCATAACCTTCCTTTTCAAGGTTATAGCGAACCAGACGGACAATGTCTTTCTCATCATCCACGACTAAGACACGCAATTTTGCCATTGGGCTCATTGTATAAACCTCTCTCTCTGATAAGAAACGGTTAAAATATCGATATGTCTAAAAAGAGAACCGCTGTGCATGTAATCGTTTCGGGCCGGGTTCAAGGGGTCGGTTTCCGCTATTTTGTGCTCGCGCGCGCTCAGACGCTGGGACTCTCCGGATGGGTCCGCAATCGGCAGGATGGAACGGTAGAAACCTGGGCATCGGGAGGAAAAGAAACCCTGCTCTCGTGGCTGGAGGAGCTTAAAAAAGGCCCGCCGCTCTCGCGTGTGGACGATCTTCGCAGTGATTGGGACGTTCCGGACAAGGCTTGTGAGGGGTTTTCGATTCGAGACTAACGGGAAGGGCGCCTAAGACCGTGCGGCCACGCGGCCGGCCGGTTTACCACTTAAGAGAGAGAGAATCACTTCATAATCCGAGAGCAATCCCACCAATTTTTTATCCCGATCGATCACAGGCAGCCGCGACTGGCGCTGCGTCTGCAGCCGGGAAGCGGCTTGCAGTAGGGAATCTTCATCGTGCACCCAATCGATGTGGGTTTTCATGATGTCCGCAGCCAGAATGAGATTGTCCTGAGAACGGTCGAAGTTCATAAACGCTGTATCAAAAAGAGAGGCCAGCTGTCCCTTGTCCTGCAGGGCGGCAAAATCGCGCAGCAAATCGAAATAGCGCGGCAGAAAAATATCGGCCAAATCCTGCACAGTAATCAGCCCGACCACGCGCATGGCGGCGTCCACGACCGGCGCCATCTGCACATGATTATCGACAAACGTCCGGACGACATCGCTCAACGTATTGTTTTGAGCGATAGAAACAACCTGCGTTCTCATGACATCGCGAACTTTCACGCGCTTTCCCCTTTCTTGTTGAACTTATTCATGGCTGTTTCAAATCCTTGCGTGACCGTGGTGCGTACCGCATCAGCCGCAAGCGCCACAGCGTCATCGAGTATAGGTTTTTCTCGGGAGGCAAAGGAAGCCAAAACGAAATTAGCGGGATCCTGGCCCTCGGGAACCGGTCCAATGCCCACGCGTAAGCGCGGAATGTCCTGCGTTCCAAAGGCATTCAAAATGGAGTCCAGCCCATTATGCCCGCCGGATGACCCTTTAAAGCGTAGGCGCAGGGTTCCCAGGGGAATCGAAAAATCATCACATACGACAAGGATTTCAGACGGCTGGATGCCTTTCTTGCGGGCGATCTGGCTGACAGGCCCGCCCGATTGGTTCATAAAACTATCCGGTCGAAACAGCACGACGTCAGGCGCCTCCCCTTGTTCCAGCCGGTTCAGCACGAGAAACCCGACGTTATGGCGCGTGTGCGTGTAATTTTTTCCAGGATTGCCTAAACCGACCACCAGCTTAATCATGCGGATACCCTATAAAATAAAAAGCCGATGTGGTATTCCGTCGTCGGAAAAACCACATCGGCTCGGGAATGCGAGAGACTTACTTCTTGCCTTCGGCTTTGGCGGCAGGAGCAGCGCCAGCAGCTGGCTTCGCGCCCGCAGCGGGTTTGGCTCCAGCAGCAGCCCCTTCTTCACCTTCTTCGACTTTGCCCTTCTTAATGACTTCGGGCTCCGCCGTCGTAGCAGCAGCCGCAACTCCGGCTGCGGGGGTTGCCACTTCTTCTTCTTTCGGCGTGACGATGTTGACGATCACGCTGTTTGGATCCATGTGGTGAAGTTCCACACCCTCAGGAATGGACAGGTCTTTGGCTTTGATCGATTGATTGATCTGCAGGTTGGTGACGTCGACATCGATTGACTCCGGAATGGCCGTTGGGAGACATCGCACGCGAATTTCGCGGGTGATGTGTTCCATAATACCACCGCCCAATTTGACGCCCGGCGCTTCGCCTTTGACGTGAACGGGGACGAGCGCTTCGATCTTCTGTTTGAGCGACACGCGCTGCAGGTCGACGTGAATGATCTGACGGGTAATCATGTCGCGTTGAAGTTCTTTGATCAGCACGGGGTGGCTGGTGCCGCCCACTTTCAAGGTGATCAGGGCGTTGCGGCCATGTTCCACCTGGATCAGGGTCTGAAGGCGCTTGCCATCCAAGGTCACCGGCTGGGGACCTTCTTTATCACCGTATGCCACGGCGGGAACGCGCCCCTGTTGACGCAGTATGTTGATTGCGCCGCGAGTGCCGATTTCTCTTTTTTCTGCTTCGAGTACGATTTCCTTTGTAGCCATAACTGCCTCCTGAGTTTAAACGAACAATTGACTGACCGACTGGTCTTCGTGGATTCGCTTGATCGCTTCCGCGAGCAGCGGCGCCACCGATAAGACCCTAACCTTTGACGACTTCTTCCCGTTGAGCGGGATGGAATTGCTGATCATCAGCTCTTCAATCGGCGACTGCTCGAGCCGTTCCATGGCCGGGCCGGACAGCACACCGTGAGATGTGGCTGCAAAAATCCGTTTGGCGCCGAACCTCTTGAGCGCTTCCGCATCCTTGCAGAGTGTGCCTGCCGTATCTACCATGTCATCCAACAAAATAGCTGTTTTGCCTTCGACTTCACCAATCACGTTCATCACGTCCGCCACGTTGGCGCGCGGGCGGCGTTTGTCGACAATCGCCAGATCCGCATCGAGCCGTTTGGCAAAGGCGCGGGCGCGCTCCACGCCGCCGGCATCCGGTGAAACAATGACCACGTCTTTCAAATTCTTCTGCCGTATGTATTCGAGGAACACCGGCATCGCATACAAGTGGTCCACTGGAATATCAAAGAAACCCTGAATCTGTCCGACATGCAAATCCATCGCGAGCACGCGGTCGCAGCCGGCGGCTGTCACCAAATTGGCAACCAGTTTGGCCGAGATGGGTACACGTGGCTCCGCTTTGCGATCCTGGCGGCCGTAGCCATAATACGGGATTACAGCGGTAATACGCCGGGCGGAAGCACGTGCCAGCGCATCAACCATGATGAGCAATTCCATCAAATGGTCGTTGACCGGCGGACATGTCGGCTGCACGATAAACGTATCATGGCCGCGGACGTTTTCTAAAATTCGAACTTGAAGCTCACCGTCCGAGAAGTGGCCCACATCGGCTTTTCCCAGCGGCACATTCAGCGCCTGGCAAATTTCTTCCGCAAGTCCGCGGTTGGCATTGCCCGAAAATACTTTTAACGCAGTCATGAACGTTCCTCTTAGTTCTTCCGGCGGCTTTTGTTCTTGCGCCACGCATCGGCCCAGCCCTTGCGCAGCACTTGCGGAGACCGCGCCACCGCCAGCGATCCCGCTTCCACATCTTTCGTGATGGTCGACCCGGCACCGATAATGGCGCGCTTCTTCACGCGCACCGGTGCGACTAAATTCGTATTGGAACCGACAAATACACCGTCCTCAATAATCGTTTGCGACTTGGTATAGCCGTCGTAGTTGCAGGTAATGGTTCCGGCACCGACGTTCACGCCCTGACCGATCACCGAATCCCCAATATACGTCAGGTGGTTGGCTTTGCTGCCGCGGCCGATCCGGCTTTTCTTCACTTCGACAAAATTACCGATGTGCGCATCCGTCTCGATCACCGCTCCCGGCCGCAGCCGCGCGCAGGGACCGATCTTGGCGCCCGTTTTCACGACCGCCCCTTCTAAAATCGAATAGGCGAAAATATCACAGCCGGGTTCCAAAATGGATTTTTCAATGATCACGCCCGGGCCCAGCCGGACATCCGGCGCCAACCGGGAATTCAAATCGATATAGGTCGTAGCCGGGTCGGCCATCGTCACACCTTCACGCATCCAATGCTCCAGGATCCGTTTGCGCCATACGGCTTCGGCTTGCGCCAGATCGATGCGGTTGTTAACGCCCCAGGTTTCTGACTCGTCGGCCACCGTCATGACGCCGACCTGTTGTCCGCGTGCGCGCAGAAGCGCGACACAATCCGTCAAATAGTATTCGTGCTTCGCATTGTTGGGTTTCAACTTTGGCAGCACGTGCAGAAGCGACGCAATGTCCCAGCAGGCCACTCCGGAATTGACCAGCGAAATGTTCAGCTCTTCAGGACTGGCATCGCGATGCTCGACGATCCTCTCCAGAAGCCCTTGGCCGTCCACCACCATCCGGCCATACCCGGACGGGTTGGCCACATCCATCGCCAGAAACGTCGCTGCATGTCCCGCGCTCTGATGCGCCCGGATCAAGTTCTGCAGCGTGGCCGCGGTCAGCAGCGGTGTATCTCCGTAGACAACCAGTAGCGTGCCTTTCTTTCGCGTCAACCAGCTTTTGGCTTTGATCACGGCATGACCGCTGCCTTTGGGCTGATCCTGCACAATAAAATCAAGTTTAAGACCGGAAGCGATGAGCGCGGCTTTTACTTTTTCGCGCTCCACGCCAATCACGACCCCAGTGCGGGCGGGCTTAAGCGCTTGAACAGCCGCAATGACATGTTCAATTAAACGACGGCCAACCACCTTGTGCAGCACTTTCGGCGTGGCCGACTTCATGCGCGTTCCTGCGCCTGCCGCTAAAATCAAAACCGAAATGGGACGCTTGGCCATTTACGGATGTGCTCCTTCGACTTGTAAAAGATCCATAGGATTTAGCGCCACTCCCTTTGCATCTCGAATCTCAAAATGAAACACCGGGTCGGTCCATTCATCGGACGATGCCACACGTCCAATCACCTGCCCTGCAGTGACCTGTTGACCGGGCGCTACGTGCACCGCATTTAAGTGCACGTACCGCGTGCTCATGCCATCGGCGTGACGGATAATCACCGCCCGCCACTTATCATTTTTATCCTTACGACTCACGTACTCTTTGGAAAACCCAATAAAAAGAACTTTTCCTGCCCGGGACGCCCGTACGACTGCGCTTTCGGCGGCGATAAAATCGACTGCTTTATGATCTTCCACCCCGGTAAAGACGGGGCCTTTGGCTGTCGGTAGTGGCCAGAGGTTTTGTGGCACTTGGCGCTTTCCAAAACCGGACAACACCATCGTCTTTTTTCCCCCAATCATCGGGGACAATGGCCACAGAAAAGGTTCAACGACCGTTGCGCTATCGGAGGCAACGGCCGAGACGGCGGACGAGGCGCTGCTGCCTGAGATCTCAGGCATTTCCGCCATCGCCGGCGATACATAAAAAATCAAGGTGCCGAACAACCCTAACACCTCGACTGTGAGACCAAACCGCTTCATGAGTATTTGAATGGAAAAGGCAGGTTCAGGTCGAAATCTAGGCCACTATTGTATTCGATCGGAGGGGGGATCCGCAACCCTAAAATTGGCGAAAACGGGAGAGGAGGAGGAGGTAGCGCCGGATGGTTTGGATGAAGCGAATCTTACTATCCCCCCCCCGGTTCTGGTAATAAAGCGTAAAAGGGGCCTCGGCGGGACGCCCCCCAGCTTTGATCACCTTCAAAAAGAGCTCGACCCCTCCTGGAAAACCCGTATCTTCCATCAAACGATCGCCATATTTGGCATGAGCACGCTGTAAAGCGCGTACGCGGAAGGCACGGAAGCCGTTGGTGTACGTGCTGATGCCGGGGATCGCACAGACTGAACCGAACAACCGGTTCACCACGGCGCTCATCAGTCGCCGTAGAGGAGGGACCCCTTCCAGTCGGCCACCTGGGAGCGACACAGAAGCGGTAACCACATCAAATCCCTCTCCCAACTTCCGGGTAAGCACCGGAAAGAAGGTTGGCAGATGCGTATTGTCGGCATCAAGGGTCAGCGCAACGTCTTCCGGCTTGCCATTTTTGATCACCCAGAGCGCTCCTGTGCGGATGGCTGCGCCGTATCCCTGGTTCGGTTGGTGACGCAGGACTTCGATGGGTTGTTTTTTTGAAAGTTCGGCTGCGACCTGAGGTGTGGCATCGGACGACCCGTCATCCACAAGGACGATTTTGTACGGCTGCGCGGCCAGTTCCTGTCCGATGGCAGGGATCAGTGCTTGCAGTGCTTTGGCTTCATTAAAGGCGGGGAGGATAATGAAGATCATGGAGTTTACTCATTTTACTCTACTTGGGATTCGAGAGCGCCTGCGCACGCGCATGTGACGCACCTTGTTTATCGCCTTTGCGCTCTAAAATGCGCGAGAGATTTAACCAGGCCAAACGGTATCCTGGACGCAGGCGAACGGCCTCTCGCAGTCGCGCTTCGGCTTGGGCATTCTTTCTATTTAATAAATAACAGGTGGCGCCGTAGGCGTTCAGCGCTTCAGGAAATTGATCATCGATGGCGAGCGCCGCCTCTAAACCGTCCAAAACTGTCTCCAGCTGTGGCGCTTCCAATGCTTTTTCATACGTTTCATACGCCCTCACAAAAACGGGGGGGACGCGAACCCGATAGAGCTTAACAGGGGCATTGGGATCGGCATAAATCGGTATGAAATCCGACGGTAATTCCTGGATCCAAGCAGCGATTTGCGACCACAGCACTTCCGGATCATCCCCACGCCGTGACCGCAAATACATATATTCAGCCGGCGCGATCATCACATGTGTGATTCCCTCACGATGCAATCGATACCGAAAGAAGTCCACATCACGAGCAGGAATCCGTGAAAGTGAAGGCATTCCCGTCTGAAGCGTCAGATTGGCGGCCGAAGGAGCTAACACATACACGGAACCGACTGTTCTTTCTTTCCGCAAGGTCGTTTGGAAAGCATCTGTAAGCCATGTCCGGTGCGGGGTCCCATAGGTCTGCTGGATAGCACGCCCATATTGAATGCCATAGATCATCAAAAGAAAAACGATGACCCCCCGTCCGTACCAGCGGGCTTTTAACGAAGTGTAACGGGGATCCATCCCCTTGACCAAGGCCAGATAGAGCCAGGGCAACAACCAGTAAAAATAATGCGGGCTCAGTGCCAACCAAACACCGTGCATCCCATAAAACACCCCACAAAAAATGAGCACAGCCAGCGGCAGTCCCTTCTTCCACCCCGGAAGATACTCACGTATACCTTTCATCACAAAACCCAGCGCACTCAGCGCGAGAATCCATCCGACCATCTTTTCTAATCTAGAGGATGGCAATAACGCACAAAACGTTTCCATCATAAACGTGTGGGCTTCGCGGCCCAAATTTAAAACCATAAAAAAAGGGTCCCGGATAAGCGTGTGTGCATTTTCAATCCAATACGCACTATATCCAGATATTTCCTGTGTCAAAAAATAATTCCGAGCGCCCCATCCCAATAAAA
The DNA here is from genome assembly GCA_964506645.1 of uncultured Elusimicrobia bacterium. Classification (GTDB taxonomy): domain Bacteria; phylum Elusimicrobiota; class Elusimicrobia; order 2-01-FULL-59-12; family 2-01-FULL-59-12; genus CAZDML01. The sequence goes on along the minus strand of CAZDML010000001.1, from coordinate 52,303 downwards.
TCACCATGGCCGGTGTCAGTATGCGCCAAAGCTCTTTCTTAGGCCGCTCGCGTGCCACTGCCACTCCAATCGCCAATCCAAGAATCTTTCCCTCGGGGCGAATTAAACAGGCGATGGCCAGCCAGAATCCCAGGAGCCACTGCGCCTTCTGAGTTGGGGATCGCAAATAGTGTTGCAGCCTGAGAAAACTGGCAAAGAGGACAACACCAAAAAGCGAATAGACAATAACACATGAAGCAAGATACACCGTCAAGGGATTGATGGCCATAAGACCGGTTGCGAGCATCGCTTGCTCTGGCGTCAGCACGGAACGTGCCAAACGATACATCATCACAAGCATGAGGAGGGAGAGTGCCCCGGGAAGAATTTTAAGCCACTCCCAACGCCCTTGAACCAGGAAGACAAAGGGGGATAAAAAGAGCGGAAAGCCAGGCAAAGGAAAGTTTAAAAGGGGTTGAGCGGGATTTTGCAGATTCGCGTAACGACCCTGAAGGAGAGATTGCGCAGCCAGAATATCTCGGGCGTCGTCCTCAAAATGTCCAACTGGGAAACGAGGAGAAACCACAGCCCAAAGCACCGCCGCTACACACAAGAGTAAGCCCCATTGGAATGACAGTTTCTTTACCAGAGGAGAGCGATTCATCATGTGGTGAGGAAAGAACTCCCCGCGTCCGACTCTCGTCAAAGTACCCCGAATGCCCGGAACGCGTTGTGTTTATGGGACAAATTTGATTTCGGCCCAATTTTCGAATCCCGCGGCCGCGTACGCTTGGTGCGCCGAAAAGCCTTTGAATTGCACCAAACCATCCGCGCCTCCAAAGAGCCGATTCCCAAGCCACCAGCGATCCAAACGCTTCTCGCCAAAGCTTACGACCTTCAAAAAACCTTGGCCACGACGCCCGGCCTTACCCGGTTTGCCCTGGCCAAGCACATGAGGGTCGACCCCACGCGCGTCAGCCAGATTCTAAACCTTCTGAACCTCGCACCCCGCATCCAAGCCTACATCCGAGCCCTGGAACCTACTGTCCACAACCCGGTCATCAGTGACCGTGATTGGAACCGGCTATCCCGACTACGTGATCCCTTCGACCAGATTAAAGCGTTTGAAGGGCTCATGTGTGGTCCCAAAGCAGTCATTTCGCGGCACCGTTAACAGGTGTCCATCTAACTCGGGCATCTACCACCCGATTAGCACAGGAACAGGTACGGGGGTCTTGATCCCAACTTGGGTTGCCACGGGCGTATAGATATCAACGTCTTCTCGAGGCGAATGAATAGACACGATCAAAGAATAACGGCTTTTCTTGTTCCAACACTCCAAATTACGACGCTCGCGCCACCATCCGATGCTTGGGTGGACTGCAATAAAATTTGATGCGGACAGCTGTACCGCATTTCCTTTCCAAATATCTGAATGTATAGACCCTATATCACGCTGTTGTTGCCCAAGAACCCAATGCTCGTTGGGCGATGCCGTTCCCGGATGTCCGTCATCAGATTCGCGTGCTTCACGGTTAATTCGCGCTACAAATTGCTGTCTATTTTCTTCTGGAGCGTTTATTTTAAAACGAAGGCCGTGTGAAGCGTATCTGTATCGATTTTCCCATCCGATCTCCCCAGGGCCTGGCTCGACAAAATATGAAAGCGTAATTCGCATCTCCACCTTGGTTTCACCAAGTGAACGGAGCACATCTTTCGGCCAAGGCAGCGGATATAAGTGCATCTCATTGCTGCGATAGTCATTGCCTTCTTTAATGAATGGTTGAATTTGAGCCTGACTAACAAGGGTCAGTCTGTTTTTTAAACAATAAATCGCTCGTTCTAAGTTAGGAACTCCGTACCCGCACGCTCTAAGGAGCGTTTTGTACGAGGTTTTATTGTCGGCCCCCTTAAATTGTTTTTCCATGGCCTCGGTCCACTGCGAAGAATGCACCATCAGCCCACGGATCGTTTCCGGCCAGGCTTCCTGATATTCGGCTTGTATGATTGCCGCCATTCGAGCCGCCAGCGCAGTGGCGGCACTTGTCGCGTTAAACTTTGCAAAGTGCGAAATGGTTGTATCGTGAGATGTGGAGATCAATTGGAGCTCATCGGCCTCGATCGTCCCTCCATTTGGACCTCGGGCAACATTCCCGCCCTCACATACAATTTCTGGCTTAATCGGCCACCTCGACGGATCCCAAGCAACAGAGGTTGTGCTGAAAGGCGATAGCTGACCTGCACTTGCCAATGGGGCATAATCCTTCCAGTCAGACTGAGCAATTTTCGTCTTTTCTGTGTAGGCACCAACCGTCAGCGCATTCCATGCTTGGCCCGGGTCTTCGACATCGCTGGTTTTATTGCTCTCCGGATAGTTTGCGTACTCCTTGTCACTTGCGTTGCCCGCGCTGATTAGCAAAAGCCGCTTTTTCGTTTCATCATCTACACCCGCTGCAAGTTGATCGATGGCGCCGGACCAGGATGACGGAGTCCCACGATCGCTTGTCTCAGTTGCTGTAACCGCCATGCAAACAATGCGTTGCCTAAGAGGGGCATGAATCTCGGCCCTCGAAATTCCTTGCTTTGTCATATGACCCCAAAGATTTCTCTCGTTTTGGGATTTCCCAGGCGGCAGAATCTTGGCTGATTCAATCCCATGAGGAATCTGAATCGGCTCGCTGGTATTCATAATCTTAAGGATATCGCCATAGGCGGCAGTGCCAGCCATCAAGGTTCCATGGCCGTCGGTGTCATTGCTTCCCCATTTCTCATTGACTGTAAGCAAATCATCGTCCGGCAGAACGGGAGACAACATCGGATGTCCCCGATTGACTCCATGATCAAGGATGCACACTGAAACGTTTGAATTCTTGGCAATAGTGGCCCTCTTGAGAATCGATTGAGCAACTGTCGCCTGAACTTGGTTCGAGAGTTTAAGCACAAATGCTGCCGTTGCCTGGGCAGGTCTCAGTTCAGCCAACAAACCGGTCGATTCGATCAGCAACAATAATTGTTTCTGGTCGGCAAAAATTAAGACCACTGTCCGTTCAGGGAAGTGAATCTCCGGTCGATCTTCGTGTTCAACAATTTTTAATTCTTTAAGCGTTTCCCGAAATTCATCGACAAGTTTTTTACTGTCAGTGGCCAACCAGGCCTCTACCCAAGCAGGATGCTCTCCTGGAGGAGAAACCTTCTTGTCAGTCCAAAGGCCAGAGAGGGCAGCAATGTGAAAATCATTAATACTCTCAACAAGAGATTTGTGTCTGGGAGTACCGGTTTTCGAATTTTCTTTAGTAGCATAGTCTTGGAATGTCTTTAGAAAAAGCTTCTCTTTGCCTGCAGGGACGAATACGGTAGCCAATGTTTGTGACTTACCGTCTTTATCGATGGTGCGGACGTTTAGCAGACGTATTCGACTCTTAATATTTTCCAGGCTCTGAATTTTCAATTCGTACCCGGGGAAACTGATGAATTCGATGTATATGCCGTCACGACCCGTTATCGAAACAGCCTTCTTCGCTTTTGATTGCTCCCAGATGGCGTCAAATTGAGCGATCAATTTTCTCGCATGGCTTATTCGCTCAACGGGGGAAAGTGGTGGAGGTTTGCTGAAGGACCGATTACTTTTAAATCTTTGAGACTCGTGCTTTTCCTTGAGAAAAATGTTTCGGAAATGGTCGCTAGCCATACCTGATTAACGACTATGGGTATTCTGACGTTCGCTAATTGATAGCTTCAGGCTTTCCGACGAAACATACGTTTGATCGCGCAGAATAGCGTCTTTCAGTGAATCGCAGCATGCTTGGTATATCTCTCCACTACTCAACGCCTTGCTTGCTGAAACTATGCCCTTCCAATCAAAGGTTTCGGGCAGGAAGCTGGTCAATGCGTTTTCGATTAATCGTCTACGGTCATTTTGTTCAGGAAGTGCATAAATCAAGACGTCGTCAAAACGCCGGAACAAGGCGCGATCAAGAAGCTCTGGGCTATTGGTAGCAGCCACCACCATGCTATCGAAAGTGTCTCGTTCGATAAATTGCAGCAAAGCGTTGAGCACCCTGCGCATCTCCCCCACGTCGTTATCCAGTGACCGGCCGCCGCCGATCGCATCGAACTCATCAAACAGATAAACCCCCTTCTGGCGGCCAATGAGATCGAATATCTGTCGGAGTTTGGCGCTTGTTTCGCCCATGTATTTCGTCACCAACCGGTCCACCTGGACGGTATGCAAAGGTAAGTGCAACTCGTGCGCAAAAACACGAGCAGTCATTGTTTTCCCAGTGCCCGGAGGGCCTGTCAGCAAGATTTTGCTGCGAGGAGCTAAAGCATGCTGCTTCAGTTTGTGGCTCTGCACATACTCATGGAGTATCCGGCGAATACGCTTAAGAAGCGCATCGGGAAGAACGAGAGCAGAAATCGGCGTCTTGGATTCCTCTGTGTTGACCAAGCCCTGGAGCTCTGGAAGAACATCTGTGAGCATGCGAGGAGCTTTTGTATTACGGGCTTGGTCGATGATGCCCCTAATTTCGAGAGCCAAGGCCCCGTGTCCCCGCTCAGCTTCGTGAGCAGCAACCTGTAACGCGGTTGTGAAAAATTGCTCTTGATCCTCGCTCCAGTGAGAGCGGATCAGCGATTTAATTTGTTCCGAAGTTGCCATAGAGAAACGATACCGCTTTTTGATTTGTTCATAAAGGCTTTTCTGCTCAATCGTGAATTAAGTTGAAATTTCGCGACGTCCACTTGTCAACAAGACAAAACATTCCCGCACATCATTGCGAGGCGAATTGACGGCAGTCGAGACTTCATAGGTTTCCATCTCATCGGAAGGGTATGACCTGAGAAGCCCCGTTAGCTTGGGGATATCTATACATTTCGGGTCCAACCATGTATCCCAATCCTGTTTCGCCAGAATCACGGGCATTCGGTCGTGGATCGCCTTCATCAAATCGTTGGCGGCGGTCGTGATGATCGCGAATGAACGAAGTTCACCGCCATCTGGCTTTTTCCATATATCCCAGATCCCTGCAAGTGCGAATAAGCACCTATCCTTCATTACGATGCGCGTGGGGATTTTGACTCGCGCGCCCGCGACTTTCTGCCATTCATAGAAACCGTCCACAGGGACAAGGCAACGCTGGCGCTCAAACGGTCTACGGAAACTCGGCTTTTGCGTTATCGTCTCAGCGCGGGCGTTGATCATCTTGTTCCCGATGGATGGATCCTTGGCCCAACTGGGCACGAGACCCCAGTGCATTAAACACAGACGTCGCTTATTGTTTTCGTTAATGACGACAGGAACGGCTTGTGATGGCGCGACATTAAAGCGTGGCGAGAAAGCGAAGTCAGGAGGGGCACATTCCAAGACTTCGGCTAACTCCACAGGTTCGAGCGCGATGGAATAACGTCCGCAGATAAGCGACTCCTAAAGGCTTGCCGGCAACAGAAGTCATTTTAGCAATTCCCATTTTCGAAGTCCCTCACGACGCATTTCACCTCCCCATGCTCGTCAGAAATCGCTTGCTGGCAACGCCCTTCAGAAGGTAGTCCTGTGTCCTGCCGCTTGGCCTGAGTTGGCCGAATTAGGCCGAACGGTGCAACGTGGCGCTATTTCCGATTGAAGATTGCGGGGGCTGTGATATGGCGTGGCGAATATCAAGGGGATCAAAACATCATGAAAGGGGCAAGAATGAACGCAAGTGAAGCCAAGCTGAACGAAAAATACCTGACGAAATCCGGAATTCCGGTTGTCGTAGTGCGGCGCGATGGTGACAAAGTAGTTCTCCGCGCCGAAACGACCGGAAATGAAAACACGGTTGAGCGGACTTATCCGCTCCAGGCGTATACCGAAGAAAAAGTCAATCGGGACGCAAAACTGCTGCTCAAAGCAAATGGCAAGGCCAAAAAGGACGGCAAGAGTGGGAAGAAAGTCCGCGACGGTTCATTGGCCGCCATTATTGACCCTTTCTTGGTCGCCGGTGGCCACACGATCAAGGAGATCGCCGCCGAACTCAAAAAGAAGGCTGGGCCCCAGGCTAACGGCAAAGATCTCGAGGCCAACTGCCGAGCACGGCTATGGTCATTCAAACGAAAAGGATATTCCGTGGAACGGGACACTCAAAAGCGAATCCGCGTGATCGAGCATGCCAAGCGCACCCGCTGATCATCTCGAAGCCTTTCGCAAGCACATTGAAATCGAGCGGGGACTGGCGTGTTGGCCGACATATCGCTACCAGCTGCAGGGGTATATGCGATTTCTGGACACGCGAAGCGTCGACCTTCTCAACGCCACGCGTGACGACGTCGTTGCCTACCTTGAAGAAAAGAAACGGGCTGGACTGAAGGCCAGCACCCTCTTTCTAGCGTCGGTATCCATTCGTCTTTTCCATCGGTTCTTGGTGGCCAGCGGCCGTGCGGTGGGAGGGCCTGTCGATCTCAAACTCCCAAAATTTAGTCATCGTCTACCACAGCCTTTAAACCTCGAAGAGATCGAGCACTTACTTAGCATCCCAACCGGCTGCAAATTCCACCGAATTCGCCTTGTTGCTGCACTCCAGCTCGCGTTCGCCACCGGCTTACGTGCCAGCGAGCTGACCGGCTTACAATTGGACGACATTAACTTCACAGAGGGATGGATTCGTGTCCGACGCCCAAAGAACGATCGCGATAGGATTGTGCCCGTTGGGGAAAAGACCAAGACGGCTCTTGCTTCTTACCTTAAAGTGCGCAATCAGAGATTCCCTAACAATGCGCACCATATTTTCCTCACTTCAAACGGTTGTCCTTGGAGTCGCGGCGCGTTTTGGTGGCAATTGAGAAAGCTGGCGAAAGAAGCCGGGATTGTAGGAAGGGTCCATCCACACGGTATTCGTCACGCTTTTGGCGCGATTCTGACCGCCCGAGGAGTAGGTCTCCGCACCATTCAGGAGAATTTAGGGCATCGCCAGATTGCCACCACACAAATTTATACGCGCATCGCACCCGAAGAAATCCGAGAGGCACTTCAATCCGCGCATCCTAATTTTTAAGTTACAGGCGTCGGCGTATACTTTTGAATCGCACCACGCCAATGAGGAACGTCGCTATACCCGCAGTGGAGAGCGCCCATCCAACAATTCGTGGTGCGAGCAAATCAAAAAAGGCGATTAATGATACCCCCGCCGCAACGACAGCCAGCCCCGTGCGAACATAGGCTAACAATGTCCTTTCATTGGCAAGCTCGGTTCTTAGCCTTGCCATCTCGTCGGTTGGCGTCATAGAGTGTTTCCTTTCTCCGATTCTGGGACTCAGATTAAACAGCAGCTGCGCGATGCTCATCACGAGCGGCCTGCCATACTTCCTTTGCGGCGCCCGCATTCATGATCGCGATCCCAAGTCCCACAAGCAGGTCCGGCCAGGCGGATAAGGTCGCTGCCGTTACGAGTCCCGCCCCAATGATGGCAACATTCGCCCAGACGTCGTTTCGGGCCGAAAGAAACGCGGCGCGCATCAGGCTTCCGCCGTGATGCCTGTGCCGGGAAAGCAGGAGTGCACAGGTGAAGTTTACGAGCAGAGCTCCCATGCCCGTTACCGAAAGACTGATCGCCTCTGGCGCCATAGGATTATTGAATTTCTGCCATGCAGTCCATAAAGCGGATAGACCTGGAACCAGAAGAATGCCCGCCAAGAGCATGCCGACTTTCGCCCGCCGACTCACGCTCCACCCCAAAGCCAGCAGAATGAGGAAGTTCACCGAGGCGTCTTCCAAAAAATCAATGCTGTCGGCAAAAAGAGAAACCGACCCGATAGCCTTTGCGACTGCAAACTCGACACCGAAGTAGGCTAAGTTCAGGAGAGCTACGACCTGAATAGTTCGATGTGGGTCTGATTTTTCCATTGGATTTCGCATAGTCATGCCTCGCTCTAAATTGAACCTGCCAACCACTCGCCGAGCCGGAAGAGGATAAAACCGCCGATCAAACTTCCAGCGACGTTCACCGATGCCCGGATCGCTTCTCCGTCTTTGATGAGATTCGAGGTCTCGAGCATAAACGCGGAGAACGTCGTGAAGGCCCCGCAGAAGCCGGTCATAAGAAGAATGCGGGCTTCCGGACCAAGAAGCAACTTTGCCTCAGCTAAAGCGTTCAATAGTCCGACAGCAAAACAGCCGGACAGGTTCACGGCCAGCGTTCCGTGAGGAAACTGGACTCCAAAAAGGCTGTAGACAGCTCCCGCCAACCAGTAGCGGCAAAATCCGCCGGCGAGAGTTCCGACTGCAAGATGCATGTAATTGGACATAAGTCTCCTACCATGGTGGATTGGTAGGAGTTATCAGCCGGAAAGGGCTTCCCGGCGGTTTCGGCGAACCCCATCGCCATCAATAGCAGAATTTAACCATATCGACGCTCTTTCACCAACCGCAAGCGATTAATTTGTCATATCCCGATCTGTTTGTTTTTTTCTTTAAAACTCGTGTGTATTACTAACATAACGAGTAGCCCGGCCAGAATCGCCGACGATCCTATAGTCCCGAAGTTGAGACCGCCTTGTTGAGTTGGTTTGGTTAATAGATCGCCGAAAGTTGCACCAAAAGGACGCGTCAGTACAAAAGCGACCCAAAATAACAAAACGCGGTCCAACCGGCTGAAATAATAAGCTCCTATGACCAATAGCAGCAGACTGGCGATGAGGGCGGCACCGCCCAGAAATCCAAGGCCAGAGCTATCAGCCAAAAAGTCTCCAACAGCGGTCCCCAATGTGTTTGAGAAGAGGATCGCGGTCCAATAGAAGAGTTCCGATTTACGGGTCGTAATATTGCTGACAGATAAGGTTTTTTCGCTGATGCGCCATAGCCCGAGAATGACTACCAGGGTGCCAACTAGTATGAGTGCCCCTTTGGCATAACCAAGTCCTAAAGTGCGGTCCATCAAATCAGACATGGTCGTACCCGCTGTACTGGTCGCAAGAATCACTGTCCAATACAAAGCAGGATGATATTTCTTCGAATAGAGTTGAAGGCAGAGCGCAACCAAGAATACTCCAATCAAAATGAGGGAACTGTAGGCGTACCCGATATGGAGGGTCATCGATAGGAGGTCTCCTGCGGTTTCCCCTAAAGTCGTGGCACATACCTTCATAATCCAAAAGTAAATCGTGATGGCTGCGACTTTATTCATATAGAAAAATTCCTTTTATCTCAGTTTCAGGCGATTACTTAAACCTTATTGCCTGGTGGTCAATCTCTTAATTGCATTAGATTCAGTGCTAAAACCGATAAGTAAGTTGCAAACCCCCTCCACCGGCAATAATTCGAGGCTCCCAGTAGACGGCTACTTCATCTTCATTTTGTTTTTTGGTCCGGCCGCGATTCACAGCGATCTTTCCGAAAGAATACCCCAGGGCAATCGCGAGCGGATAGTCGCCGGCCCAGTGCACGCCGTTGTTCAACATTTGATAACTCAGTGCGCCGAGAAGACCATAACAGATGGGTTTTAAAACGGGGTATTCCGGATAATTCAAAATGATGACGGTGCTCGTCGCCGTGGCGGCCGCCAAATGCCCCGACGGCATCGCGTCATATCGCGCCACATTTTGGTGGTAATCAAACTGATTGGGAAAAAATCGCCATACGCCGCCCGGGGTATCGGTTGTAAAGGGGCTCTCTCGACCCGTTACATGTTTGACGACTTGAACTATTAATCCGCTGGAAAAAATCGCTTCGACGATCTGACTGGACGTTTGGAGAGCGCGGTTGTCCCTGGCGATCAGTCCGGTTCCGAGAAATCCCGCCGCTATTCCAAAGTGCAGCCAGCCGTCTCCTAGAAAGTACATCGCCTCGCCCGTATTCGACGGCAGGCCGATCTCCAGTTTCTGAGATCCGATCTGGATGCCGTGACGACTGGATTGATCGGAGTTCTGCGAAATCCCGTTTCGGCTTCCAAACCGTTGAGCTTCATCAACAATTTCCTGGTCTTTCCAGATCAATAGAGCCGTACTGCCGACAACTATGAGAATCGGTACTGTGTTTTGCCTGCGGAAAGTGTCTTTGAAAAAAAGCACCTGATTGGAGGGGATGTGTGTGATGAAATCAATGGGACCAGGTCGTCCATAGAGATAGCCTCCCCGTGTTTGCAGATCGAGAGGCTTTTGCGGTGGAGTCTCTTTTGCGGGCGGCTCCGCAAAAGAACGCCCATAGAGGCTTAAGAGAATCGGGAGCAAGAGTAGATAGGATCGCCCGTGTCGGTCAAAAACGGTTGCCACTTTACCATCGATAAACAAGGACCAGTCCCGGTTGCTCTGGATCCAGGACGGGCTCCAGATGGAGGGCCGTTTCGCGGGAGCGATGCCTGCGATTTTCCACCAACATGCCGATGCTGTGACCCAGAGCTGCGCCGAATATTACGTCGCTGAGCCAATGTTTTTCAACGTACATTCGGGAAAACCCGACGCCACCGGCGACAAGATACGCCGGTACGCCTACCCAGGGGTTATTATCTGATTCGCGCGTGAAAACGGCCGCCGTGGCAAATGCCATGGCGGTGTGGCCCGAGGGGAAGGAGGAGTTAACCCCTTGGTTCCGGAAATAGCCTACAGGTCCATGAAATTCGCTGTCCGGTTCTCCGTCTTGTGGACGATTACGGCCTGTCAATATTTTGATGACCGTCGCCCAAAGAGCCGTGTCTATTAATGCTTCTGTCCAATGAGCCGAAAAACGCTGTGCCCCCTCGTAATCGCCCAATGCGCTGATTCCGTAGGTTGTTAATGACGCGCCGAACAAAACCCTCCCATCCCCTAAATACGTCAATCGTTTAAAAAAAGTCCCATACATTTGATTTTCTCGTTCGATCCCTTGAAGCAAGCGCTCATCCAAGGATTGCTGGCTGTTATAGGTCGGCATCAATGCCAAGAGGGATGCGCCCGTTGCTCCCCATAGCCATTTGTCTTTTGTATCCATGCGTAACGGGGAGGTCACAATCGCCCTTTGGTCGTGCCAGACATTGGAAACAATCTCTTTGACGCTGGGCGCATCCTCGGAGGCGATGGCCACCCCGCTTAGCATGAACACGCCGCCGATCCATAGAAGGGCACGCTTCACCGGATCGTTCCCTTTTGATCCGGAGTACGGTACAAGCCCCTTTCAAAAAGACGATAAGCCGTTTGGTAGAGCGCAATAGTGTCCCGTGCACCGTCTTCTTTCGCCGCTAAAGGCATGCGAGTGAAACTGGACGTATCGGGTTCATGTCGGAATGCATGCAATTGATCCCCGGTCGACAAGAGAATGAGTCTGTCGCCTTGCAGACGCGCGATATCACGGTCATGCTGCAATAGCGCGAAAGCGGGTCGCGTATTCGAATGCAATAAATCACGCCCGAAAAACGTGGAGTCATAACCCAAACCGAGCAAACCCAAGATCGTCGGCGCGACGTCCATGGATGAACCCAACACATCGATCCGTTGGGGCTTCGGCAGCAAATGCGGGGCGTATATGAGAAGAGGAATTTCATAAGAGGGAAGCGGGATGAAATCGGCGCCGTACACTCGCGCCCCATGATCACCCAAGACGACGAAAACCGTATCCTTGAAAAACGGATGCGATTTCGCCTGTTCCAGGAAATTCCCCAGGGCCCAATCGGCGTATTTGACGGCATGGGGACGTCGGCGCCTATCAGGGTCTAAATCAATACGGCCTTTGGGATAGGTGTAGGGTTTGTGATTGGATACGGTCAAGACCGTGAGAAAGAATGGTTTTCCTTGCGCCGAGAGGCCGTCTGATTCTTCGAGAACTTTGTTGAAAATATCTTCGTCACTAACACCCCAGGCAGTCGTAAAGGCGGGATGGGAATAATCTTTCTGTTCAACAAAACGGTCAAAGCCGTTGGCCACCATGAACTCTTTCATGTTGTCGAAAAGGCCCCGCCCTCCATAAATGAAGGTGGTGTTATATCCGCGCCCCTTTAACGTTCCGGCCAGCGTTGAAACATGTCCGAAGCCCTCCCGCTTAATGATCGATGCTCCAGGAATAGGAGGGAAAGAGGCAAGCACCGCCTCAAGCCCTCTGACTGTGCGTGTTCCGGTCGCATAGATGCGTGTAAACAGCAGCCCACGTTGGCTTATGCGATCAAACGCAGGGGTCACAGCTTCATGGGGATGCCGCAATGTTCCCACGAATGCCGATCCAAAACTCTCTTCAAGAACAACGATGACGTTTTTGCGCCCGAGTCCATTTCGGGGAGATACGTGTCGCAAAAGCGGATTCCCGTGGGATCCGAACGCTTGATCCCCCGGTTGATAGACCAAACGTTTAGAACGCTCAAAGGCTTCCTGGTCCGGCATGGTGAGGTAATACCGGTCATAAACGAGATGATTCGTTTTAAGGGCGTAGAAAAGCGTGTAAAACCCGTTTGCGCCTATTTCCCCCAGCATCCGATTCGGATTGGCGTTGACGGTACGGATATCAACGCCCGATACAAGAAAGAGGTTTACCATGCCGCCCGCCAAAAGCCATGCCAGGCGTTTTTTTACACTCGGCATGGTGGATGCCGTGGGTTGGATCTTGCGACGGATCAACCAGAGGGCACCGCCGATGGCGACGCCGACGCCAAGCAGAATCGGGACCACTGGATAACTTTGATAAATGTTGTTCAGGACTTCGGCGGTATTTAAAAATAGGTAGTCGATCGCAATGTAGTTGAAGCGGGAATTAAATTCTTCGAAAAAGAAGGCATCGCATATATTGAGGAAGACAAATCCAAACATCCACACGAAGAGTGCGATTGTGAGTCCCACCGAGCGACCGTGAGATTTGACGGGGAGGCTCAAGAACACAAGCCACGGAAGGGTCAGGACACTGACCACCGCCAGGTCCATATGAAAGCCGGTTTGAAGAGTGCTTAAAATACTGTTCCACGAATGAGGCAGGCCCGACCAATTGCCGATCAAGAGAGCAAACCGCTGCGCTGTAAATACGGCAAGCATAAAGACGGCGACCCCCAATGCAATACGCAAGCGATGTGAATTTCTCATGAGGTAAGGATAACGGGATGGTCTTACGCCAGGCTTGCGTGAACATTACACGCGTGTAATCCAGACAGTAATCCAGCGGAGGGACACCTCGGGTCGTCCCTCCGCATGGGTCGCACGTCCCTTTTGCGGATTCAGTCATCCTTCTCTTCGTCTTCCTCTTCATCGTCGATGCGCTGGGCTAAAACTCGCCCATTGCCTGCATCGACCTTGATTTCGGACATTTTTTTGTCCGGCGCTACCACTTCCACGTTGTAAACCAATGTTCCGTCTTCGTTTTCCAGCTCTGTCTTCAGGAGTTGGCCGGGATGCCGCTCAAGGGCAATTCGGGAGGCCTGTTCCTGTGTGATCTTGGCCAGTTGTGGATAGTCCCGCTCTTTGGCTTTGCCGACCGAGATCGACCCTCGAATTTCCGGCTCCTTTTGTTCACGTTCAGCAAAGAGCGGGCCCGTCCAGGCCAACGTCGCCCCCAAAAACACCGGCAACCCAATGACGTAACGCATTTGTTTTCTTTCCATGATCGAGCTCCTTTTCATTTATTTTTTTGTGACTCCTATACGGTAGCGCCGGTGGCTTGCAGGAATCTTTCGTGAAAATTACAGAATGGAAAGGAAGAGAAGAACAGCTTAAGGAAGGAACTGCCGGTACAACGATTCGATCTGGGTGGTCGTATTCTCAATGAGCATCTGAGCCCGTACTTTGGTTCGTCCTTGTTCGGCCAGCAGTTTAGCCTCAGACTTGTTTTCGATAACCCAGCGCATCGCGCGAGCCAAGGCTTTAGGATTTTTTGGGGGCACGAGCCGTCCGGTGATGCCGTCCTCCACCAATTCTCGATTTCCGGAGACATCCGCTGCAATTACCGGCACACCCAAGAAAAGAGATTCCCGCAAGGCGCCCGACAGCCCTTCCCCTTCAACGGCTGAATTGATGCTCGCGTCGGCCAGCGACAACAGATTGGGGACGTCTGTTCTAAATCCCATGGCGATGACGTCGTTTTTGATTCCCAGTCTATTCAACTGTTGAGCGATTTCAGGACCGTCATTGCCTCTTCCCGCCAGAATAAAGTGAACTTTACAGCCGTTTGCCAGCAAGATGGCGGCAGCTTCTAAAAACACCGCCTGGCCTTTCCAGTCCGAATAATTTGCGATTTTGATAAGAACAGGAACATCCGCTTTGATTCCCAGCATTTTTCTCAACGCAACAAGCTGCGGCATTGCCGAGGGACGAAACGAGGTCGGGTCGACGGCGCTATAAATGACCCGAATTTTATGGAGATCAACACCCTCTTGGACGAGGACGTCTTTTATTCCTTCCGATACGGCGATTAATGCATCGATTCGAGAGGAGGTGTACTTCCAATGACTAAACGGATTATCCTTCATCGGAAAGGAAACGCGTCGTGTCACGAAAAACGCAAGACGCCTGGGGGTTAACAGGGCGGCCAAGAGCCCTGTCGCATGGGCTTTGGGATGTTGTGCATGAAGCACATTGATTTTATTGGAAACGATAAATCGAACCAAGCGTGCAACAGCGATCAGGTCTGCATCACCGCGAATGCGAATGGGGAATAAGGGGATCTGCAACTGTTGAGCACGTTTATAGACGTCGCTCGAAGATCGGCATCCAATCCATATAGAGTGACCGCGTTTGATGAGTTCTTGTGCCAGGAGGACGGTTTGGGCTGCGCCCCCGCTCCAACCGGAACTTTCCGTGGTTAGTAAAATTCGCAAAGCATCCACGGCATAAGACTACCGGGATCGGCTTTCACGAACCTTTCATAAAGATTACGGCTGTGTAATCTAGGGAAGATGGACAGAGAAACGAGAGCCTTGACCGGGCGTGCTGACGACCTGAACCCGCCCTCCGTGGGCTTCGACGATGGCTTTGACCATGGACAAGCCGAGTCCAAGCCCTTTTTCAGAACGACTAGTGTCCGCCCGATAGAGGCGGTCCCAAATGCGCGGTAAATGTTCAGGGGCAATTCCGATGCCGTTGTCTGAAACGGTAATCGTGGTTTCAGAAGATTCGAAAGTTGCTGTTAACTTTACGGCACCGCCCCGCGAGGTATATTTAACGGCGTTGTCCACTAAATTGCCAAGTGTCTGTCTTAGACGCTGGGGGTCGGCCTGGATGAATAGATCATGGGCGGCAGTGATGTTGAGTTGGACGCCTTTCTCCTCCGCCACGATGTCGTAAAGCGCGACCACGTTTTCAAAGAGATCCAGGATGCGAACAGGCTCTTTGTTCAACTTCATGGAGCCGCTTTCCGCCTCCGAAATATCCATCAACGTATTCAAGAGTTTTAAGACTTGGTCGGATTGATCAATACATTCGCTCAGCGCTTCTTGTGCAGGAGTGTCTTGGGGGGTATCGATCAGGGCTACTTCGGCCGCGCCGCGCAAACCCGTGAGCGGCGTACGCAGGTCGTGCGCCACATTATCGAGAGACTCTTTCATGGCACGAATCAGGAATTCATTTCGATCCAACATCTGATTGAACAATCGATTGATCTCGTTCAACTCGTCCTGAGTGGCGGCCATCGGAACCCGTTGTCCGGAATGCCCTGTCGCCAGGATCGAACGAACCGTTTCACCCAAATGCCGTAAAGGAACGAGGGATCGCCGGGTCAGAAAAAACCCCACGCCCAGGCCGACAACAATCAGCGGCCCCAAAACTCCAGCCAATATGTCCTGAAAACGGTCCAGCAAATGTTCCTGTGTTCGAATGCTCCGCCCCACCTGCAGGATATGGCCGTCCGGTAAACGCTTGGAGGCCACAAGAAAAAGCGGGGTGTCTTCCTCGCCATGCAGTTTGATCCAAGCACGCTCGGTCGACATGGCTTTTTGTAGAGGCGCCAGATCGATGGTATCGCGAGTTTCAGGGAGCGAAACAAAAAGGGTTCGGTTGTCGGAATCAGCCACGCGCACAAGAAATGAATTTTGTTCATACGCCCTATCTTCGGCCAAAACATGCTTGACGCCTTCCAGGCCGCTATTCTGATATCCCACAAGGTATTCTTGGAACTCTTCTTCAATGAAACTCTTATCCTGGGACAGCAGCGAAGATGAAAAGAGAATGTAGACGAGGCCGACAAGGCCGATGGAGGAAATGATGAAGATGGAGGAATACCATAACGTCAATCGAACGCTTAGTTTTTGAAACGCTTGTTTAAACGTCTTTAAGGGCATAGCCCATTCCTCGTGTCGTGTGCAAAAGCTTTTTTGCGTAGTTTTTGTCGATCTTATTACGCAGCCGACATACCAACACATCCACCACGTTCGTTTGAGGATCGAAATCGTAATCCCAAACATTTTCAAGGATCATCGTTTTTGACATCATCCGCCCCGGGTGACGCATAAAGAGCTCCAAAAGTGACCACTCTCGATTGTGCAGTTCAATCGATTTTCCACCGCGCTCTGCTTGGTGTTTGACAAGATCCATTTTCAAATCAGCGAGCTGCAACATCGTGGACTCGCTCGTCCGGTTGGCTCGCCGCACGAGAGCCTGAATGCGTGCTAAAAGCTCTGAAAACGAGAATGGCTTCGTGAGGTAGTCGTCGCCTCCTGCCTGCAATCCTTTAATACGATCATCCACAGAGCGTTTTGCGCTAAGAATGATGACCGGTGTTTTCACGTTTTGTTTTCGCATGTCTTCCAAAACTGAAAGTCCATCACGTTTAGGAAGCATGACATCCAAGACAGCCGCGTCATAGGTCTCTGCTGTGGCAAGATCGAGCCCCGTATCGCCGTCAGGGGCGACGTCGACTACACATCCGGCCTGCTTCAGTCCCTTCATGACGAACGAAGCGATCTTTTTATCATCCTCTACGATAAGAATACGCATAATACTTTCCCGGCCCCCTTACCGATTCTTCTGAAATCTGCAATAAACAAAGTGTTGGCATGCGCCCGCTGGAGTATTGTGATCTTCATCAAGCGTTTGTGCAAGCCTGAAGCCGAGTCCCAATTCCTTTGCAAGCGTTTCGGGAGAATAACGAATAACGTCCAAACCGCTGCATTTCGAAGGACCGTCCAAAGCAAACGTGGCAATGATCACAGTGCCGCCTGGCTTAAGAGCCTCGGTCATTACGTTCACGTACTTCCGACGATCCTCGGGGCTCGTCAAGAAATGAAACAATGCGCGGTCATGCCAGACGTCATAAAGGCCTACCGGCAGAATGACTTCGAATAAATCACCGCAAAACCAGGTCACGTGATCCGCTTTCGGACCTAACCGCTTTCTGCTTGCTTCTAAAGCCTGTGCGGAAATATCGACCACAGCAACATGGGCATAGGTGGTTACAAGATGGTCAATAAGGGTCGATGCTCCGCCACCGATATCAATAATGTTGGCGGCTCGATCCGACGCGGACTCCTGAATGAGTCGCAGGGACAGCGTGGGGTGATCCTGGTACCAGCTCACGCCTTGAGGAGACCTTTCCCGATAAATGTTGTCCCAATGAGCTGAATCACCCATGACAGCCCCCTTCGTCGGGAATCTTTACGCGACCATCCGACTTTTCTATTTGCAGTGTGACATGATGAAGCGCGAATCGGTCGTGTAGAAGATCTTGCGCCTGCTTTAAGATATCCGGGCTTCTTTCAATCTGATTTACCATCAAATGCCCGCTTAGAACGTCATAACCGGACGTCACGGTCCAGATATGCAGATCGTGGACTCCTTTGACGTCATCCAAAGATTCCAATGCTTTGCGAATTTGGCTCGTATCCAGATGCGCAGGCACCGCTTCCATCAGAATCGTCATCGAGTCTTTAATCAATATCCAAGAGCCATGGAGCACAACCAGGCATACCAGTACGGAGGCCACGGGGTCCACCCATCGCCAACCCGTTTTGTAAATCATGACCGCGGCGACAATGACGCCGATGGATCCCCACATATCTCCCATGACGTTCAAGTACGCCCCTCGCGTATTCAAGTTCATCCGTTGGGAAGACCGAAGCACGAGAGCACTGCCGATGTTCGCCGCAAGTCCGGCGAGGGCTACCCAAAACATCGGTCCGGCAAGAATAGTCGTTGGATTCCGGAATCGTGCATACGCTTCATGGGCGATGAAACCGACGGTAACCCACAACACTAATCCGTTCATAAGTGCCGCAAGGATTTCCAATCGTCGGTACCCAAAAGTGCTTTTGAGCGTCGGTGGACGATCCCCGATCCAGAACGCGAACAAACTAAAGGCTAACGCCGCAGCATCCGTCGCCATATGTGCGGCATCCGCCAGGAGCGCTAGACTTCCCGTCCAAATCCCGGCGACAATTTCGACCCCCATGAATGCAACCGTAATCCCGAGGGCAATGGAAATGCTGCGCTTGGCAGTGGCCCTGGTTAAAAGAACGGAATGGGAACCGTGCCCGCTCATAACGGGTTCGACCATGCGATTAGGATTAAATTCATCGAGGTCTCATCGCAACAGCAATCAGGACGATCCAGTAGGCATGGGAGCCGATCGCTGCGGCCCATAGGAATTCGGGCAGCCATTCAAGGAAAGCAAGAAATATGGTTCCGAAAATAAAATCACGACGACTTAGCGCGTCCGCCAGCCGACTTAGGCGATCCGTCCTATTAGAGACTGAGGTAAAAAGAGGTCCGCCCTCCTTTTTCTTTCGTAGCGTGTTCCAGGAAACAAAGCCGACAGACATCAGTACACCCAGCGCCGCTATAAACCCGAGCCAAAGCCAGTGAACGCTTTGGGTGTCGCGCCAAAGCCCGATACCTAGACCTGCAAAGACCGCCATATGGACCACGTTGTCGGCCCAGAGGTCCAACCACCCTCCAAGGCGGGATTCCATGAATTTGAGTCGTGCAATCTCACCATCACAGCCGTCTAGAAAGGAGGCACACCAGAAAACAAGCGCTCCGGCGACCTTCGCCCAATACCCGGGCTGTGAAAAAAGACATGCCGCCCCCAAGCCGATGGCAACGACAAGCAGCGTCATTTGATTCGGCGTCACGGGCGTATGAATCAAGCGCTGCGTGACCCATCCCGAGAGCCGACGCTCGAGATGCTTCGACATAAACCCGTCCGTAGATTTTCTAAGGGAGTTCATGAGAATCGTTTCCGCAGCCTTGTATGCAGCGGGAGTATCGACATCCTCCCAGCGGTCCGAGCCAATATCCCAGGCCATTAAAAGTCGAGACGCCGCCAGGCTTCGCATCCCGTCGCTGTGCGAACAAATGCCTTTCTGTCGTCGCGCGATTTCCGCCAGCCGGTCGAAATAGACTGCCGTACAGACGGACATCCCGGTGTCATAAGCGTTGAAATGAGAGAGTGCCTTGTCGACGGCTGTGATGTGATCAAGGTCGACCTGAACCTTTGTGGCATCGTCCGGATCAGACAACAACGAAAGTTTGAAGTCGACTGCCATGACGGAAGTGTCTATCCGGGCTGCCGCTTCCCATAAGCGGCGCAACGTCGGAGCGAACACAAGATGATCCGCCATGAGGATGAGGGCGGGTTCCCTATTCAGGAAGGGGGCCGCTGCCAGAACCGACGTCCCGTTGCCGGATCGCCACTGGTCGTTAATGATCCAGCGGATATTGAGTCCGGAGAGCCTCGGGGCTAGAGCAGATTGAATGGTCTCCGCTTCGGATCCCACGACGATCAATACCTCGCTCGCGCCGGCCTTCACAGCCGTTCGTACGGTCCGTTCCAGCAGACTCAATCCCCCGAGGCGCAGGAGGGGTTTCGGCGTCTGTATGCCGACTTTTCGAAAGCGTTCTCCGTTCCCTGCTGCGAGGATAATCGCCTTCATGCTCGCCACGCCCACCCGCTTTCAACTTTAATGACCATCAACATGATTATTGCCCTCCTGTAAGTGCCTGCCAGTGAGTTTTGGTGTTCTGATACTCCAACCGGCGTTCGAGATGCCGGCGTTGGAAAACGGCCAGCCGATCTAAGGCGGCCAGAACCTCTTGGGAGTCCCGCACACCGCGGTCGTATTCGCTTAAGGTTTGCCGTAGGAGCTTTTCCCCGCGCTCGAGGAATATCTCAGATCCATGAATGAGATCGTCCAGATTCCGCATCTTCTGAAGAGCTGTTTCCACATCCGCGTCGAATGCGCGTTCACGATAAGCGGCGAGTTCGCCGTACGCCGCCGCCTGCTGCTTGGAGGATTTGGCTTCCTGTAGGGAATTTCCTCCATCGAAGAGAGAAAACCGGGCGCGCAAGCCCGCCGCCCAATCGACCCGATCACTCCGCTGCGAAAAATCTCGGTCACGTCTTGTGTAAAGCCCGTACTGACCATAGAAATCAAGTTCCGGAGCCCACCAGCGCGACCATTGGGCCCGCTGGCTTTCATTGATTTCCCGCTGCGCCTGAAGGCGAACCACCGACGGGATATCCGCATTGTTCCGTTGGGCATTTTCAACACGCTCATGTGGGATGCGACCTTCTGTTGTTATCACGGTTCCCGAAGAGATGTTCAATGGGGCTTGAAGCGCAATATGACTCAGTCTCATTTCATTGAGGGAGCTCTTCTTTTCTTCCTCCAGTTGCTGGTTGTAGAGATCAACCGCCAGGACGTCCGTATCGGTTGTCAGTCCTTTGGCGACACGCCGCTCCGCGGCCTGGCGAATGCGCTTTCCCTGTTCCAACAGCGCATCAATGTGGACCATCCGCTCTTGCTCGGCGACGAACTGCCAGTAGAAGCGGCGAACCTTCTCCAGCTCTTCACGGAAAAGCGTTTCATGTTCGGCTTCGGCGATTTTCACGTAGGCTTGCCGCTGGACATCTTCCAGACGATCCTTGCCGCCTCGAAACACGTTGATGGCTGCCTCGCCCAACGCATAGGGCTGCGTCTCCGCGGCATACGGACCGGTTTCATAGCGTTCGCCGCCCAACGTCACGTTCAAATGCGGATTCATGGATCGTCGCCAGAAGCCGGTCCGCATTTTTGCGGCCTGCACCAAGCGCTCTGAAGCTTTCAGCGCCGGATGTCGCTCCCTCACCATCTGCGGCAGATTTTCAGCGGTGAGCCTGAGCTCATCCGCCCGAAGCGCCGTACTGACGCCTAAGAACAGAGCGACTACGATGCTGAGGGGCTGTTTAGTCAAGGTTGTCGAAAGCCGCCAACAATTTTCGGCCCTTTTCCTGGAACGTGACGTCGATGTTGAAGGGTTTGGCGGTCGCCTTCGGTGCTTGTCCTACAAATGCGTCCGATTCCTTCTTGAGCTCAAATGGTTTTCGCGTGGCTGTCTTCTTTTTCCACGTTTCAAGAACTCCCTGAGCAGTCGGATTCAAGGCCTCAAGCGACAACGGATTCATCGCTTGATCGTAGAGATAAACCCGGACGGTGCCGTCATCCAGACGCACGAGTTCGGCTTTGTAAAGCAACGTGGCTTTAGCCCCGAGCTTCGCTTCTTTCGCGTCGATGACCGGCGCAACGACGCCGCCCTGCTTCGGCGAATCCGTCAGTTTTGGACCGTGCCCTTCGTCATGGGCAAAGCTGAGCGTCGCCAGCAAGAGACTTCCTATGAGTATTAGCTGTTTCATTTCCATTCTCCTTGTGTTGTTTTGGATTCTTTCCGCAAAGCGACCAGGCGCTCTGCGGGTTTGCGTCCGAAAAGGTAAAAGATCGCCGGCGTCACGGCGATATCGAGCAGCGTCGAAGAAAATAAACCGCCGATAATGACGACCGCCACCGGATAGAGGATTTCTTTGCCCGGCTCCCCCTTGGATAGAACGAGCGGTACCAGCGCCAAAGCAGCGGTGAGCGCCGTCATGAGAACCGGCACTAAACGTTCAAGCGAGCCGCGTATCACCATGTCGCGGCTGAAAGACTCGTCTTCCTCTACCATGAGATGGATGTAATGGCTGATCATCATGATGCCGTTGCGGCTGCTGATGCCGCATAGCGTTATGAAAGCGATCAATGTGGCGACTGAGAGCTCACGCTCAGTGAGATAAATGGCCACGATGCTGCCTATTAAAGCCAGCGGCACGTTCAACATGATTTGGAGCACGAGGACGAGTGACCGGAAATGCATGTATAGCACCAGTACGATTGCCGCAAGCGACAAAAATCCGAAGAGCAACAATTTTCTGGATGCTTCCCGCCGACTCTCAAACTGTCCCCCCAGGTTCACAAAATATCCCGTGGGGAACTTTACACCGGCATCCAGCTTGGATCGAATCTCATCCACGAGGCTTCCAAGGTCGCGGCCATGCGCGTTGGCGGATACGACGATTCGGCGCTGCAGATCCTCGCGATTGACCATGTTGGGTCCTGTGCCTTGGTAGACGTTGGCCACATCTTCCACTCGCACGCCTTGCCCGTTCGGTAGTGTTTTAACCAGGACCTTCTCGATGGCTTCCGGCGATTGCCTGGAACGATCATCCAGGCGCATGAACAAATCGAAGATTCGTTGCTTTTCGAGAATCTGGGAGACGGCCTCGCCGTTGAGGGCCATCTCAAGGTCTTCCGCCAGCGCACCGGAACGCAGGCCCACCCGCGCCGCCGCTTCATGGTCCATGGCGATTTTGAGCTGTGGGATGAGAACGAGCGGTTCGACTGCAAGATCAACGACGCCCCGAATACCTTTCAGAATCGTTTCCGTCTGGGTGGCCAATCGACGAAGCTCGGAGAGGTCCGGACCGAAGATTTTAATCGCCACTTGAGCGCGAACACCCGAGAGCATATGGTCCAACCGATGGCTGATCGGTTGCCCCACGTTCACATATACGTCGCCGACCTTTTCAATTTTCTCGCGCAGTTCCTGAAGCACAACCCGGCGGGGGCGTCCTGAAGGTTTGAAGTCCACATCGACTTCGCTCCAGTGAACCCCTTCGGCATGCTCGTCCATCTCCGCTCGCCCCGTGCGGCGAATGGTGGACTTCACCTCTGGGATGGACAGCATCGCCTCTTCGGCCTTCCGACCCAGCTCATCGGAGGCGGCTAATGAAATCCCGGGAGGCGCTGCTATCCCAATAGTCGCGGTGCCTTCATTAAAGGGAGGCAGGAAGGTCTTTCCCATGAGAGGCAAAAGGCAAAGCGAACCTACAAGGAGTGCAAAAGAGCCACCGAGAATAAAGTAAGGATGGTCCAGCGTGATCGCCAGACCTCGGCGGTGGAGCACTTTGAGTCGGCGGACAAGCCAGCTTTCTTCTTCTCGTTCAATCGTTTTCGATTTGCCGAGGAGCAGAGAGCATAGAGCCGGCGTAACAGTCAGGGATATGACGAGTGAGGCGCTAAGCGCAACCAGATAGGCGACCCCCAGCGGAGCAAAAAGACGTCCTTCGATACCGCTCAGGAAAAAGAGCGGAATAAATACCAGGACTACGATGAGCGTCGAAATAATGATGGAGTTGCGTACTTCGGAGGATGCCTCAAAGACCACGCGCAAGATCCCTTTCGGCGATCCGGCGAGGCGGTTCTCACGCAGACGGCGGAATACATTCTCGACATCCACAATGGCATCGTCCACCAGTTCGCCGATGGCCACCGCCAGCCCTCCGAGGGTCATCGTGTTGATGCCTAATCCCATCGCGTGAAAAACGATCGCCGTGACCATGAGCGACAAGGGAATCGTAATCAGTGTGATGGCGGTGGTTCGGACGTTCGCTAAAAACAGGAAAAGGATAATGCTGACGATAATCGCGCCGTCCCGCAACGCCGCGATCACGTTGTGATTAGCGGCCTCGATGAAGCGAGATTGTTTGAAGAGATCGCTCAGGATCTCGACGCCTGCCGGCAGAGTTTTCTGCATCTCTGCCAACGTCTCATCAATCCGCCGGGTCAGATTGATGGTGTCGGCGTTCGGTTGTTTCTGAATCGTCATCACCACCGCGTGACGCGCGTTCACGCTGGCCTCTCCGCGCTTGGTTTTGGCGCTGATCCGCACTTCGGCAACCTCCTTAACGAGGACAGGTTTTCCAAGATGCATGCCCACCGAAGCGTTACGTATGTCCTCCACGGACTCAAGTCGTCCGAGCGGCCGAATCAGCAGCTCTTTGTCGTCGACATCGATAAAGCCGCCCGTGGTGTTCTCGCTCAAGTGCGAGAGTGCGTGCTTTAAGTTGTCCAGGGAAATCCCGCGCCGCTGCAAAGCGTCGCTATTGATCAGAATTTGGTATTGCTTCACTTCTCCGCCCATGACAACGACTTGGCTGATGCCGGGAATAGACATCAGTCGTGGGCGCAGCTGCCAATCGGCGATCGTACGCAAATCCATGCGGGAGATGGTTCCTTCGGGCGAGGTCATGCCGACAAACTGGATTTCACCCATGATAGAGGTGATCGGCCCCATTACAGGCGTCATTTCATCCGGCAGGCGCTCCTTGGCCAGCTGCAAACGTTCCGACACGAGTTGGCGGTTGCGAAAGATGTCGGTCCCCCACTCAAACTCGACATAAAGGATCGAGATGCCGATTCCGCTCGAGGAACGGACGCGGATGACGCCAGGCGTGCCGTTTAAGACCGATTCAATCGGTAGCGTGACCAGAGTCTCAACTTCCTCCGGTGCCAGACCGTGGGCTTCCGTCAAAACGGTGACCGTTGGCCGATTAAGGTCTGGGAAGACGTCAACGGGCAGATTTCGCCAAACAGCGAAACCATAGATGAGGAGACCCGTCGCCGCCAGCAGGACGGCGGCGCGATAACGTAGAGAAAATCGAATAACTGCATTCAGCATGAGAGCACCTGAAAAACCGCTTAATAAATAATTGGATGATTACGAACGAAACGTCGGAACGGCTGGATTACGCTAGGAGAGGTGGGGCGAGGTTGGAAAAGGAGGGAAAGCAGGAATCATCAACAGGGACAGGGGGGCCCTGCGGGCTTATGGATGAAACTGATTTAGTATGCACGAGAAGTTCAGCGCCCGCGTAGATGATTTCAACCGACACGGGGTGCGAAATTCCCTGAGCAACTCCACTGACCGATGAAACCGCCGGCGTGAGACCAACGAATGAATCAAATGGGAGCGGGACATGTTTCGGATCTCCCTGATCATGGGAATGAGAGCCTCGATGGTCACCGTGTGAGTGATCGGTAACCGCGGTAACCTGATGCTTCAGCCGGTGCTGCTCGTCATGGATTCCTCCGATGGTAATGCCGGACCAGCCAGCAAGCCAGGCACACATAACGAAGAGGATCAATTTTGAAGACCTGAACATTAAGATAAGTTTACCTACTGTTCAAACATCTGTAAACAGAATTTTCCCGGCGGTCAATTCATTTATGGGACTTGGAGATTGGTGCGCTCGGAAATGATCCCTGTCTCACGAACCGCCGCAATATCCGGCCTCAGGCGCTACAGGATCAACCTGTTCGGTGCATCCTGAAACGGCTTCCTTTAGGATGGTCACCTCCTGCACCGTCAACGTTCGCAAGCCGCCGCGTCTCGAAGCGATACCTCTGGTTTTGACTCGTTCGGTGGCGGCCTGCTTTAAAGTCTGATAGGCCTTCGAATTTCCGCTATCTTCTAACAAGAGATATAAATCATCACCCGCCAGAAGTCCGATAGGAGTTCCATCCATCAAACAGGACTTCGTGCACTTGGGATGTTTCGAACTCGGTACTCGATGCCCCGTAAAGCAGGCTATATCTACGATTTCGCCTTCCAGTGAAATTGACGATTTGTTGGCCAAGTTCGGAGCAGCGAATACAGGCATAGCTAGGATAAAGGATACCGCGACTATTATGATCATTAACGAGAACTCTCCTTTTCTGAGGCACGTTTCCAGAAGCTCTATAGTGCCTTTTCGCCTCGCTCACCGGTGCGAATGGCCAGCGCATCTTTTGTTTCGATGATGAAAATCTTGCCGTCTCCTTTGTGTCCCGTTTTGGCATTGACATGAATCAGCCCAACTATTTTCTCGACCATTTTATCTGGAACGACCAACTCAAGTTTCACTCGCTCGGCTGACGTGGCCATACGTCCATCTCCTTCCTTGTTGGAACTCCGCGCATAGCCTTCAACACGGGATACCGTGCAGCCGGGGATGCCGGGCACGGCGTGGAGGGCCTCTAATACCTGATCCAGCACTTGGGGCTGAATGATCGCTTTGATCTCTTTCATAACTCGACCTCCTCTTCTTCCTCTTTCCACTTCTTTCCGAGCCACGGATAAACCACCGGAAGGACGACCAGCGTCAGCAAAGTCGAGGTGATCAATCCTCCGATCACGACCGTTGCGAGCGGCCGCTGGACTTCGGCGCCGATACCTGTATTCAGCGCCATCGGCACAAACCCCAGGCTAGCGACAAGCGCCGTCATGGCCACAGGCCTCAAACGAACAAGCGCTCCTTCACGAGCTGACTGGGTGGCATCCATTCCCTTTTGCCGTAGTTGATTGAAGAATGTGACGAGCACCATGCCATTTAAGATCGCGATACCCATTAGGGCAATGAAACCGACAGAAGCCGATACGCTCATTGGGATGTCGCGCAGCGCCAAAGCAAAAATACCGCCCGTCATCGCCAGCGGAATTGTCGTGAAGACAAGAACTGCCTGGCGCATGACGCCGAAGGCTTTCCATAGAATCAAGAAGATGGCAATGAGAATGACCGGCACAATGAGTGCTAGTCGACGCTTCGCACGTTCAAGATTTTTAAATTGGCCGCCCCAACTGATTCGGTAACCATCCGGAACTTTCAACTTGGCATCAATGGCTTCGCGGGCGTCCTTTACAAAACTGCTGATATCGCGCCCTTTTAGAAATATGGCAATCGCTGCATAGCGTTGAGAATAATCATGCGCGATCGTAGTGACCTCATCCTGCAGCTTGAAGTCCACCACATCCTTCAATGGAATTGTTCCACCGTCAGGTAATCCTACCGGGAGCGATTTAATCGTGTCGATGTTTTCACGATGTTCCTCTTCGACGCGCATCACAATTGGAAAACGCCATTGCTCTTCATAAAAGCTGCCAACTTCTTTACCGCCCATGGCGACTTCCAAGAGCCGGGTCACGCGGTGAATGTCGAGGCCGTATCGTGCAATGGCCGCGTAATTGGGCCGCGCGGTCAGAACCGGGCTTTTCCGCAATGCCGTCAGAGCATCCATTTCCACCTCATCAACGCCAGGAATCTCTTTCAAAACGTCGATGGACTGGTTCAAAAGACCGATCAACGTATCCAGGTCCTTGCCGTAAATTCGCAGCGTCACATCGGCACGGCTGCCTTCGAGAATTTCGCTGAAGCGCATTTCGATCGGCTGATTCTCATTGACCTCTTGTTCCGGCGTCTTTTCCTCGAGAGCCTTTTTCATCGCTTCATAAAGATCGGCTTTCGTTCTTTTTTTGCCGTCCGGTGCAACCGGCCAAGCGGATCGATCTTTTTTCAGCATCACGAAGGTATCGGATAAATGGACTCCCATGGGATCCGTCGCCGACTCAGGTGTTCCGATCCGAGAAAACACTCGCTCCACTTCCGGGAATTCGGCCAAAATGCGGTCGCTCGTTCGCTGCATGGCAAGCGATGCGTCAACACCGATATCGGAGGCCCGAGTCAGATTGACGACTAAATCGCCTTCATCCAAAGGCGGCATAAAATCGGCCCCCATCCTGTGAAATACCCATAATGCGCCGATAAACAAAAGCACCGTCGGCGTGACGGTCAACGCCCGGTGGCGCAAGCCCCAATCCAACACCGGGGTATACACCTTCTTCAAGAGCAGAAAGAATCGCGTCTCCTGGACATGGCCGGACGACGGAGCTTTAAGGTAGAGATAGGCCACTACGGGCATTAAGAGCACCGCGACCAAGAGCGATGCGCCGAGCGCCATAATGACGGTCATCGCCATGGGGTGATATAGCTTTCCTTCGATACCTTCTAAGGAAAGAATGGGAACATAGACCAGCATGATGATGGCCAAGCCCAACGTCACCGGCTTGACCACTTCTTGAGCGGCATCCAAAATCAACGCAAGCTTGGCTTCTTTCGTTAGTGCCCCGCGATGCTCTTCCAAGCGGCGAAGCGAGTTCTCAATCATGACGACAGCGCCATCCACCAAGAGGCCGAAGTCGATAGCTCCGAGGCTCATGAGGCTGGCGGAGAGGCCGAACCACTTCATTCCGATCGCTCCGAATAGCATCGAAAGCGGAATGGCCAGAGAGACCAGGAGCGCCGCGCGGACGTTCCCTAGAATCAGGAGCAGAACCACGATCACAAGCGCCGCGCCTTCCAAGAGACTCTTAGATACCGTTTTGAGCGTCGCATTGACGAGAAAACTTCGCGTATAAAGGAGCTGGATTTCCACATCCTCGGGCAAAGGAGCCTCTTTTAAAGCGGCCTCGGCATCCAGCGACACTTCCCGAGAGTTGGCGCCCGATAGCATCAAGACCGTTCCAAGTACCGCTTCTTCCCCATCGACCGTCGCGCCGCCCATGCGCGGCGTATAATCGTCCCGCACATCTGCGATCCGCGATAGCGGAACCGCTCGCCCACCGACATCCAGCTTCACCGGAAGGTTGCGTATTTCATCTAAGTTCATCAACCGGCCCGACGCGCGGACAATGATTTGACGGCCCTTGGGTTGAATGTAGCCTCCGCCGACGTTCTCCCCAAGCCCTTCAAGTCGTTCTGCGACTTGCTCCATGCTTAGACCGTAGTCGTCTAGTCGTTCGGGGTGAATTTCGATATGGATTTCTTTCTTGAATCCGCCGGTGGTGTCGACTTCGGCGACATTTTTCACGGATCGTTTGAGGTAGGGGGCAACGACAAAATCCTGCAGCGTCCGAAGATAGAGTAAGCGATCTTTTTCGGGTTTTGCCGCTAAGTCAGTCCCTTTCTTAGGAAGCAGGGTATACATGACGATTTCGCTTAAGCCCGTTGAAATCGGGGCGAGTGTTGGCGTGAGACCGTCCGGGATTTCGCCGCGGATGCCTTGCAACCGTTCAGAGATTTGCTGTCTGGCCCAGTAAATATCTGTGCCGTCCATGAAGATGACAATGACCTGGGACAATCCGTATTTAGAAAGCGACCGAACTTCTTTGACATGCGCAATACCGCTCATGTCCGTCTCAATCGGGAACGTAACGGTCTTTTCAATCTGCTCCGGATCCAGCGCCCCTGTTTTCGTATTGACCATGACCTGCACCGGCGTGATCTCGGGAACTGCATCAATCGCGAGATGGCCCATGGAATAAAAGCCAAGGCCTGAGGCCAGTGCGAAAAAGAGAATGACGGTGAGTCGGTTTTTCAGCGTCCACTGCATTAATCGGTTCATAAAGGTCTCCTAATAAGATCCGAGCTGATCGAGCACATTCTGCTCACCACTCAAACGCCATATTTCGTTCAAAGCGCTGACGAGCGCCAACTGCGCATCAACAACCTGCGCAAATAAATCTGCCGCCGATCCATCCAACTCGAGGAACGTCAATAGATCCACCTGGCCTTTGCGAAATCCTGCTTCGGTCTCTTGAAGTTGGGCGGATAACTCTTCGATGGTTTTCGGGGAGTATGTCTGGACCTTCTGCCTGGCGGCTTCATAGGCGTTCAGCGCCCTAGCCAGCTCAGCGGAGACCTGCTGCTTCTGGTACGCGAGAAGCCGTTCTTCCGCTGTTTTCCTTATCTCCAAGCTCTTGATCGCGGCGCGATTTCCGTTCCAAGCTGGAAGCGCTAGCCCAAGGCCAAGTCCGTAATTCTTTTCCGTATCGGCCGCCTTGGCCTGATCGTAGGAGACAATCAAAGAAGGATCCGGCCACCGGTTTCTCCGGGCCAGAGTTTGTTCGATTTGAGACGCTTCCACTGCGGATTTCTGAGCAAGAAGATCGGCGTTTCGCTCGTTGGCCTTAGCCAGTAACGGTTCCGCAAGGAGTGGAGACGTTCCTTTTAGCCATGGCGTTTCAATAGCAGGTTCACCGGGGGCATCCAATGGCACGAAAACCTGCAAAGCTTCGAAGGCGGCTTTCTTATCGGCCGCGGTCTGTATGGCATCCGCCTTCAGATTATTTAGACGGTTGCGAACAATACGAATCTCTGTTTTACGTTGCGGCGAAGCGAACACCCGTCCTGCCATGTAAGCTTCCAGCAACTCAAAACGCTTGCGGCGGTCCTGTGTGAAATCGGCCTTACGCTTATCGGTTGTATAGTCGTAGGCCAACTGGATCACCTGCTGTGTAAGCGCGGCCTCGGAAAGCGACACGCGCCGCTGCCAGAGCTCTGATTCCAGCCCGAGCAAGGCGCCGCCTAATCGTTCTTTTCCTAAAAGCGGCAAAAGTTGCCGGATGGCGGCTTCGAATCGGGGCCCCGATTCCTCACCTTGTTTGCGTTGCCCACCGGCAACGTCTATAGACAGACCGGGCCAGGTCCGCGCCTGAATAGCGGAAAGCCGTTTTTCTTCGACACGAGACTGTTGTGCGGCGACCAGCGGAGCGTTGCGTTTTGCCCGCACCACAAGGTCGGCCAATGTATATGTCGCGCTTTCCGCGTGAACAGTGGGAGCGCTTAAAACGAACAGAAATAGCAAAGCAATAAATCGATTCATGGACTCTCCTTTCTCATCACGCTTTTCGCGGGACAAGAAACTATCTAAGACCTAAACAGCGAGTATTAAATGCTGAAGGAAGTTAGACGGAAGCTTTAGGAGGCCGGAAGAGGAATTTAACGAAAAGCTGTCGCGGCATTTGCACGTCACCCACGACGATTCCGTGTACAGGAGGCATAACAACAGCTACAGCCGGGGCTTTATCAGCTGTGAGATGCGTCTGGCAGACGCTATGACAGGCTTGAGGGCAGGCATGATCCATGCAACCCGCTTCTTTGGCATCAGCCCAAGCATCGGAAAGCACGAATACAGTCAAGGCAAGGAAAATCCACTTACGCATCTTCACCTTTATACCACCGCTTCCCCGTGACTGCAAGGTTTTTGTGATTCCATGCGTCAAAGCGCTACTTTCCGAAGTCGAAGAGCATTCGCAATCACTGAAACGGAACTCAAACTCATCGCGGCGCTGGCGATCATCGGACTCAAAAGCAAGCCAAAGAAGGGGTAGAGAACACCCGCCGCTATGGGAATGCCAAGGACGTTGTAGATGAATGCGAAGAACAGGTTTTGCCGAATGTTTCGCATGGTGGCGCGGCTAAGACGTAGCGCCTTCGCGATGCCGCGAAGGTCGCCTTTGACGAGCGTCACGCCTGCGCTTTCCATGGCCACGTCTGTCCCGGTTCCCATGGCGATTCCTACCTGCGCCTGTGCGAGTGCCGGCGCGTCGTTGATGCCGTCTCCCGCCATCGCCACAATGTGGCCGGCGGCTTGAAACTTCTTCACTTTTTCGCCTTTTTGATCGGGCAGGACGTCCGCCTCCACCTCATCAATCGATAACTTCTTTGCGACCGCCTCGGCTGTTGTCTTATTGTCGCCGGTCAGCATGACAACGCGAATTCCTTCAGCGTGAAGTTGCCGAATGGCTTCCGGCGTCGTTGTCTTGATCGGATCAGAGACGCCTAAAATTCCTGCCGGCTTTTCGTCCACTGTTACGAATATGACCGTTTGGCCTTCGCGTCTGAATTCTTCAGCTTTATTCCGGAGTGTTTCAGCGGAGCCGCTCCAATCGCCGACGAATTTGGCGTTCCCCATGGTCACAACCTTGCCTTCCACGACACCTCGGACTCCTTTTCCAGTCACCGATTCAAAACGGCTCGCTTTGGAAAGAACAATTTCTTTCTGCTGTGCTCCTTGAACAATCGCGGCGGCTAGCGGATGCTCACTGGCTTGTTCAACGCTGGCCGCAAGTCGCAAGAAATCGGTTTCTGACCACGGTTCGAGCGGAACGATGGTGGTGAGGCGAGGCTTGCCCTCGGTCAGTGTTCCGGTCTTATCCACCACAAGTGTATCGACCTTGGCCATGATCTCGAGCGCCTCGGCGTTTTTGATCAAGACACCGGCGGTGGCACCCTTGCCGGTACCGACCATGATCGACATTGGAGTGGCTAGGCCCAGAGCGCAAGGACAGGCGATGATAAGGACTGCCACGGCATTAACGAGGGCGTGTGCCATCCTCGGCTCAGGACCCCATAGAGCCCAGACAACGAAGGTAAGAACAGCCACCGCGAGCACAACCAGTACAAAATAGGAAGAAACAACATCGACGAGCCTCTGGATGGGCGCGCGGCTTCGCTGCGCCTGGCTGACCATTTGGACGATTTGTGCCAGGAGCGTTTCCTGACCTACGCGTTCGGCTCGCATCAGGAGACTGCCCGTCCCATTCATCGTTGCGCCCGTCACTCGGTCCCCGGCCTTCTTCTCTACGGGGATGGGCTCGCCGCTGATCATGGATTCATCAACGGAGCTCGAACCTTCTGTTACGACGCCATCGACCGGGATCTTTTCGCCGGGACGGATTCTCAGGATATCACCGACGTGAACCTGTTCTAACGAAATTTCTTCTTCCGACCCATCGGGGTTTACGCGACGCGCCGTCTTGGGAGATAAGCCGAGAAGCGCTTTGATCGCGCCAGAAGTCTGTTGCCGAGCGCGCAGTTCGAGCACCTGCCCCAATAACACCAGGGTTGTGATGACGGCAGCAGCCTCAAAATAAAGCCCGATCCGACCGCCATGCCCTCGAAATGATTCCGGAAACAACCCGGGAAACAAGATGGCTATGAGACTATAAAGGTAGGCCGCTCCGGTCCCCAACGCAATCAAGGTAAACATGTTCGGGCTGCGGTTCACGATGGAAGCCCAACCGCGAACAAAAAACGGCCGGCCGCCCCACAACACAACCGGCGTTGCCAAGGCAACCTGAATCCAACTCGCCCATGTACTGGAGAAAAAATGACTGGAACCCTGCCCCATAAACATCTCAGCCATGGCCATTACAAACAACGGAGCTGACAAAGCCGCGCTTGTCCAAAAGCGCCGTGTCATATCGATGAGCTCGTGGTTTGGCTGCTCTTCTGCCGTAACGATTACCGGCTCAAGCGCCATCCCACAGATCGGACAGGAGCCGGGGCCCTGCCGGCGGACCTCCGGATGCATGGGACAGGTATAGATTGCGGCATCCGAGGTTGCGGGTGCCGAAGGCCTTGACTCGGCAACGTACTTTACCGGGTGCTTCTTGAACTTCTCACGGCAGCTCGGGCTGCAAAAGTAAAAAGTCTGGTTCTTATAGGAATAGCTGCCGCCGCCAGCATCATCCGGGTGGACATCCATTCCACAAACCGGGTCCTTGACCGTCGGCTTGACTAAAGTGTGATGCGAGTGATCCATAACAGACTGGTTTCCTTTGCAGCAAGACTGCTCTTTTTCTTTGACACTGCAGCACGATTCGCTCATAAATATCTCCTTTTTATAGCGGAAGGGCATCGCCCTTACACCCTAGGAGACGAAGCAGACCGATCAAACCTTACACTAGCGGCAGAAACAATTCAGGCAACCGTGCTCCGCGCAGGACCCACAGGCACGCTCAAGGCTTTTCTTGAGGGCTTGGCGCGCTCGGTGAAGTTTCACCATCACGTTGTTGGGCTTAAGATCCATCGCCCTGGCCACTTCGGTTACAGAACGTTCTTCGAGATCCACCTTCTGGATGAGATCTCCATACTCGGGTTTCAAGGAGGGCAACAGTCCGGACATACAGGAACAAACTGCTTCTTGCATTCGACGACCGGCTGCCTTCCGAGTTTCAGTCTCCTCCAGGCTGCGAAGAAAGGCTTCATCGCGTCGTACTCGTGCGGCGTGATTTCGGTAATAGTCGATCAAGGCATTTCGGAGGATCTGGAAAAACCAAGGGACAAGGCGGTCGGAATCCCGTAGACCCCGGGACTTCGTGATCGCGCGGACCAGGCTTTCCTGGAGCAGATCCCGAGCGATCTCCGGGTCTCTCAGGCGTTGAGTGAGAAACCGCTCGAACCGATCCCGGCTTTTCAGCAAGACTTTAGCGACACGATCATCTATGGGCTTTAGGGGCAGATTATTCTTTGGCATTAATCCATCACATGGGCGCCCAGATATCCCGCAAGTCCAAGGAGTCCGACGGAGACAAATGTCACAGCCCAATAGACAACGGCTTGTCCGTTCGTGAACTCATCATGCTTTCGTACTCTCCATAAAGCCGACAAAGCGAAGATTAAGAGACTCAAGAGGCCTGTCCAGGCATGGCGAGCCATCTTGTCTGTCATGGGATTCCCATAATCTTTCCAGAAGAGCGGAATCCACCCCGTATCCTCTAAGAACGGATTTCCGATGAGTCCCAAAAGCAACGTCCCCATACCGGCGGCGACGCCGAATAGATGAATCCAATAGGATGTAATTCGTAACTCGGGTTTCTTGAGCCACCTGCCCAACACGTCAAAAAGCGCGCTGGACATAAGAAGCCCGATGGGAAAATGGGCTGAGGCCATGTGGATTTCGATCAGGTCAATTTTCGGCATGCTTTTTCTGACAGTCCTTACATCCACAGTTGCACCCTGTTTTGGCAGACGCTTTTTCCCAAAGAGGTTTTGCTTCCAGAACAAAAGGCACGGTCAGGGTTTTGCCTTGACGACTGAATTGCGCCCAGATTTTATAGAGCCCCTCTTTCGGCAAGGTGAGCTTGAATGAAAAATCGGGCCCGGTTCGCTCTTTCACTTGTGCAGACGTATGCGTGGAGTGGTCGTGCTCCTCAGATGAGGTTTTCGAGGTTGCATGCGTATGAACAACTTCGGCGCCTCCTTGGTGAACGGCAAACAGGTGGCCCATCGCCCCGAGATAAGGTTCCATATCCGTTATGGGGTTTCCTTTCGAATCACGAATCGAGTACGTCAGCGTTGCTGCTTTCTCAACTTGAAGCGGCGTCGGGTCTACAGCCAGATTGACTCGATATCCGTCAACAGCCCTTTCAAAGGAAGAGTCAGAGACAAGATCAACTTTTTGTTTCCTCTTGCCGCTTACGTCCAATATAGATTGAATCAGTTGGTTATCCCCGTCGGCCGGGGTGAAGTCGGTATATAAATAGTAGCGCCCACCATTAGGAAAAGTCCCACTGAAATCGAACGTTCCATCGGGTTTTGGCGTTGGGTGTTCATGAGTAAACCAGTTCAGATCCTCACTGACCATAACCAGGTGCATGAGTTGTTCGTGAACCACTTCGAATGTTTTCACCGGCGCTTTTTCAGTACCCGAAACCACCGTAAATGTCATTGAGGCCGGCTTTCCAGCCAGAGGCTCTTTAGATGTTTTGATTTGAACTTCGTACGCTTTCGGGCTCTTCGATAAATCAGCCAGTGTTTTCACGTACTGTTGAGGCGTTGTTTCGAACCGCTTTTGACAGGCTGAGGAGCAGAAATAATACGTCTGCCCCTGAAACTCTCCCTCATACGCCGTTGCATGTGTATCGACCTCCATCCGACACACCGGATCTTTAACCCCATGAGCCCACACCGTACTCCAAAGACTCAAAGACATCACCAGAATTAATGCGAACCGTTTCATTTAGAGAATCTCCTTTTGCCCATATTCAAAAACCGATGGAATATCCTGCGATCACCTCAACGTCGTTGCGCGGCGCTGAGCGGCCGCCAATGACATCTGAGCGAACACCAAAATCCAGAACAGACCGAACGGTGATCTGTTGACGCACACCAAGGCCTAAGGTAGCGACCGGACCCGTCCCATTTGATTCGGCGCTGCGCACACCGGCTTCCGCCACGAGCGTTCTCGTAAAAACGCGTGGATATCCGATAGGACGGGACCACCCCAGAGTCAATGCCGGAATGACGTTGCGTTCTCCGGGATCCGGATCAGACACGAAGGTACTGTCGACGTTGAGGTGCAGCCTGGAATACTGTTGAACCGTTTTGCTCATAATTCCGCGCAGACGCACATCCGTTCCCGAAGAATCTCTTCCCGTTGGAAGAAATACATCCCCACGCAATGAAAAAGCAGGAAGATTCAGCACTTCACGATTGAAATTGTGAAAGAGCCCGACAGCAACGTTTCCGACATCGAAACGCCGTTCTTCTGAGCCGGCTCTTGATCCCCAAGAAGGATCCAAATCGAGACTGGCATGAGAATCTTTGGCAAAACCGTACAGGAATTCGAGTGCACCTTCGGCTCCGGGCGATTTTTCATGAGGCGAAATGAACTTCCCTCCGAACTCTACGGCACGCTCCTGATAAGCAATCGCTTCTGCATCATCAAAATTCAAGGGACGCCCTGCATCGATATTGTTGTGATCAACCGCATGAGCAGCCTGAACTGCCAAGCCGAGAAACGCAACGAGAAAGTAGCGGCTGAGGCGCTGTATCACATCGCCTCCATCTGATAAGGATTGTCCACCCCATGAGGACCTACCGGCTTTATGTAGGTGTCGGGCTTCTTGCCGTGTTGCTCCGCCCATTCTGAGAATGAAAGGATTTTCCAGTTTTTGAATTCGGGATGGTCGGCCACATACCGATCAAAAACTGCCCGTGAACTAAACGCCTGCGACCAGCGGTGACATTTGCGGTGCGATCCTTCCTGTTCAATAAACACGGCCGCCGCGTTATCCGTTTTCAGATTGCCCGCTTTGTCGGAAATGATCAAAAGAGTCTTATGCGGATCTTCGGTCGGGATATGAAGGATCGACCGACCTTTTGTCTCAGCCGACATATCTCTGGCACACAGAGGGCATCGAACTCGCATTGTCCAACCGTCCGCGCTGACCGTCGGTGCTTTCCAAGCGTCTTTCCCTTGAGGAAGCTCCATCGAGCAGTGGTGGCAATCGGCCATGCTCATCCACCCCATGCCGTCCATCCACATCACTTCCTCATTTCCGTGCTTCATGAGCCCCATGCCCGGCATCCCGGCCATAAAGCGATGATCGTGCATGCCGTTTTCTTCCTTCACATCTCCCGGTTTCTCGCCCTTGTGGGCTTCAGCGGATACGATCCAGATGGCGCGACGGATTTGCCGCTCTTTATCATCATTTGAAATCCAATCCGATGCCAAAATGTCGTTGACCATGTCGTGGAGCATGTGCAGATTATCGAAGGCGTTGGCGAGTTGGGGATATTTCAGGGAAAACTGGGGGCTTGTTTCAGCGAACATGGGCATGAAGGGCCGATTTGTTCGATAAAGCTCAATGCTGTGATAGCGTTCACCCATCACCTCATAAGCGTTTTCCTGCTGCGCTCGGCTTGCGCCATAAAGCATGTCGTACATGGCTCCCTGGAGCCAGTGATACCCCCAGAAGAGGCCATTCACCTTGGGGTATTTTTTGCGGAACGCCATGCTGTAGGGCTGCCCATCCAGGAAAGCCATATTCATAGGCAGCCCCGTGACGGCATACGGTACGTTTTCCACGTAGTACGTCCACAACGCTTCGATCTCTCGGTCTTTTTCTTCGGGAGTAAGCTGGGTACTGGCTAAGACATCCACAGTTTGAGCATGAAGGACGTGCGTCCAATCAAAGACTTGTTCCAAGACCCCATAGAGGCGACCAAACGTGGGCGAAATGGCCGCCTCATCGGGCATGAGTTTCGGAGGATGTTTCAGCACCCAGTTGATGCGATCAAAGGTTCGAGTGTCGAGCGTAGCAGCTTTCCCTGTGACCAGATCTTCGTAGGCCATCGCATGGCCTACCGCGACGGCGTTCAAGTCGTAGGCCAATCGAGGGATGTTGTAGATATCGAAGTTGTAGCGGCCCTGCTTATAAAAGATGTGATTTTTTCGGCGATTGGTCAGCCATGCGGGAAGATTCTCGGGTAATGGCGGCAGAGTTCGGCTAACCCCGGAGCCCGGCGGCATGTGAGTCATTTTTTCCTCAGCAGGCAACGTCCCTAGCGATAAAACAACGATGGCGCACGCCATCCCAAGTCGGCCCACCCGCTTCATATCTATTCCTTGGCGTAACTTTCGGCCAGCTTAACCATCTCGGGGAGGGTAATTGCTTTGCCTTCTTTTAGGATGACCTTATTCTTTTTGACATGCGATTCCATTGCCGGCTGACTCGTAAATGCCCGATAGCCGATCTGACAGTGACGATGTTTCACCCGTTCGCCGATAAAGACCAAGTTGTCCGGTTCCGAACGCCAGGACCCGTTTTCACGATGGATGAGCGCAGGTTTGCCTTTGATTTCAGTGGGGGCCAAGATCGTGATATTGCCCTCATAGGTTTTGGCATCGGCGATGGCGCACATGACGCACCGGTACTCAATTCTCTTACGACCATAGCGGAGCGCCACTTCGTTATCTTGATCAGGCGTATTTTGGACAACATCCAATTCACAAAAAGGGCATTTCGCTTCGTGGGCGCCGGCAACGCTGGGTAAGCCGGCAGACAAAGCAATTAAAGCGACAGGCAATAACAATCCATAACGTTTCATTTCAATCATTTTCAATCCTCCAATAAAAGCCTATACACGGCTGCCCTTAAAAAGTTGCGGGAGACGATAACTATTTCTTGATGGCTCCGTGTTTTGTGGAGCACCATTCGCAGTTTTTGTGATCTTTACCGCCCTGTCCCCGGCAGTGAGGGCAGAGCTGAGTCATCATCTGTTGGTAAAAGCGGTCATTTTGCTCCGGCGTCAGGACCGTTTTCATCGTCAGAAGATGATTGACAACCCGTTTTTGCTGTTCTTTTTCCAATTCACAAATAGTCTCCAACTGTCGGTCGAGGCGGGCCCGATCGATGGGCACCTCGTGCATGAAACGACAAAGAGACATGCGTTCTTCCGAGAGACGTTTTTGAATAGCAGCGACATCTTGTTTAAGCGATTTCTCGAGCGGCTCGATTTTGATTTCTTGATCCTTTGTTAACCCAATCGCGTGTGCCCAAGAATGGAAAGTACCAAGATCATCCTTTGATGCAGTAGGCTTCATCGCACATTCTCTGACAAATAAAAACGAAGTGGCCGCCCCCAACGCAAAAATGGCAACGAATGAAATCAGGAATATCCAACGACGTTTATTCATGAGCAGGTCCTTTGAAGTAAATATCCGCAAGCGACTGTGAAGCAAACGGCGAACTGATCATCGTTACCGCGGGATGCGTTAATCGAGTCTCGCGATCCTTTAGGGCCCAAAGAGCAGGCCCGGAAACCCCGATGGTCCAGGCAGCCAATGCCCCTGCGGTGACAGCCGTCCAGCGTTTCCACGTCAACCATCCAAAGATCGGGCTTTCTTTTTCATCTTCCTGACGAACCCTTACCCAAAACCGGGCCCGGAAGTCCGCCGAAGGAGTGATTCCGAGATCTGCGCCCAAAGTATTCCACAAAGTCCTTAAGCGTGCCGCTTCCGTGCGGCACGCTTCACACCCATCCAAATGTGACTGCACAGCGGTGCGTTTCGGATCCTCGCTTCTGAGGTTCCGATAACCGGGCAATTCTGATCGGATGTCATTGCAGTTCATTTTCATTATCGCTGTCCTTCAAAATCGGGGGGCGGCGGGTGAAAAGGAGGTGCCGTACACCCGCCGCCGAAATTCCCTGACCGACTATTTCAAGTCAGCTTCCACTCGACCGAGCTCTGCTTCGAGGTCGGTGAATTCCTTCTCATGCTTTGCCAGATGCTCGCGCAAGGCCTTGGCTCTATTTTGCGTCTCAATCACTTTTCCGCCTGTAAACTTACCGGCTTTCTTGTCCGCTTCGATTTCGGTTTTCAGCGCATCGAGCTGTTTGCGAATATCCATCGCGCGGCAATGTTTGGTGCAATACTCATTGCTCATTCCCTGCATTTGTTTATGGTCCATATCGGCGCGTGCATATCCGGTGGGTGTGATTAGCCCGACCCCTGCTATCAATGTTCCTACGATTAAGGCTGTGGTACGTTTCATGGCATTGGCTCCTTTGGTTGACTTGAAGCGGCTTCTGCGCCGCCTTCACTTGCCAATACACGAGAATCTGATGAAAGTTGCGGGCCTAACTTTCCTAATCGTTTGAACAGGGTTTGTGTGCCACGAAAAATGAGTGATTTTACAGCCTGAACTGAGGCTCCCATCACCGTGGAAATCTCGTCATAAGACATTTCCTCGAAGCGGCAAAGAAGAACGGCGGTTCGTTGATTTTCCGGTAATTCTTGAATAGCTCGGAGAATTTCGGCCGCCTGAACTTGAGATTGATAAAGTTTCTCCGGCTGATTGTGGGCCGGCTCAGCCAACGTAAGAGAGGCATTTAAATCATCTTCATCACCATCTAATGATGATTCGCGGTGAGTCTTGCGGTCGCGTGCCCTGTTCGCCGATAAACGTGCCGTAATCGAAAAAATCCATGAGCGGAACGGGCGCCTTGCGTCATAACGATCTTTGTATCGATAAATGCGCATGAACACGTCTTGTGCGACATCCTCTGCTTCGACTTGGGAACCGATGAATCGATAGGCAAAATGGATGAGCGGAACAGTGTAGCGCTCAAAAATACACCGAAACGCCTCTTCATCTCCTTGCTGATAGCGAGACATTAAGGATTCGTCCGATTCTTGGACATCCGTCATGTAAAACCTCTGGTCGGGTCGATACGATGCCTGTGATTGTAAAGCGCTGTGCGGCTTCGCACGCCGCGTCAAAACGGCCTGCGGATCTTAGGCGAGGAAGGAGGGAGGGCTGAGATTATGAAGCAGCGCCAAAAAGCCAGGCGGGGGTTGCCCCCGCTCGGACGCCATGCCTCGTTTTACTGAGAGTGACGGAGGCTCGTAAATTGAGGAATTTTCAACCAGAACGACAAAGGTGAGATTTGTATCGAGTTTGACAAGCGAAACAGAACGGGGGTCAAGACCAGTTCTCGAAGTAGGCTCCAGCCGGCATTGATCGCAGCAAGGATATCCTGGATTTGCCTTGGACGGTTT
The DNA here is from genome assembly GCA_964506645.1 of uncultured Elusimicrobia bacterium. GTDB lineage: Bacteria > Elusimicrobiota > Elusimicrobia > 2-01-FULL-59-12 > 2-01-FULL-59-12 > CAZDML01. The sequence continues at coordinate 11,627 of CAZDML010000001.1, read as the reverse complement.
CTGGTTGCTTTCGCCGTGACAAGAACGAGGCGATTCCTGTACGGGCTCAACGAAAGTGACCTTGTGCCGGCAGTCACAAGGTTTGATCGTGCCGCAGGGATCTGACGTCGCTATAGAAGAAAAAGAAAAAGCGAGGAGGAGACTAAAATATATCGTACGTTTGCCGGCTGACATTAAGTCATTGTCTTATATCCTGCCGATATTAATCAAACCACCCGGGTCGTCAGGTACGTTTATCATTTCTTACGAGCATAGCGACAGCGTTGGCGATGCCGGTGAGCGATTTGTCAATGTCCCGAGCGCTGGCGGCTGCGCCACCGGATCCCAAACCGACCGCTAGCGCGGTGATCCAGTCCTGGCCCTGGCTGTAAGCGAAGAGTCCGCTGGACAGAATTCCGAGTACGACCGGGATCAAGGCGTTGATTCCTTTACGCGGAGACTCCTCAAGCTGGTCTGTCTTGAAGACTTTCTTAAAAACCGCCGTGAGAAACGGGATACTTGCGGTGATGAGTGCGACGATACTGACTGGTTCCATTTGACCCTCCCTTTACTTACGTTAATGACTGTCTGAAATTCTCGAGGTCCCAGCACTTGCCCGGGCAGGATTTCTGCACAGGAACGCCGAGCTTGCTGAATACTTCCCGGTGGCCGATGACGCGTGCTGCGGTAATTCCGAAGGCCGTCATGAATGTGCGAGTGATATGAAGATTGAATTCCCAATGCTCCGGCTTGGGCGGTGTTGTGTCGAAATTGCCGACCGCGCAAAGACCGAGATATTCGGTGTTGAAGAGATTCGATGCGTTCTTGACGCCGGAGTGAGCGCCGATTTCAGTGAGAGGCCGCCCCCAATTGAACACGACCTTGCCGTCCACCCATTCGGTGCCGCCGTGGTAGCCGACATTGCGCCACGGCCGCTGGAAGGTTTTCCCGTGCCCGTATTGCAGTCGCCATTTGAACTCCTCTTCAGTGACGATCTCGAAGTCGACACGAAAGGAGGTGTGATATTTGACGATCCCGTCCCAGTCTCTTATCTGTCCATCGGGGCTTGCACTGTGGTGCCAGACGATCCCCTTCCATGCACGGGATTTCGCTTTATCGATGAAGAGGTCCGATGCAGACATAATGCTCATGGTTTCTTCAGCGCCATATATATCGCCAAGAGCGCGCCGATGCCGAAGGTCCCCAGGAACGGTGCGAAAATCCACATGCCGATCTGCTTAACGATGGACATCTCTGTCGACAAACGCTCAATTTCCTTGGTGTGGCTCAAGAGGTACTTCTCCAAAGAGACGAACGAGGCCCGCAGAAGCGCTACTTCGGAGAGCATCTGATCCGTTTTCGCTTCGAGCGCCGACAAACGTTCCAGTGTCGAATGGGATTCGCTCATCTCACACTTCCTGGTAGTTGACAAGAAAGAAGCTCCGGATGCCGCCGCCCACGCCGTTGATGAAAACCGTCAAGGCTTCGTTGACCGCGCCTAAATAATTGGCCGTGACATAAACACCCTGCTGATCGCTTCGGAATACTTTGTGAAGCGCTTTTCCGCCGGCCATGCGGATTCCCGCGTCGTAGCCGCTGGCGGAATCGACGAAGACGGACATCCCTTTGATCAAAAGGCGTTTCCCTGTTGCGGGCGTAATAAGCGTAAAGTTCGCGATGGACCCTGTCTGTTCGCGTGTTTCGCTGAGGATCGCATCCGAAGTTACGGAGACCGTACCGGTGACGGGCACGGTACCGCTGATGCCGACTGTTCCTGTTACGGGGACAGGATCACCCGTTCCGATGACACCTGTCACCGGCAGAGGGTTGGTATTTGATACTCGGCGGACTTCTCCGTCATTTTCAAAGAGTATCGTTGGATTTCGGTTTCCGTCTTTTAGTGCCGTTTCATCAGCCATGGGTCCCTCCTAAATTTCCGTCATCTCGCCTTCCAACGTGTGTCCTGCTGTTTTGACTACGTCGGTATAGGCAAAAGGGATCGTTTCAACGCTCCAGCCGACATCGAATAAATCGCGGGATCTGTACTTTGGTTCGGGCCAAAACGAGACGAGTGGATTCTCTTTGAATACTTGCTCGACTAAGTCCTTTCGGTCTTTGTCCACCTGCGACACTCTCCAGCGCGAGAGGTATTTGTTCCTGCCGCGATAGGCGACGAGTTTCCCGCCCAACGTGCGGAGGTTGCCTGACTCCACCAGCTCGCGTTTCGGTTCGTATTCGTTGAAGTTGGGAAGAACTGCCAACAGGCGACCGGCGTAGACTTCTCCCAGGGTTTTCTTTTCATTCGGGGTCCTGCTTCCGGTGATATAGATGATGATGTTGGAGGTCAGATACGGATCGAAGCGCAGGATTACGTCCGCGGCTAAAAGCTCTCCGCTCCAGACGATCTTTCGATTGTTGAACCCGATTTTGGAAAGCTCGACGTCGATCCTGCCGAAATTGGTGTTACGGAGGATGATGGTGTCGATGATCTCCTCAACTGGAACTCCCGCGCGCCGGAAGCCAAGGGTCAGCGTCCAACTGATCCCGAATGCTTCCTGGCTTGCCGTTGAAATCCACTGCGTTGCTGGGTCTCCGTCTTTGACATTTGGAACCGTTGCCTGATTTTCGGTTTGGCCGGTGTTGATCGCGGCCGAGACTGCCTGAGTATTCGGGTCGATGACGTCCAAAGATAGGACGAGCGGGGTGTCTTCGATGACCGCTTCGATCTCCCAAGTGAACAGAAAAATTTCTGGGCCGGGAGAGGAGGAAAAGAGCCCAAGCTCGATCTCGAAGAATGCGGCAGGGGCCACGGCCAGCGCTACCTCATTGCCAGCCGGATCCGGCGCGAACTGTCCGGTGTTCTGAAACGGCGCGGCAATCAGGTCATCCAGACTATCCGCCGATCGCGCTTTGATAGAGATCTGCCCTGCGCTTGCCAACGTGGGTAAGATCTTGAGCTTGCCGAGGCGGCCGCGCGCTCCCAAGCTTTCTCGGAAGCGAATGAACCCGCTCGTCGTTCCTGTGACCGGAATATCCGTCTCAACCGAGTCGTAGAGATAGTTCACGCCGACGGGCATGTCAAGATTGCTGTCACCCAGGACCAGCCACGGTTGCAGATCGCCGATTTTGATCGCCAAGGATTGGCCAGAGGTATCGAACCGGATCACTCCCTGGTCGTCCCTGGCTTTGATAGTGAGATTGCCGCTGGTAACCGCCAGCTCAAAAGACCACTGCGTCTCTTCCTTGCCCGCCGGAATGACATTCTCGACCGCTCCGCCGGTCACCCAGGCCGTACCGTTCCAGCTCACGAATTGTCCGTCGGATCTGAGCGCAATAAAGGAAAACCTTTTGCTTCCGTTGGCTTTCTTTGCCCAACGGATAATCACCGTGTGATGACTGCCCGGCGCGATCCCGCCGAAGCGGAGGTCATTCGGCACAGGCGCTGCAGGAGAGTTGAATATTGTGGCCACGTTCATGGCGAAATCGTCATTGGCCGGCAGGCTGCCCGAGTTCTCCACCCGCCAACGGGTGGTAATGTTGAAAGCTGTGGGAATGGCGGCATGCTTGACCAGCATTGCGTCCGAGTCCGTATTCTCAATGGCCATCCGCAAAAGATCGAAGGACTCAAAGACGCCAGCATTCCTTCCGTAAATGTCCCAGACAGGGTCGATCACAAAATCATCGAAAAGATCTTGGAAGACCGGCGAAAGCGTCGCCATACCGCCGCCTCCCGGCGCGGCGACAATCGCCACAGAAGAAGATTTCTCGATAAAGCTGTTCCAGTTGTCGATGGTCTTGATATGACGGCGAACCGTAAGAGGCTCAGCTTCCTCAATGGCGACGGCCGCCTCAGTCTCTGGGGTAAAGCTGAGGGAATACTCTTCGAGGTTCGGTGACGGGGATGCCCGCGTCAGTATGATTTTTGATTCCCAAAACTCGGCCGACGGCAGATTAAGCAAGGCTTTCTCGAATTCGGCTTGGGGATTCCCTGGATCAAAGGAGCCTGGTGTTGTGGTGATGACAGGGCCAAAAGATGCGCTATCAAGCCCGGCAGCTGTGCTCGCGGATCGAAGTTGGATCTCGACCTTATCTCCGACAACAGGAATGAGTCTTCTGATCTCCAGACTGTCGAGTTTGGTTTTGACCCCGAAGCTGTGCCGGAGTCGCAAGAATCCCGTCGGGACTTCGACGGGAGGGGCGTTCAGCTTGACGTAATCAACATCGATGGCAGAGCCGAAAGCACCGTTGGTCCCCACGGGACCACCGATCTCTAAGAAGATGTCGCCGGAAAGTGTTCGGACAACAGGTGAGCCTTGCGTCTGAAAAAGCACATTCGAGGGGTTATCCGAATGGTAAAGCAGAAAAGTAACGCCGCCGTTGACGTTCTTGGTTACGCGGAGCGTAAAAATCTGCCCATCCGGCGCAATCATTCCCTGATTCGCAACGACCGGCCAGCTTGCCGATCCTTGGAAGACGTCCTGCCCTGCTTGGTTTTTAATTCGCGCATCCCAATTCATGATTCCATTCTGGGTGATCGTCATAACGAACTCATGAAGGACTTTGGCTTCCCACGCGGCACCGTCGACCACTTCCCGTATGCCCTGCAGAATTGCGAAGGAAAACATGCCGGTATTGAAATTCGGTGAAAGCAGCCTTCTTCTGAAACGCGTCTCGAATTCGAAGCCGCCCTGCGCAACATTACGGATCGTATGGACGTGATCCGGAGACCCAGAAGTCGCCAGATAATCAAAGGTGAGAAAACCGCCTGATTCGGTGGGCTTGGCTCTCGGAACCAGTTTGTAGAAGCGGAAATAAAAGTCTTTGAGCCCAAAGACGGCCGGGAACCAGGCGCTTTGCGTGGCATCCCACCGGAGCGCATCACCGCCGGGATAGAGATCACGTCCATCTCCCGTCATCTCCGCCCAGTTGGATGTGCTCGGTGTCCAGTTGGGCACAACGACCAATGCGTACTTCACGCCCTGCAGAAGATTGACAGGCGACGGAAATTGAAACGTCACCCACATAGGCCCCAAGCCCGATGCTTCTCCAAACCAATCAGAGGCCTGTTTTGTAACTGAGGTATTGAGTGTCGATCCTGGATTTCCCGAAACGTCTGTATTTCTTAACTCCAAGGTCACCGTATCCGTATCCAGCAAAAAGCCACGTCTCTGGAGTATCAGAGCAGTCGCTACAACGGTCTTATTAGCGTCCGGGGTGAATGTCTGTGCGAGCTTGTACGTTGCCAGTTGGGTGATGGGAAAGCTGTTGACCTGGGATTGGGTGGGCTGAGGAAAATAGAATAAGTCGATGACTTGATCGAGATGCGTCAGCCATTCCGGCGCGCGGACACCGTCATTAAAATCATCCGCGAGCCCAAAGAGCCCGACGCTGGATGACAAAACAACGCCGGTATCGGCTGTGACAAGCCCGCTGTTTTCGACAGCCTGATCCCAATCGACTTTCTTGTTGAAGGTGAGCTTGGGCATTAGGCGCCGACCTCGAGCAAATCCAATTCGGTCTTGAAGTTCATGAGATCGTGAGCGACGCCCAGAACACGCGCATCGAAGCTTTGGAGGACTTGTCGGGGGATCTGGACGTCCACCGCCACCCGGTCCCCCAACTCCAGCTCGGGCATAAAACGTCCCACGACCGTCGCCCGGCGTTTCGGTTCTTTGTAACTGCTGAAATACCGCCGCGTCATGACAGTGGCCAAATCGACGTCGGTTTGAAATACAAGGCTCCCTCCTCCGACTGATAAAGAGCGTTCTCCATACCGCTCGCTGCTGGTCGGGGAGGTTTCGTTTTCGGTTTGTGAATCCGCCTCCTGAATATAGGAGCCGAAGGTGGCGCGGATACTGTTGAACACTCGGTCCCATCCGGGCGAAAACGACTGGACCTTCTCAAGATTCGCTCCATCGAGCGTCGTGACGGGCACGGCGGCGGGACTCTTATTGCGGAAAAAGAATCGGCCCTCGCCATCCAAGCCGATTTCAAAGTCGGCGATCTTGGCGAGTTCGGTCAGAACATCCCACACCGTCCTTGAGCCGAGATTCGCCATTGAAACCAGCACGGTCCGTGTCGTGAAATCGATGATCGTCTCGCGCAGAACCGGGGCATTTGTACCGGACGTGGCCATCAAAGCGATAAAAACCAGCTTCTCGGCTACGGCGTTGTCCAGCTGAGCGGCATCATCCGTTTCGATTAAGTCAGAGGCGGTCACGGAACGGTAGTAACCGAATCCTGAGGGTGTGGCCGCAACGGCCGCCGTGAACCGCTTGATTGAGCCGTTCCCCGGATCAGTCGTAGCTTTCCAGGTTTCCCAAGACACCACACCGCTTCCCGCTTCGATGAGATTGGATATTGCCAGCGCCGGCAGGCAGAGGTTTTTGACGGCCACCAATTGAGAATTCTCATCAGCGGTGATTTGGATTTTGAATTTGATGTAGCGTGGAGCGTTCGCCGGAACAAAGCTCCCCAGATCGGCCCCTATTGCAATCGATTGGTCCGCGCTATAGCTTGTGCCGTTCGTGCTCCACGAGAAAAAGAATTGAATATTTGAAAGCGTGCCCAAACGCTCCGCGAAGAACTTCCCCAGCGTCGTGATGAGACCCGCCTGCACGAGTCCCGGCAAATGGACGCTGTAATCGATGACTTTCTCCCAGGTTCCGACTGGGAGGTTTTCGTTTACCCCGTTGAATCGGAGGTAATCGATCTGAAAGACGTTCCCAGAACCAGAAATCGAATGCAGAAAAATGCCTTGGAACATGAGCGGGTCGGCTTGTCCGACGGGGCCTGTCCCGACTTGGACGCCATCGATATAGAGTTTCCATGTTCCGGTATTGGGATTTGCCATCGTGAAGGCCAGCCGATAGTTGTGAAATTGAGTTACGTCCACATTGAAGGGCCCGTACTCAGTGCCACCGGTACGGATGCGAACGCCGCTCAACGCCTCGAACCACATGGATGCTCCCTTTGCGGGAGACCCGCCCGGTACGACGGATCCGATTTCAATGCGTCCCGCAGTGATCTGGGTGACGCGGATCCGCGCATACACGGAGCGTGAACTGCCGACGTCTTCCTGATTGTTCAGAATGAAGTAATCACTCAAGCCCGCCTGAGTCACGGAGAGAATCCCGCTTGCCGCGCTGCGGCTGGCGATGTTGGGCGAGCTCTGAAGCTCTTGCCAAGAGGATGACGGCAGGCCTTCCGCCGAGATTTCTTCCTGAGAGGGCAAGTCGTCGCCCTCATACTGAGACGTCCATTGGGTCGAGATGCCTCCGGGGATTCGCCGAGGATTGATGCGGTTGAGCGTAGCGGCCGACCATTCGGTTTTAGAATCAAACGCATCGATGGTGAGCAGACCATCGTCTTCGGGAGGTTCCTCTTCCGCGACCACTTTGGCAAGTCTTAAATCGTAGGCTTCAAAATCACCTTTGAGCGTATGGAGAATCTGCCGTTCGGCGGGAGGGTCGAAGACCACGGGCTCGATAAGCGCGACAGGGACTTGTGGGATCACGGCCATGAGATCACCCGCGACTTGCTCGATACGTTGGTCTTTTTTCCAGACGAGATAATCTGCCCGGACTTCCTCGCCGGGTCGAGGTTGGATGGAGACGAAAGAGACTTTGGCGGACCGCGAAGGATCGTTTAAACCAGAGACGTTGTATCGCAGCCCCAGCCGCACGGGCATACCTCCCACGCGAACCTCTTTTACCGCGCCGACAGGGAATTGAGTGGTGCTGAATTCCGAAAAAACGCCGTCGCCGATGCCTAGCAGTTCATTACCGACCGAAACAGCCGCCGGTTGAGCGGACCTCGTGCGAAGGAGTGCATCCAGACTTTCGATCTCAAGTTGAAGCGTCGGCTTATCCGAGCTTTCATTGGCGTCTTCGATCACGCCCGTGAAGACCGGAAAGATTTCTTCAGCATCGGCTACTTTAAGACCCAGCGAAATGCGGATTTTCGAACGAAAGCGCAGAAATCCCGCAAAGCGATTCGAGCCGTCATCCCATCGGCGGTCTGAGTTCTCGACTTCGATGCGAATGTTGGATGCTTTGAATTCGTTTAAGGCATCGGTATCCAGTTTCCAGGACAGCCTATCCAAGCGAACGATTTCAGAAGTGATGTCGGCGGGCGAGACTTCCCATGCGCTTCCATCAGCGAGACGGCGATACAGCTCGACCTTCCTCACAGGATAGATCAGGCTCGATTTCTGGACGTCTTGATAGGCGGCCGAGACGGTTTTCATAAGCGTTCACACCGATTGCCGAGAGACTTTGTCCTGCCGGGATAAGATGGACTTCACAAGCTCGGCGCCTTCGGCTGCGCCCGAACGCGTGACGTCCGAGATCTTGCGCATGATTTCTCGGACCTGATCCTCTCCCGCGCCCCCTGAAATTGCGAAATTGTTGGTCTGCTGGACGGTGACTTCCGTCTTCCCGATATTCCCCAAGCGGTCCAAAGGAATGACGGCTTCGGGCCCAGCTTCTCCCACGAGGCCAACGGTCGGCTTGGTGACTACACCGCCTTCAGCAAACTTGAACCCTTTGCTGAGGGCGAGCCCGCCCAAAACAAATAATCCGGCTCCGCCTCCTCCGGCAAAGGCGGCGCCCTGGGCGGCTTCGCTGGCGATGGCGGCCTCAATGGCTATCCGGGTATAAGTCTCGATGGCGGTGCGTAAAACGGTGTTAAAAACGCTCATCATGGCGTCTTGCAGACTTTTGCCTTCCAGAATCATGTCGGCCACGGCTTTGCCGATGGACCCCGCCATCGCATCCCCTGTCCTTTTGGCGGTTTCGGCGACTTCGTCCAATCCTTTCATCTGTGCTTCCTTGGCTTTTTCGAAACCAAGACGCGAGACCTCGGCCGCATTGGCCTTGGCAATCTGGACCTCCTGATCGGTGAGGAGGTTTTTCTCTTTAAGCTCGTCCAGTTGCCGAAAACGCTCCTCCTTTTCCTGATCCAAAAGAAGCCGTCTCGAGTCGGCGTGCTGGCCTTCGAGTTCCAAACGTTCGGACTCGATGCGCACAATCTTTTCGTGGGCGTCTCGTGCGTTCTTCTCTTTTTCTTCCTGTTCTTTACGTGATTCTTCGACAGACTTCTTTGTGAGCCGCGTCTTTAAGTCACCCTCTTCTTTGGCGACTTCTTGGCGATCGCGGGAGTAGCGCTTGGTGATTTCAACGGCTTGTATTTCGCTTTCCTCCAGAATGGTCTTGAATTTGCCGGTGGCATCCTTGACGATTCCGGGCAACTGAGAGAAATTTCCAGTCATGATCTTTCCCAAGGCCTGAAAGGTTCCCTGGATGTGAGTGGCAGCCAACGCCGCCGCGCTCGCGATGGCCAGCCCTAAATATTCGAAGGCTTGAGCGCCACGAAGAGCTCCTTGTAGAAGTACCTGAACGGCCGGGAGAACGCCTGCACCGACCGTTTCCTGGAAATCCTCCAGCTTGTTTCGAAGGCTGGCGAGCTCACGGCCAAAACCCGCTTGTTGCTCGGCGGCTCCCAAAAATCGTTTGGAAAGAGCGTCGACGACACCCTGTGCCGTATTGGCGTCCCCGATAAACGCGCCGAATTCGTTTTTAAGCGCGCGAAGGCGGCTCGCATCACCGTTTAAGATCGGGCCAAGGAGATCGATAACCGAGTTGAAGTCGCGGCCGGACGCGGAAGCAAGACCGAAGGCGAGTTTTGTGGCTTGCATCGATTGGCCGACGTCGCCTGTGATGCGCACGAGGCGTCCCATGGCTTCGAATGTTTGCGTGTCTGAAAACTGCGTCAGATCCTGCTGTTCTTTGGCAAAAGCAAGAATGTGATCCTTCTGAGAGGCAAACGATCCGCCCGCCGCGTCCACTGCAAAGCCCAGGCGCCGTAGAGCTTCCTGTTCGCCTAAAGCGGCCTCAGCCGAGTCTTTAAAGAAGGCCGTGATCCCGGCAACGGTGGCAAACCCAAGCAGTTGTGTTTTGAGTTGATTGCTTGCCTGTTCAAGAGCCGCAAGAGAACTTCCCGCTTGTGCGGCTTTTGGTGAGATCTTGGAAAGACTTTCATCCGCCTTTTGAGAAGCAACGGCGATGTCTCCGGCAAAGCGTTCAGATCTCTGAGCCGCCTCCAGCATCTGCTTGGAAAGCTTCTCGATGATCGGGGAGGCTTGGTCGGTGGCTTCAAATAAGATTTCAAAACCCGCCATGCAGCATGCCTCCTAACTTTCCAAAGAAAAATTGACGATGTGAATGTAGAGCGACGAGGACAGTTGGTAGTCCGACAAGAGCAAATCGACCCCGACAGCTTCTTTGTCATCAAGCTCGGTCAGGGAGGGCTCGACTACCCCTTTGAGCAGGATCCGGCGCATGCGCGCGAGAGTGGGACTGGCAAGCAACGCTTTGATTCGCTGGGTCAGAATTTCCTGACCTTGCCGGGCCAAGTCCCAGAGGTCGTCCGACTCCTCGGCCAGAAGAAGAAGCGGAATCTTCCGGATCCGAAAGGCCATGCGGCAGACTTCGACGACTTTTTCTTTCTTGAGCTTTTCTTTAAGAGCTGTTGCGGTGACCGGTTCCATCTTCATCAGTAACCGCTCACTGCATTCGTCAGGACGGCCTGCAGGCTGTGCCCGGCCACCGCGTTGTATTGCGCCTGGAACACCACTTTGGCTCCTAGAAGATCTTCAAGGCTTCCGTAGGGATAAGCCGAGTAGCGGATCTCCGGCAGTTTGAACTCGAGCTGGTTTTTAAAGGTGTCCTCGATAATGTCGCCGGTCAGGATGATGTTTAAGGCAGCAGCGCCGGCATCCAGAAACTTCTGACGTTGGGCGTCGGTCTCGAAATAGATTTCAAAACCGCCATCAATCACAAACCGCCCGGGAGAGACGATGTCTTTAGCATCGCGCGACTGATTGAGCGTTCGCTGAGCAACGGATCCGTTGTCTATACCCAAGGTCCAACTTTTGACGTTTAAGTCCGTAATGCCGTCGAGTTTAAAATCCGTCTGGAAAAACATCAGCGGTTTGGGTGAACCCAGGGACGGGGTAAACGCCGAGCCCGGTTCCTCGGACTTGAAGAGGACTTCGGCCGCCACCTGCGCTTTGCCATCCACCGCTCCCGCGAGCGCCAGTTTCTTGATGACGGTCAGGGGATAGCGCTTGATTGAAACGCCTCGGTCCACAAAGAACGTGAAGGATGGCATGAGCAGGCTGTTTAGTCGGGAGAATGTGTGCCGGAAGACGGTGGGCGAGTTGGCGGCATCCGGTTGAGCGGTCGCAACCGAACCCAAGCACCCGAAAAGCAGGTCCCCGATAGTCGACGCCTCAACATCCACCGCCGCCAGACTTCCTATGCCTTCCTTAATGCCGGGAGCCGAGGGAAAGCGCTCCTTGAAACCCCGAATTTTGTCGTCCGGCAAGAGAATGGAACTGTAGGTCAACTCGCTGTCGGCCCCCACGGCCAGATACTTGCTGGGAGCGGATTCGGAAACCCCACGGCTCACTTCTTTCTTAAATCCGAATTTCTTCTGTTCTGTTGCAAAAGGCATGGTGTCCTCCTACTTTCGGCTGCTGGTTTCTACAGTGAAGACAAGAGCGGCCGCCGTCATGTCGGCATTCAGGCTTGCCACCAGGTTGTCTTCGGGCGGCTCCCATTCGATGGCTTTAAGTGTCGTGAAAA